>VXMI01000072.1 GCA_009841165.1 Gemmatimonadota bacterium | reverse complement strand
AGGTGAGCCGCCCCTCGATCCTGACGCGCTGCCGCCACGTCTTGGTGATCCGGCCGTCCAGTGTCCGGTGTACGCGAAGGCTCAGCCCGCGTCCGCCGCGTCCGTCGCCGTAGACTCCGGGTCGGCTGACCGTTCGCACGAAGGCGGCGCTCAGCGTCCTCGGTCGCTTCGTCATGGTGTTCCATCCTTATGGTGTATCACTTATTGCAGCACTACATCTGGAAGAATACACGGGATGGCGATGGACGGCAAGAGACGGTAAAGCGCCGTGGATACCGCAGAACACGTTGTCCAGTAAAGTGTTATGACCTACCCATTAGACCTTGTCGGACTACACGGGAAGATGCGTGGCGAGTTCCGGCGGAATCCGGCCCTTCAGATCGTTGCCGTACAAGGCGAGCACCTCAAGGCGGGCAAGGTTTCCAAGTTGGGGCGGAATGCTGCCCGTGAGCTTGTTCCACGCAAGAAAGATTTCGGTGACGTAGCCCTCCTCGTCGGTAGCGATGCCCTCCCAGGTGTTCACGCCCTTGTCCGTCATCCAGTTGCGCTGATCTCGCCACCCGGGACCGCCTGTCTCGTCATAGAGCGTGGTGAGCGTCTCGCGGTCCGAGGTGTCCGGAATGCACGGCAGCGGGTCGGGCTTGTCCAGGGTCTCGTACCACGCCGCCAGCGAGCGCGGGACGCACAAGCCGGTTCCGGAGTGGTAGAACTGATCGAGTTTGAGGTTGGCGAAGGTCTCGGGCAGGGGGCCAGAGAGTTTGGTGTTGGTAAGGCTGAGGTACTCAAGTCCCTTCATGTTGCCGATCTCGGGCGGCACGGAGCCTTCCAGCCCAGTGTCACGAAGCGTCAGGTCGCGGAGACCCTGCAGTCGTCCGATCGCGGGCGGGATCGCCCCGGCAATGGCGTTGCCCCTCAGGTCGAGGATGAAGAGGGTGTCCAGCAGGCCGATTGCGGCGGGGATCTGCCCGTCAAGGTTATTCTTGCCCAGATTGAGGTAATCGACACGGCCGCCTCGTGTTTGGACTCCATACCATTCTTCGAGGGGCTTATCGCTCAGCCAGTTGGTGTTGTCCTTCCAGTCGTCCCCACGGGTGGCGTGGTATAGGGCCTCGAGGGCGGCTCGGTCGCTGCCGGGCAGGCTCACCGCCACCTCGGCGCTGCCGGCGGTGACGGATGCGTAGGTGGCGGCTACAGCCGTGATTCCGGCGGCTCGAGCCGTCACCAGCCCCGTTGGGTCGACCGTCGCGACCAACCGATCTGCGGCCTCCCAAGTGACCTTCGGCGACTCCACCACATTGCCCTCGGCGTCGACCACCGTCACCGAGAGATGCGCCGTTTGGCCAGCCGCACCGAAGGTGAGCGTGGAAGGCTCTACCGAGACACGGGCGGCGCATTCGGGTGGACTGTCCTTCTGCGGGATCGCGCCAAGCCACGTGGCCAGCGAAGGGGGCACACACAGTTCGGTACCGCCCACCAGGAAGCTGTCCAGCTCGAGAGCGGCGAAGGACGCGGGCACAGGACCGGACAGGCTCGTCGCCACCATATTGAGCTTCCGCAAGCTGGCCAGTGCCCCCAGCCCCGACGGCAGCTTCCCGGAGAATCCGTTGACGCTCAGTGCCAGGTCGCGAAGGCGGCTCAGATTCCCGATTTCGGGAGGAATCGAGCCGGTGATCCAATTCCGGGTCAGGTCGAGGGTGACCAGCTGGTCCAGTTGGCTGATGGACGCGTGCAGCGTCCCCCGCAGGTTGTTGCCCGGCAGGGACAGTTCCACCACCCGGCCGCTTTCGTCGGTTTCGACCCCCGCCCATTCGGAGAGCGGCTCATCGCTCAACCAGTTGGCCCCGTCAGTCCACGCCGTGCCGTGGGTCCGGTCGTAGAGGATCCCCAGCACGTCCCGGTCGTTCTCCGGCAGCGCCACCTCGACCGCAATCGATGCGGTCACCGAGTTGTAGCTGGCCGTCACCTCGGTGGCTCCTTCGCCGACTGCGGTGACCTTCCCAAGGACATCCACCGACGCGACAGCGGCGTCTCCACTCGACCAGGTGGCGGACGCCTCGTGCGTGGTGTCCCCCTCGGCGCTCACGTGGGTGGCGGACAGGGTACCGGATTCGCCGATGGCGTAGAAGGTCAGCGAGGACAGGTCGGCGACCTTGATCGCCAGGGAGGCAACGCAACGGTCGACATCGTCGGTCTGCCCGATGCCGACGAACCACTCGTTCAGCGAGGGCGGCACGCACACCCCCGAGCCGGCGGCGTAGAGGGTGTCCAGCGCCAATTGCCGGAAGGATCGCGGAACCACGCCGCTCAATTCGTTGGTGCCGATGTGGAGATACCGGAGTGCGGCCAGGGAACCCAAGCTCTCGGGCAGCCGACCCTCGAGTGCGTTGTCGTTCAGCACAAGCGTGTGCAGTTGCGGCAAATCCCCCAGCGCCCACGGAACCTCTCCCGTGATCGCGTTGCCACCCAGATCGAGTGTGACCAGGTCGCCCAACTCCGCCAGGATGTCCGGCATCGGCCCCGCAAGGCCGTTGTGCCCCAGCAACAGGCTGACGACCTTCCCTGCATCGTTGGTTTCGACCCCGTACCACCCGGAGAGCGGCTCTTCGCTCAGCCAGTTCGTGGTGTCCGTCCAGTTCTCGCCGCCCATCAACTGGTGGATGCTGTCGAGGACCTGCCGGTCGGTGAGCGTGAGGACGACCTCCACCTCGGCCGTGGCGGTGAGCGAATCGGAGGTCGCCGTGACCTGCGTCACGCCGTAGTCGACCGCGGTCACCAGTCCCTCGGAATCGACCGTGGCGATGGTCGTGTCGGCCCTCGACCACGTAATCGTCGCGTCGTCCACCCTGTTCCCTTCGGCGGTTATCACCTCGGCCGCCAGTCTGGCAGTGTCGCCGAGGGGCGGTGCCTCGAAGTACAGCGACCCGGGATCGACGGTGATCTGGTCGGTGCAGACCGAATAGTCGTCTTCCGTTTCCCGGACCGTCGTCAGCCACGCTTCGAGGCCGGCGGGAATACAAAGGTTGTCGCGGTCGAAATAGAAGTGGGTCAAATCGAGGTTGGCGAAGGTCAGCGGGACGGGACCACTGAGGTTCGTACCATCTGTGGAGAGGTACTCGAGTCCTCCGGTGTACCCCAGCTCGGGGGGCAGCCTGCCGCTGATCTCTGCGTTGCCGTACAGGAGCAGGTCGCGAAGTCTCCTGAGTTTCGAAAGCTCAGGCGGGATCGGACCCGATAGCTTGTTGTCGCCAAGGGAGAGGATGAACAGTTCGTCCAGCCCTCCGAGTTCGGGCGGAATTGTACCGACCAGGTTGTTGTCGTAGAGTCGCAGGTCATCCACCTTGTCCCCGGACATCCCGACCCCGTACCACTCCGATAAGTCCTTGTTGCTCAGCCAGTTCGTGTCGTCGGTCCAGCCGTCGCCCCCCGTGGCCTCGTAGAGGACCTCGAGTATCTCCCGGTCGGTCAGCGGCACCGCGACCTCCACGGTGGCATCGGCGGTCACGGAATTGTATGTCGCCGTAACCCTGGTCTTACCGAGACCCGCCGCCGTGACCTGCCCTACCCCGTTCCCCGCCTCGCTGACCGTCGCGATCGTCGCATCGGCGCTGGCCCACGTCACCTGCGGTGAGGCCACCGCGTTCCCGTCAGCGTCGGTCACCCTGGCTGTGAGCGTGCCGGTCGCCCCGGTGCCTTCGAGCGTCAGCCAATGAGGATCGATGATGATCCGGGCACTGTCCGCCGTGATCCCCATGGCGCTCTGGACAGCCGCGTCCAGACCTGCGGGGGTGGTCGGGGTATCGTCCGTGCAGGCTTCCAGGAATGGCGAGAGGAGAAAGGCGCCATAGACGGCGATCCATCGGAACCCGAACGGCGAGTGCCAGTGTACACCTTGCGCGGGGTCGCCTGGCTGTTGGGCCGACTCTCTCTGTTCGTCGCGACCGAACGCCTGGCGGCGGTGCAGATACTCCATCTGGTCCATCGGAGTTTGGCGAATCGTGGACGCGATTAGAAGATCGCATTATCAAGATAATCATGATTATTGCACGATAATTCTGTCAAGAGACAGGGTATGATCACGATCATCAGTGATGTAACAGCGGGCCGAGCCCAGAGCCGGGACGCTGTCCGTTGCTCTGGCCGCCGGGCTTAACGGATTGGATGATCGATGAGGCGCTGGACACGTGGTCGCGCGTCAAGAGATTCGCGCGACTAGCGGCCTGGGAACCTACATTTGCCCTGGCGGCAAGTGGTCCAGGAGGTACCGCACCATGAGCTTGCGAACGTGGAGGACCGTGCCCGATCCTTCCGACAGCCCATGGTTTCGATTGGGGTAGGCCGTGTAGTCGAAGGTTTTCCCGAGTTCCACCAAACGGTCCACCAACCCCTCGACAATCTCCAGGTGCGTGTTGGTCTCCCCGGTTCCGTGGATGATGAGCAGGTCCCCTTCGAGCCCTTCGGCGTAGTTGATGGGCGCGGAGACGCGGTAGCCTTCCGGGTTCGTCTCCACGGTCTCCATGTAGATCTCCTGGAACCACGCGTTGTACAGATGCGGCTGAGGCTTGGGGACAACGGCAATCCCCACGTGGTAGACATCGGGCCTCCGGAACAGCGAATTCAGGGTGTTCGATCCGCCACCGCTCCACCCCCAGATCCCGACCCTGGACAAATCGACGTAGGGGAGCTCCCTGCCAAGCTCCAGGACTCCGGCGGCATGTTCCTCCGTCGACTGCACGCCGATCGTCGGAAAGGGCGCCCGCCGCCATTCCGCGCCCTTCGGCGCCGGTGTGCCCTGATTCTCGATCGACACGACCAGGTACCCGAGGTCCGCGATGGCGCGATGGTAGTTGTTCCTGGTCGACCACCGATCGAGGACGGTCTGCGCGTGCGGTTCCCCGTAGACGTAGATGAACAACGGGTACTTGCGGGACGGGTCGAAGTCGCGCGGCTTGATCATCCACGCGTCCATGACCACCCCGTCCCCGATGTCCAGCTGCAGGAACTCCGTGGGGTGGGTGGTCGTGGCTTCGGCCTGGCGTCGGACAT
Organism: Gemmatimonadota bacterium; assembly: GCA_009841165.1. Taxonomy (GTDB): domain Bacteria; phylum Gemmatimonadota; class Gemmatimonadetes; order Longimicrobiales; family Gaopeijiaceae; genus Bin94. The sequence continues at coordinate 19,346 of VXMI01000072.1, read as the reverse complement.
CGGCGTTGTCCTCCAGAACGCGGACGATATGGTGGTCCGGCAGGCTGATCAGCGCGGTTACCGGGGGCGTGTCGAAGTTGGAATAGGTGTGAAAAGCCCACCGCAGGTCGGGGGCGAAGTCATAGGAATGCGTGCCCGGCTGGTCTTCGGGAGTCACCCGCTCGGGCCCTTCGGCCCCGTCCAGCCGGACCCGGTAGAGGTAGCGCTGCGTGGCGTTGTGGGGCGAGGCGAAGAAGTAGGACCACCCGTTCCCGTGATCGACCGGTCCCCGTTCCATGACGTCGCTGGCTCCCGGAGTCAGGAGGCGTTCCTCGTGGCCATCGCGTGAATACACGTAGGCGTGGCGCCACCCGTCCTTCTCGGTCAGGAAGAGGAACAAGTCGCCTCCCCGGATCCACTCGAGGCCGGCGTTCAGGCGATAACTGGCGACGACCCACGCCGGATCGGACTCGTGGTACATCCGGTCGACCTCGCCCGTGACCACGTTGGCGACGAAGAAGTCCCGTTCGTCCCGAAACCGGCTGAACTGCTCTACCAGCAACTCCTCGGAGTTCTCCGCCCAGCTCACCTGCCCGAGGTAGAAGCCCTCGTTCGGGGAAGGGATGGAGATCCAGCGGACTTCCCTGCCCTGTGCGTCCACCACACCGACTCGCAGCTTGGCGATGGTCCCGCCCACTCGCGCGAATCGGACCTGTCGGAGTGCGGGATAGGAGGGATCGGTGGGCACGAGCATGGACCTCATTCGCACCCCCGAGGCGTCGGACTGGACGAAGGCAATCCGGTTGCTGTCGGGGCTCCAGACTGCCCGGCCGTTGGAAACCGACTCGGCCGTGGTCCAGGTCAGGCGGGTCGTCTGACCGGCCGGGAGGTCGTGGACGTGAAGGTCACCGTCTCGGGTGAAGAGGATGCGGCCTCCGTCCGGGGAGATCGTGTTTCCGCCGCCCGCCTCCACCTGCTTCAGCGTGGACGTGGCCACATCGAACATCCAGAAGCCGTCGCCGTCGGTTTGAAGGAGGACCCAGCTGCCGTCCGGGGCGAACTGGTAGCCGGAGATGCTCAAAGGCTCCGAAGCGCCAGATGGCGTGAGGTTTGGCAGGGACGCGAGGACCGTGCGGTCGCCGCTCGCGGCGTCGTACCGGATCAGTTCGCGCGCCGATGTCCCCGACTGGGCCTCGAGGGTCGTGTATCCCGTACCGTCGGGCAGCCACGTCGCCTGGAACGACCGGGCGTCGAAGTCCCGCGCCTCGAAGATCGACGTGAGGCGGGCTTCGGTCTCGGGGGGGATCTGGGCCGAAACCCCAGTTGGAGAGGCCGCGTGAATAGTGAGGACGCTCACCAACCAGAGACTCTGCAAGACCCGTGTGACAGTCATGTGATTCTTCCTCGCTACGGTCGGCTCACGCCGGGCGCGGAACCCTCGCCCGGTGGTGTTTTCGAGAGCATACTCCTGAGCTTCACTGGCCGCAACGGTGTCCCCTTCGACAAGGGCCGGTCTGTCCGTCGGGCGGAAGATCCGGCCGCGGTCTCGTCGGCTCGGCACGATATCAGCCGGTCGACCCGCGGCTGGCCCGCAGCCGGCTTGACGGCTAGTGTCAGATTGTCATGTCGCACTTCATTCGATTCGTCTTCCTGCTGCTCCTGTTTGCCAGCGCTGCCTCTGCCCAGGAGCGCTTCGGCCTCGATCATATCGGCGAGATCGTTCGACTCTCTGATCCGCAGATTTCGCCCGATGGCCGCTCCGTCGCCGTCATCGTCTCCCGTGCCGATTTCGAGGAGAATCGCCGCGATATCGAACTCGTGCTCGTGGACGTGGCCACGGGCGCACAGAAAGTGATGACGCGCAGAAGCGTCGCTCAGCCCGACTGGTCTCCCTCCGGCTCCAGTCTGGCGTTCCTTTCTCCGGTCGAGGGAAGACGTCAGCTCTTCGTCCTTCCCGTCGATGGAGGCGAGGCGACGCAAATTACGGACGCGCCGACGGGCGTCAGGTCCTACTCGTGGCGCCCCGACGGCGGCGCCTTTGCCTATGTCTCGGAAGAGGAACCGGAGATGCGCGAAGGAGCGGAGCGTCACAACCGATCCTTCGAGGCGGACGTGAACTACCTGCTAACGGAGGCGTCGCGTCCGCGGCACCTGTGGCTCGTCCCCGCCGATGGCGGAGAGGCGGAGCGCCTCACCTCGGGCGAATGGTCGGTCGGAAGCGCGCTGGCAGACGGCCGGTCGATCGCGCCTTCGTGGTCTCCGGACGGGCAGGCGATCGCGTTTGCACAGCAGCCCGAGCCGGGGCCCAGGCATATCTACGACAACAGCATCCGGATTCTGGATGCCTCGACGCGAGCCATCCGACCGCTCAACTCGACGAGGCATGGCCTGAGAGGGGGGGCGGCGTTCTCTCCGGACGGGTCCCTTGTCTCCTACTCATTCCCTCATGAAGGGGACACGCGCTTCGTCAACGAGGTCTACGTAGCGCCCGCGGAAGGCGGGGACGGGCACAGCCTCACCCATGCGCTCGACCGAAACATCCGGACATCCCGGTGGATGCCGGACGGCCGCTCTCTTCTCATCCTGGCCAACGACACCACGACGGCGAGTCTGTGGATTCAGCCGCTGGAGGGCAGCGCTCGCCGCATCGATACGGGCAGCGCCGTTCCTTCGTCGGGCCTGTCGGTCTCGGGTTCCGGCCAGATCGCGATGCTCGCCAGCGAGCCGAATCGTCCCACCGAGCTCTATGCTCAGAGCGCACCGGGTGGGGCGTTCGAACGCCTCACGGATTTCAATGCTCATATCGCCGCGCTGGACCTCGGACACCGGGAATCCATTCAGTGGCGCGGTGCGGACGATTTCGACATGGACGGCGTCCTCACCTACCCGCCGGGGTATCAACCGGGCCAGGCGTATCCTCTCGTGCTCCTCATCCACGGAGGACCCCGCGGGACTTCCACCGTGGCCTTCTCGGCACGCGCGCAGTGGCTCGCGTCGCACGGCTGGGTGGTGTTCGAACCCAACTACCGCGGCGGCGACGGTCGCGGGACGGCCTTCCAGGCCGCCATATGGAACGACGCGGGCGAGGGGCCCGGTCGGGACGTCATGTCGGGCGTCGACCTGCTCATCGAACGACGGATTGCCGATCCCGACCGGATGGCGGTCTCGGGCTGGTCCTACGGCGGCTACATGACCACCTGGTTGCTCGGCAACTACCCGGACCGCTGGCGCGCTGGTGTTGCCGGCGCCCCCGTGACCGATCACATCGATCAGTACGTTCTAAGCGATATCAACGCACCCGTCCGAACCTACTACGGCGGCTCGCCATTCACCGATCCGGATCGCCTTCGGGCGTTCCGGGAGCAGGCTCCCATCACCTACGCCGCGCACATCGAGGCGCCGACCCTGATTCTCTGCAACACGGGGGATCAGCGCGTACCGATCACCGAGTCCTTCATCCTCTACCACGTCCTTCGGGACAACGGCGTGAAGACGCAGTTCATCGCATACCCCGTCGACGGACATTTCCCTGCGGACCCGGTTCATCAGCGCGACATAGACCGACGATGGGCCGCCTGGCTGGAGGCACATCTCGACGACAGCACACCCTAGCGCATTCCGGTGCGGCAGCCCCTGAACGCTGTTCGGCCGAGCCCGGATCCGCCCGTCGAGGTGACGCCCTACCTGACGCGAGTCGCCTCGGTCGTCTCGCCGGCCTGATCGATCGCAACGCCGGTCACGTTCCCCGCTTCATCGGACCTGAAGGTCACGTAGACCGGAACGGCCGCCACCTTGAAACGCGTTGGCGAAGTCGGGTACAGTTCGTACGTCCGGCCCTCGAGTTCCACCGCGAGCTCGCCCTTCGAAAGGAGGAACCGAAGCCTCTCGTCCGGATCGTCGGGCACGACATACGTTCCCACGTACGACTCCAGCACGCTGATCGCCACGTCCACGCTCTCGGGATAGTCCGACAGGTCGACCCCATACTCCGTCAGCTTCTCGCGGGCGCGGCCGTTCCTCGGATCGATCCGCAGGGCATGCTGATAGTGCTCAATGGCCTGGTCCCGATGGCCCATGAGGGCGTGTGCCTCGGCCAGCCCGTTGTGAGCGGGCGCCAGATTGGGGTCCATTTCGATCAGGCGTGAGAAGACCGCCTCGGCGTCGACGGCGTTGCCGTCTTCGAGCGCCCGGCCGCCAATGGGGCCGAGAATCCCCACAGATGGCGTCCTCTCGTACCCGAACCTCGCTGACGCCCGTGCGAAGTGCCGGTCGACAGCCTCCAGGCCGGCCGCCACGTAGAGGCCGACCGGATCGTGCAGATTCCAGCCGTCGAAGATCTTCTCGAACCCGTAGTAGGTCGATCTGTGCGGTACGGAACCGTGGCTCTCCTCCTCCATGAGCTTGAAATCCCACCGGAAATCCTCGGGCGCCTTCGCTTCGAGAATACCCGCAAACTTGAGGGCGCCGCCGAGCATCGCACCGCCCTCGTTGCCCATGGTCATGTAGAAGTCGCCGACCAGGTCGCCGACGTGGTCGAACGCGGAATCGGCCTGGGCGACCAGCCGCTGTTCGTCCCACCAGAGACTCGGACTGATCGAGATGTACGCGTTGAAGACGTCCGGCCGATGCACCAGCGCGTGATTCGCGAACAGTCCACCGAGCGAATGCCCGATGAGAATGGCGTACGGTCTTGTCCGGTAGTGCTGATCGATGAACGGCATCAGTTCGGCACTGATGAACTCGAGGAAGTTGTCGGCGCCGCCGGTACCCGGACGCGGGGGGCCCGCGTCGGATTGGATCGGAGGCGACATGTCGCGTGTCCGTTCCGTATTGGCAATGGCGACGACGATGACGTCCGGCATGCGGGCGTTTCTGGCCAGGAACCGGGCTGTTCCCGTCGTGTGGTGGAAGTGCGACGGGCCGTCCAGGAGATAGACCACGGGGTACGCCTCGTCGCCGCTCTCATAGCCTGCCGGCACGCCCACGATGATCTCACGCTGCTCGCCGAGGACGTTGGATTCGAGTTCGCGTCTCTCCCCGAGGGACAGGAAGGGTTCTCCGTCCTGGGCGAGGGCCGGGCTTGGCGTGAGGGCGAGGAGGCACGGCAGGAGAAGTACGGAAAGGACGACCGGCATCCTGGCGACTCGATGGGTGAGCGCGGTCATGTGGCACCTGCTTTGCTGGGTAACGAAGAAGAGTCCGGACCCAGAGACGATAACAGATGTCGGGAAGCGCCGGTGGACTTCGGCGACCGATATCGGCGACCCGCTCGGACCGGTGCCGGGCGACGCGCTTGGATACCGCACCAGGCTCCGGTATCTTCTCATCGATACCGCCGCAGAGTTCCTCCGGCGGGTCCAGGGAACTTGAGTTCGACGGAGGCTTGAGCGTTGGCCACTATCGGGACCAAGGTCGTCTTGAGCGTGCTAGCTGCCCTGCTGCTCACGGCCTGCGGCATACGTCCCCGTCCGAACCTGCCGGATGCGCAGGCAGGCACCGTGATTACAGCCGAACAGATCTTCGCGTCCGAGGCCACCACGATGTGGGAAGCGCTGCGGCGAACGGTCCGGTACGCAAACTTCGGGGAGTCTTCAAGCGGCGATCCCGTGCGGGTTCACCGTCGGGGTTTCTCGAGTATCTCGCTCGTTGAGGACATGCCGATCTACATCGATCGGGTCCAGGTTCGCGACCTCGGCCTTCTGGATGCGCTGCCGGCCGTGGACATCGAACGCATTCAGGTGCTCACCGGCGTGCATGCGACCACATACTACGGCACCAATGCCGGCGATGGGGTAATCCTCATCCGAACCCGCACGGGCACATGACCGAGGGGCGCCCCACCTCGTTGGCGGGACGCCCCTCTCGTCTGCGTGGAGCAGGCAGGCCGCGGAAGTCAGCCCTGGCTGGCGGCTAGGCTTCGCGGTCCAGGCACAGCGACTGTCCTTCCAGCCCCGACAGTGCTTCGTTCTCATGCTCCTCGAAGGGGATCGGGAAGTTCACGTCGCTCCCGTACGCGCCGCCCTTGAAGAAGCTGCCGGTCGGGAACACTTCGTCCTGCCGATACCCGTACTGGCGCACGAGTCGGCGCAGGTCACCCAGGCGATGCCCGGTCCCGAACAGCCACCTGGCGCGCTCCTCGAAGAGCATCCTGACCTGTCCGTCACGGTCGCCGGGATCCGACAGGGCCGGCAGCCCAACGCCCCCGCGCAGTGCATTCAGCGTGGCCAGCCACGGGCCGCCGTTGCTCAGCTCGACCTCGGCCTTGATGAGCTGAGCCTCGAGGCCGCTGCCGAGCACCACATCGGACTCCTCGGAGGTGTACTTGAGCTGGTGGAACAGCGGAGTCTCCTGGTCGAAGCCCGGGCCTCCGCTGTCTTCCCACGGCACGCGCGCATCAGCGGCTGACCGGAACGCCACGCCGTTCTCTCCCTCCGTGTCGGAGATCGACCAGCGACGCTGGCGCTGATTGAGTTCGAAGACGGCGTTCCGCTGTCCGAAGTCTCCGCCCTGCTTGCTTCGGACGTAATACTCCCAGTCGGCGGGAATGGTTGCGGCCGCGCTCGCGGCGCCGGCGTAGTCGTTCGTGTTGAGGCGGGTCCGCGCCGTACCGATCGCTGCCAGATTCTTCTGGTTCGCGTCACCGCTCGCCGCCTGGTCCGCGGCCCCGAAAGAGGCGAGCGCCGCGTCGTAGATCTCTTGCGTCGTCTGCCTGTCGCCGTACACGATGTCGCCCTCGTTGGGCGTGTCGCTGAAGGGGACGCCGGAGCAGTAGTTTTCCGCAAAAAAGAGGTTGACGAACGCGTTCATGTTCCACATCTCGGCGATGCGGCTGTCACCCGGCAGGAGCTCGGCCATCCGCTCGGCCGCGTTCTTGGTCCCCACGCGGGCCCTGTGGTAGGTCCGGTACTGGCCGAGAAGCGTGCCGTTGCGATCGTCCATCTCGCGCCGGTCGACTTCGTTACGGGTTGGGAAGGTACCGGAGAGATGGAACTCGTCGGACATCATTCCCGAGTAGACCACCTGTCCCCCGCCCCCGCTGGAATAGGCACCGGCGAAGAGGCCGACGGCACCGGCCCAGTACAGCTCGGCGCCCTTCTCTCCCACCACGTCGCCGGGCGTTACGATGTCGGGGTCGACCACGTTCAGAAGCTGGTCGGTGTCGCACGCTGCCAGGCCTGTCGCCACCAGAACCACCAGGAACGGCCGAACCGTGTTGTTCAGATACTTCATTGGTCGGTCTCCTGTCAGAAGGTGAGGTTGAGGCGTGCGGTGTAGTAGCGAACCGGAGGCTGGGTCAGGAACTCGGAGATACCGAAGTTGTCACCCGATCCGTTCCAGTTGATCTCGGGGTCCATCCCCGTGTAGTCCGTCCACACTCCAAGATTGCGTCCTGACACGGTGAGAGTGCCGCGCGACGCTCCGATCCGGCCCGTGATCAACTCGGGCAGAGTGTACCTCACCGAGACTTCGCGAAGCTTCCAGAAGTCACCCCTTTCCATGTACCCCCAGACCGTCTGGCTCGGATGCAGCAGGGACGCCACCGCGCGGGCCTGTTCGTCGATCGGTGTTCCCGGATCGATCAGCGCCTGGCAGAGCCGGAAGCGGCACCGGAACCGCTCCGTGTTGTTGTAGGCGATGTAGTTGCCCCGATAGTCGAGAAGTCCGTAGACGTTGATGTTCTCGAAGATCTGGAAGTTCGAACTGATCGTGAGCTGGTTTTCGGGCTGGCCGGGTCCGATGTACTCGATCGTGTCACCGATCACGAGTTCGTCCGGCGTGAGAATGCCGTTGCCGTCGGTGTCGCTCCAGCTCTGGATCGGGCGGTCCCACTGGCCGCCGAGCGGGAACCCGGGTACGAAACGGGTCTGTGAACCGATCGGCTCCGTCCCTTCGCCCAGCGAGAGAAGCTCGTTCTGATTGATCGAACCGGAGAAGGTCAGATCCCAACCGAACTGGTCGGTGTTTACGATGTCGGTTGTCAGCGTGGCCTCGAAGCCGCGGTTCTGCACTTCGCCGATGTTGACCCACCGCGACGCGCTCGCACCCAGCGACGGGGCCAGCGGCACGGTGATCAATGCCCCGTCCGTGCGCTTGTCGTAGTAGGTGAACTCGAGCCCGGCGCGTCCGCCGCCCAACTCCGCGTCGAAGCCGAGTTCGATTTCGCTGGACCTCTCGGGCTCGAGCAGGCTGTTCCCGATGTTCCCGATCGACACACCCGAACTCGTCTCGTCGCCCGGTGTGGTGATCGCCGTCGCCGAGAGCGTGCGGATGGCGTCGTCGGATCCCGGCTGCAGGCCGGACTTGCCCCAGGCGCCGCGGAACCGCAGCTGGTCCAGGAATGCGATCTCCGGGAAGAACTCTTCCTCCGAGGCGATCCACGAGAGGCCCGCCTTGGGGTAGAAGATCAGGTCGAAGTCCTGGCCGAAGGCGCTGTTGTCGTCGGCACGGATGGCGCCGGTGACGAAGAGGCGGTCATTCAGTCCGAACTGCTGGTCGACAAAGAGCCCGGCGGTCTTCTCGAAGGTGTGGAATTCGCTCGAGAAGGTCTCGGCGGCGAGACCGATCGAGGAGCCGCCGTTGACGATGTCGATCCCCCAGGCAAAGGTGCCCTGGTACTGGTTTTCGAAGTACTGCACTCCCACGGTCGATCTCGAGGTGATCGATCCGGGCAGGTCGAACGATGCCGTGCTACTCATGTCCAGGGTGTACTGCCACTGGTTCAGGTAGTCCGTGTCCTTGCGCCCGCGGTCTCTGTCGCCCGGCACGCCGATGTCGCGCGCGAAGAAGGAGATGTCTCCGCGGTTGTAGTAGTCGACCCCGCCGGTGCCGCGCATCGACAGCCACTCGAACGGATCCCAGGTGACCGTGCTGCCGGCAGTCAGGCGGTTCGTGTCCTGGTAGAACGTCCGGCCGAAGAGCTGCGCGGGGCGCTGGAATCCCCAGGCCCGGTCCGGGTTCGATCCCCCGAAGAAGGCACTCGGCAGGAAGCCGAACGAGTTGTTGTCATTCCCCATGTAGGCGAAGTGGCTGTCCAGGTACGACATCTGGAGCGCCAGGGTGACCCGGTCGGCCACCTGGCTGTTCAGATTGATGCGAATGTTCTTGCGCTCCAGCTGGTTCGGGCGCTCCACCTCGCTGGTGACCGGGACGCCGCGCGCCTCGAGATCCTCGCGGTCGGGCTGCGGCAGGGAGTACGGCCCCACCTCTGTTTCGAGTTCGGCCGCGATGTAGTAGTTGATCCGCTCCGAACCGCCCGTCAGCGAAACGCCGAGCTGCCTGCGATTGCCGTCGTCGATCGGCGACAGCGCGGGGTCGTGTAGAACCTGGTACGATTCGACGGACGTCTGGTTGCACAGGCCGTTGGCAACCTCGTTCAACCGGCATGCCCGTGCATACCTTCCTCCAGCCGCGTCGAGCCCGGCAAAATTCAGCGGGTATGTGTTCGGCTCCTGGATCACGCCGCCTTCGGTCCAGATGTTCCAGCGGGTGGCTCCAGGAAGTCCACGACGGGTCGTGATCCGGATCACGCCATTGGCGGCTTCCGTGCCGTACAGCGTCGCCGCGGAAGGACCCTTGACGATCTCGATCGACTCGATGTCCTCGGGGTTGAAGTCATCCAGACGGGAGGCTTCCTGGCCTCCGGCACCGAGACCGCTCATGCGGTTGTCGACCCGGATGCCGTCGACGTAGACCAGCGGTTCGTTGGACAGGGAAATCGAACTCGATCCCCGAATCCGGATCCGGGAGCCCACACCCGAGGTGCCCGCGGAGTTGAAGACCTGGACCCCGGCCGAGCGGCCCTGCAGAAGGTCGGAGATGTTGTTGATCGGGGCCACGTCCCGAACCTCGGACACGTCGATGTCCCCCACCGCGTTACCGAGCTCCCGCTTGCGTTGCTGGCCGGTAGCCGTGACAACGAGCTCGTCGAGCGCGAGGGCCGAGGCGGCGAGTTCGAAATCCAGCTCGGCGGTCCCGCCTCCGGCAACGGTGAACTCGTGTGCCACGGGGCCGTAGCCGATGAACGTGGCGCGCAACGTGTACGTCCCCGGAGGGATGTTGAGGATGAGGAAACGGCCTTCGGCGGTCGTCAGGCCTCCGAAGTTCGTACCCTCGATCAGCATCTGCGCGCCAGCGAGAGGCGCCATTGTGGCGGCGTCTCGCACTGTGCCGCTCACGGAGGCGCGTTCCTGTGCACTCGCAGGCATTGCGAGGGCCAGCAGCGCCAGAGCGGCTCCTGTCTTACGAAGTAGACTCATGTGTGACCTCCTTGTGGAGAATGGGTGAAGCGGGCGCCACTCTTTGGACGCCCCGGGAAGGTTCGAACGGGCTTGGCGGGAAAGGGAGCTTCAAGTACACGTACCCCGGAGTTGCTCCATCGTTACAGCCAACTCGCCAAACCGGCAAGTCCCCCTGGAGGGGAATTGTGGGAAGAGAATACCCGGCAGCACACCCCGGCGCAAGAACTCTCCAGGTCGGCGCCGGACGTCATGCACACATTACGAGTTGTAATGTTGACCTTACATTGTGATCTGTTGGCTTACTGAACTTTACGGGCCGGCAAAGAATGGCAGCAATGAGACCCGGGAGCACCCGGAGGCTCCACTACGGATCCCGCGCCAGCGACTTGAGAAGCCCTGCGATCATGAACAGCAGTACGACGCTCACGGGCAGGGCAGCGGCTACGGCTGCGGTCTGCAGGGCCTGGAGACCGTCGGCAAGCAGGAGTACCGCGGCCACCGCTCCCACGCCGAGCCCCCAGACGATGCGGAAGCGGCGTGGGGGGTGAGGGTCGCCCATGCTCAGGAAAGTGGTGATGACCAGCGTGCCGGAATCCGAAGACGTGATGAACCAGGTCGCCAGCAGGAGGGTGGCCATGGCGGACATTGCCCAGGCGAGCCAGCCGGGGTCGGTCATCCGGCCGATGGTCGCGTAGAGCGCGGCTTCGTAGTTCGCAGCCCGTACCAGTTCGATGATCCCCGCCGTTCCTGCACCGCCCGCAGCGTTGAGTTCCAGATGGAGCGCGTTGCCGCCGAAAACCCCGAACCATAGCAGCCCCAGGCCGGCCGGGACGAACAGCACCCCGAGAATGAACTCGCGTAGCGTGCGCCCCCGGGAGATGCGGGCGATGAACGTGCCGACGAAAGGCGCCCAGGAGATCCACCACCCCCAGTAGAAGATCGTCCAGGCGTTCTGCCAGGCGGCCTCGCCCGGGCTGTTGGCGATCCAGAATCCCATGGGCACCAGGCCCCGCAGGTACGCGCCGACGGAGGTGGCAACGAATTCGATGAGCCATGTGAATGGGCCCAGGAACAGGAAGACCCCCAGCAGGAGCACGCTCACAACGATGTTCCACTCGGAGAGTACGCGGATCCCTCGGCGCACGCCGGATACCGCCGACAGTGTGGCCGCAAGCGAGATGGCCGCGATGAGCGCGATCTGCGTCACGACGCCCGGATCGACGCCGAGCAGCACGTTGAGTCCGGTGGCCATCTGACTCGCCCCGAGGCCCAGAGAGGTCGCGATGCCGAAGACCCCACCGAACACCGCCAGCAGGTCCACCAGATCCCCGGTCGGGCCGTAGATCCGGTCGCCGATGAGCGGATGGAGGGCAGAGCGCAACGTCAGCGGCAGCTTCCTGCAATACCCGAAATAGGCCAGGCACAGTCCGACTACGGCATACACGCCCCATCCGTGTATGCCCCAATGAAAGTAGGTGACGCGCATGGCGTGCACGGCGCGCTGCTCGTCCGGCAACGTGGCGTCCGCGAGATCGGCGAATGGGTTGTTCGGATAGCCCGCCGTCCCGGCGTTGTCGAAATAGAAGAGTGGCTCGGCGATCGAAAAGAAAAGGAGTCCGATCCCGACGCCGGCCGAGAACAGCATGGCGATCCAGGAGGATGTTCTGAACTCGGGTGGGGAAGCGTCATCACCGAGCCGGATCCTGCCGAACCGGCTGAACACCAGGAACAGGCAGGTGAACAGGGCGGCGGAGACGGTCAGGATGTAGAACCAGTCCAGCGTGCCCTCAATCCAGGCGCGGATGCGGCCGAAGACGGCGCCCGCGGCGTCAACGTCCCACACGGCGGCGAGGACGAAGGCCAGGACGACGCCCTTGGCGGCCAGCGCCATCGCGGGATTCAGCCCCTTCCACGGCCCTGCTTTCGCCGCGGCCCGCCGATGCCGCCCGTTCTCTGCGCAATGCCGGGGTCTGGCGGACTTTGCGAACACGGGAAGGCGCCTGAAGGCGGAGGGTGGAATGGAGCCCCGGCTTTGAGGCCGGGGGTGGTTGCCGGTTTGCAATATTCCGGCCTATGTCGGAAGGGGGCAAACGCGTCCAGTGGCGCCGGACGCCGGGCCCCTGCCCTCGGCGGGAGCGAGCGCTTCGGCTCATTTGCGCCTCGTAGTACGCGCGCAGAATGGCGTTGATCCGCGTCTGGTATCCTCTGCCTGGGCTTTCAGCCACGCCAGAACATCTTTGTCCAGACGCGCTCACGGCTGTTCGCCTTTCTCATCGAGATGACCCGAGTGTTCTCGCCACGCGGCGTGTGGGCAATCACCACCAGTCGGCCATCGAGGTGGCCCAGGGTGATGCAGCGTTCCTCGCCGTACGCGATGCGCTTGTCCTCGAACGCTAGACACCGTCCGTCGAATACCTCGGGCCGGATGCAAGGGCTGAGTCTTCGGTGCCTCGAAGAGCAAGCCTGTCAGAGCAGCGACGTCACCCCGGGGGCCCGTCGAAGTACTCCACCACCATCCTGGCCACCTCGGCCATGCGGATTTCGGCGACCGCCGTGGGGCCCGCGATCTCCTTGTTGTAGAAGGCCATGACGACGGGCCCCGAGCGGGCGTAGATGATGCCGACGTCGTTGGTGACACCGGTGGTCCCACCGGTCTTGTGCCCGACCGGGACAGACAGGTGGATGGCCAGCGCGCCGGCGATCGGCGTACCGCTCGCCTGGGTGTTGCGCAGTATCCGGCGCATCTCCTCACAGCTGGCTTCGGAGGCAATGGTGCAGGTCTCGATGCGTTCGAGGAGTTGCCCCATCGCCCGGGGCGTGGCTACGCCGAACCAGTTCTCTTCGGGGTGCAGCAAGTCCGAGGTTCCCTGCTCGCCGGGAGCCGGCGCGTTTTGTGCAACCTCGCGGTTCAGGCTGTCCCGCCGCTCGGCGAGCGATGGCACGTTGCCGAGGAGCGTGTTGGCGCAGCAGAGCGCATAGACGTCTTCACGCGACAGCGAGACGAATCCGGGGTTGATGCGCTCGTAGAGGCCGCGAAAGTAGCTGTAGACCGTGTGGCGCATGCGAAGGGCATCGAGCCCCTGCTCTTCAAGGAACTCGTTGACCGGGCCCACACCGCCGATCCTCCGGAGCAGCATGTCCGTAGCGGTGTTGTCGCTGGTGATGATCATCTCGGTGATCAGGTCGCGAATGCTCGGATTGAGTCCGACGCCCTTGTACCGGAAGATCCCGGATCCGCCCACCAGATCCGACCGCTGGAGCTCGATGCGCTCGGTCAGGTCGATCTCGCCGGCATCGGCCATCCGGTAGATGTGAGCCATGATCGCAACCTTGATGGTGCTGGCGCTCTCGAATCGCTCTTCTCCGCGGACGCTCGCCTCCTCACCTGTCGTCAGGTGCCGCACGTAGAGCCCGGCGATCCCGGGGAACCTGCCGAGTTCCGCTTCCAGGAGGCGTGACAGAGGGGACTCCGTAGTCTCCTGGGCGGCGGCGCCGGCCCACCAGAAGGGCACCGCGAGGAGTGCGCGCATCACAAGAGCCGCGCCCGTCGCTGTCCTGAATCGCATTGTCGCCTCCTTGCCGGCGGTGGGCGGACGGTCCGGCGGCGCCTCACCGCATTCCGACGAGGCCCTTCACCGCATCGGTGAGCCGTTTCGCGTCGTAGCCCAGACCGTCCTTGAAGACGAGCCGCACATTGCGGATGTCCGATGCGTTGCTCCCGATGTCTCCCTCGATCACGAGCAGGTCCGCGAGCTTGCCCGCGGCCACCGTACCAACCTCGTCATCGATTCCGATCACCTTCGCGCCGTTGGCGCTCACGATCTGCACAGCGGTGGGGGCGTCAAAGCCCGCCTGCACGAGGAGTTCGAAGTTGCGCTGGTCGCCGTAGCCGGGAAGCGCGCCCCACGCGGGGTCGACGCCCGCTGCGAGCAGCCCGCCCGCCTCCACGAAGCGGCGTTCGAAGGCGAACATGTTGTGGAGCAGGTCGATCATCCATTCCGTGGTCCCCGACCGAATCATCTGTCGACGCTCCATCTCGGCCTGAACCACGTGATCGGGGAGCGCTTCCAGATCCCTCGCCGTGAGATCCGGGACGGCCGGAGTCGCCTGCTCCGCGACGGCCAGCGTCGACGTGATGGCCACACCGGCGTCGACGATCTCGTCGATCGTAACGTCCACGGCTGGGCTGTTGACGTCGAGCTCGGCCAGCGAAAAGGAGAGATTGGGACTGCACTTGTCGGGCTCGCGCGTTTCATCGAAGTCCGAGTTGGCCCAGAGGCTGTGCTCCAGGTTGTCGATGCCGAGCGCCGTCGCCTCGCGGAAGCTCACGGAGCACAGGTGGCCCATGACCTTCATTCCCTGCCTGTGAGCCTCGTCGATGATCGTGCCCAGCGCCTCCCGGGAGATCTGCGTGTAGACCTTGACCCATTCCGCGCCTTCCGCGGCCCAGTAGCGCACGTACCGGCGCGCCGACTCCTCGTCCCGGATCACGTACATGCCCAGATCCCTGAGCCGCTCGTCCGGTCCGGGGCTGATGACGTACGGCGCCGTGATGACGATACGCGGGCCGGGCGTCTCTCCGCGTTCGATCGAGCCCTTGAGCGAGATGTCCTGATACGGGGACATGCTGCCGGTGGTCCGCACGGTCGTGACCCCCGCTCCCAGGTAGATTCGCGGGCCGGAATACTGCATCTGCGCGACCCTCGGGGCACTCTGGTAGTAGTACAGGTGGTTGTGGAGGCCGACCATTCCGGGCATGACCGAGTGGCCCGCCAGGTCCAGGCGTTCCGCATCGGCGGGGATGTCGACGGATCCCGCCGCGCCGACCGCCTCGATGCGGTTCCCGCGGATGAGGATGGTCCGTCCGGCCTGCGCCGGTCCGCCGGTGCCGTCGAAGAGGAGGACGTTTTCGAGCGCCACCACGGGCGCCGAGACGCTCAGGTAGGACTGCACCTCGTCCGAAAGCGCGCTCCGGTCCTGGCCGCTGGCCTGGGCGGGGTGGAGGGCGATCACGGTCGCCGCGAAAAACGCCCAAACTTTCCTGTGCATTGCGATCTCCTGGTCTCGAGTCCCGGATACGGTACAGCATACAGGGCGCCGCGCGGGGCGTAAAGGAACGTTTGCGAAGGGCGCGCGGGGAGGTCTATTGTCCCGAGAGCCGCACCTGGGCGCGGATGGCGCCGCATGCCGGATTGGAGCAACCCCATGATTCTGTACTCGCGTCGGCTGGTCCCTTCCCTGCTGTTCCTGGCGGCCCTCGTCCCGCCTGCCTCCGCTCAGGTTAGCCCGGACCAGGAGGCCGCGTATGAGCGCTACCTCGACTTCAGCACGCTGATCGAAGGCGGTCGTGTCACTCCCAACTGGATGCCCGACGGCAACAGTTTCTGGTACGCGGAGGGCGGGCCGCAGCACACCGTCATTCACCGGGTCGATCCCGCGGCGGGTGCCGTCGAAGAGCTGTTCGACACGCCCCGACTGCGTGCAGCGCTCACCGAGGCGCTGGGAGACGAGCCTGCGGGCCTGGGCGTGCCGTTCCGCGAGCTGGCCTTCGTCGGCCCGTCGTCCGTGCAGTTCATGGTCGAAGGACAGACGTTCCTGCTGGACCTGGACACATACGCCATCGAGAGGCAGCGCACGCCCTCCTCGCTGGGACTCGTGTCATACCTGGTCAGCGAGGCGGGCCGCGTTACGCCCAGGACGTTCATTCGTGAAGTGTTTCAGGGGCTTGGGCCGCGGCCCTTCCCCGAAAGCCTGTCTCCGGACGGCCAGTGGTTCGTCGGACTCGACAATCACAACCTGACGCTGCGCGCCACGGTCGATGGCCGGGTCGTGCCCATGACGGACGACGGGACCGAATTCGAGCAGTGGGACGTGGAGACGACGCTCTGGAATCCGTGGTCGCCCGACTCGCAGCGCCTGGTGGTTGCCAGGATCAGCTCGCACGGCATGCCCCGGATCCCGACCATCAAATGGCTGAAGCCGCTCGAAGAGGCCGAGTTCATACCGACCATGCTCGCCGGCGGCGAACTCTACGACACTCGACTCCATATACTCGATCTCCACACGCGGACTCCGATGCCCGTGGAACAGGATACCACCGCGGACTACTACTACCGCGTGCTGACCTGGCTGCCCGATGGTTCGGAGGTCGTGTTTGCGCGCTACAGCCGTGTGATGGACCGGGTCGACATCCAGGCCGCCGACGCCCTGACCGGGGCGGTGCGCACCCTGGCAACAGATGTTTCCGAAACCTTCGTCACACACCACCACGATTCGGTCTGGGGCTCGCGGACGGGCTTTTCGCTGCTGCCCGACGCCTCCGGGTTCATCCTGGTCTCCGAACGGGACGGTTGGCGGCACCTGTACCTGTACGACCTGGACGGAAACCTGGTCCGGCGGCTCACCGAGGGCGATTTCCCCGTCGAGGCCGTGGTCGGCGTCGATCAGCAGGGCGGGTGGGTCTACTTCACGGCGCAGACCGATCCGGAGCGGCCATACGACCTCCACCTGAACCGCGTGACCCTCGACGGGACCGACCGGACGCAACTCACCGAGGGCAAGGGGCGTCACAACGTGGCCATGGCGCCCTTGCACGCGTACTTCGTGGACACCTACTCGTCGGTCGACACCCCGCCCCGCTCCGTGCTACGCCGCGCCGACGGGGAGCTGGTGCTGACGCTGTCGGAAGCGGACGTCGGGCGGCTGGAAGAGGTGGGCTGGACGCCGCCGCGCGAAGTCGTGGTGAAGGCGGCGGACGGCGAAACGGACCTGTGGGTGACGATGTATCTCCCCTACGACTTTGACCCTTCGCGGCGCTATCCGGTGGTCGAGTACATCTACGGCGGTCCTCAGACCACCACGCGGCCCATGGATTTCGGGGGCGAGCAGTTCCCCGGCCTCGGGAGCGACTTCGCCCGGATCGGCAACTTCAACCGCGCCCTGGCCAACCTGGGGTTCGTGGTCGTGATCCTCGATAGCCGTGGGACGCCCGGGCGTTCGAAGGCTTTCCACGACGTGATCGTCGGGAACTGGGGCAAGCCCGTTGTCGATGATCATGCCGCGGCGATCCGCCAGCTGATCGACCGCTTCGATTTCCTCGACGGCGACCGCGTGGCGATCATGGGCGCCTCGTGGGGCGGGTACTATTCGACGCGCGCCATCCTCCAGGAGCCGGATCTCTACAAGGTGTGCATCAGCGAGGTGCCCGGGTACGACATGTACGCCTTCCACCTCTACGAGCCGTACCTCGGCATGCCGCAGGAGAACCACGAACACTACGAGGCGGCGAATGTCTTTCGGATGGCGCCCGGTCTGAAGGGGCAGCTATTGCTGACCGGCGGCATCAACGACACCGGCACCCAGGCGGACCTCTTCCAGATGTCGGAGACGCTCGTCCGCGCCGGGATCCAGCACGACATGATGGTCTACGCCAACACCGGGCACGGCGCGTTCGGCCAGACCGGCGAATACAACATGGAGCTGAAGAAGAACTACCTGGTCGAGCACGTGTCGGGCGTTCTCACTCCGGGAGTGGATCGTTGAGGCCATGAGGGCTACCCTGTTCAACTCCTCCACCCGTGCCCAGATCCATGCGCGGCTCTACCAGCTGTCTCCAGCTAGCCTGCCTCAATGGGGAACGATTCAGGCGAGCGAAATGCTCTGCCACGTTGCAGACCATCTGCGCGTCGCAATTGGTGACATTGAGGCCCGCCCTCGACGGATTGTCGTAAAGTTCGCCAACCGGACACTCGAGCTGCACCCCGGACTACTCCGGTTCAAGCTGGGACGGCAGCTTCTAGTCCACTGGATACCGTGGCCGAGGGCCAGGATCGGTGCTCCTCCCGAGATGTTCTCGACGGTACCAGGCAAGTGGAGCGAGGATATCGCTTCACTCCATGCTCTGGTTGACCGGGTCGGCAAGAGGGGGCCTGCCGGGGCCTGGGGCATGCATCCCTTTTTCGGTTCGGTCCCAGGCCAGGAGTGGGGACGGCTGTGTTGGGAACATCTCGATCATCACCTCCGGCAATTCGGCGTCTAACCGCCCGTTCAGTCCTTGCAGCGCTCCCCGACTGTCCTGCAGCGAGCGCCGCACCACGAACAACCCGAACATAGGATAGGGGGCACTGACCGGGATCGTGAAGAGTGTAGCGGTTGGCTCTCGGCCTCCCACCAGCCGCTTCAGCTCTCGCCGGACGGCGCCCGGAGCCGGGTGACCACGGCTCGTGGAACGTCGAGTTCGTCTATCTGCCGCAGCAGGACCAGATCGCCCTGAGCGTCAAGCAGGATGTCCTCGCCATCCATCCTCGCTGTGAACAGCAGTTCCTGCCGGTCCATGTCCCACACTCGCCAGGTTGCGCTGTCCTGGCCCGGGAGACGGTAATCCCTCGCCCAAAGCCGAGCGTCGAAGTCCGTCAGAAGCGTGTCGATCGTGGGGGCGACTTCGTTTATGGGCCAGTCCTCGAAGTCCGCGCGGGACACCGGGGATTGAGCCGGATTCGCGCGCGAGGCCGGTATCTGACCGGATGCGGCGAGCCTCCTCAGCTGTTCGAAAAACTGTTCCCATTGCTCTGCAAGCAACTGAAGGCCCACGGTCCTGGCGTCGGGCACCCGTACTCCTTCTGGCAATGGGATCTGCGCAACTTCTCGACCGCTCCAGTCCAGCACGGCGATCACCCCTCGTTGGGTCTCGGCTATGATGAGTCGGTCTGCGGTCGTGGCCTCGAAGGTCCGATGCCCGAACACCACGTCGCCGCTTCGTCTCAAGCCAAAATAGACCTCATTCCCTGAAGCCTCCGCGAGCATCACAGGCTCTCCGTCGTCCCGGACGGTAACGTACATTGCCGGGTTCCAGGTTCGCCCCTCGTAGTCCCGACCCATTTCCGCGATGCCGTCACGGAAGACGATTCGGCCGTCCGGATGAACGCCCACCGGATAAGCGCCGAAGAAATCCTGAAACTCCGCATCAAGAACGCTCTGCGAGCGCAGAAACTCGCCGTCGTACGAAATCAGCGACACTCGACGGCGAGGCACGTCGGAAACCAGGACGCCCCCGGGAACGCGTTTTGCGCGTCCGATGTGTTGGGAGCACATGAATTGTCCGGTTTCGTAGCACAACATCTGTCCGGTTCT
>VXMI01000074.1 GCA_009841165.1 Gemmatimonadota bacterium | reverse complement strand
TACTCCATTGCCTCCTGGGCCCTGGGCTCCGACTTTGGTCAAACAGACCGGGGGCGGGAGGGGCCTGCCGCTCGACCCGGCGGCGAGGAGGTATATTCCAACCCGGCGGCGCAATCGGCGCCAATGAACCGCCCCCCCCACCCGCAACAGCCCTGTCGACCATGAACTCCCGGACGAAACGATCCCGCCCCGCCCATTTGCGGCCGCTTCCCGCGCGGCAAGTCGCCACCCTCCTTCTCCTACTCCCTTTGGGAACGGGCTGCAACACCTACCGGCAGGTGGGCATAGCCGAGCTGCCCGCGGAACAGAGGGTGCGGATGCTCCTCACGCCCGAGGAACTGGGCCGCCATATCATGTTCTCCAGCGGCAACCAGGGGTACGTCAACGGACGGTTCGTGGAGATTCGCGGCGACTCGGCCGTCTTCGTGCTCACCAGCACCGTCGCGCACAGCGAGGTTCGCCTGCCGCTTGAGTCGATCGTGCAGCTGGAGCGAAGGGATCCGAATCTCGGGCGGAGCTTCCTCCTGTCGACGGTCATCGTGGGCGGTGTCGCGACCCTTGCCTATCTCGGGTTCGAAGGGGAGCAGAACGCGCCACCCAACATCGACGACGATCTCACCGATCAGTTCGCGCCCGGATTCCGGATCGTGATTCCACTGGGGCGATAGGCGCGGTAGAGCCGGGCAAGACCCACTTGCGCAATCCCGACCCTTCCAGAAGGTTGGTTCGGCGGCGCCGCAAGGGCGTCACTTTTTCCACTTTCCAACATGGAGGCGAAATGTCCCCAGGAAGCATCTGCAGGGTGGTCGGCCGGACCGCCCTCAACCCGCTTCTCGCCGCTGCCCTCCTGATCGGAACGGTCCATGCGCCCGCCGCGGCGCAGACCGGCACGGTCACCGGCACGGTGCGAAGCGCGACCAACGGGCAGCCGATTCCCGGCGCCCAGGTCGCGATCCCCGAACTCAACGTCGGGATTCTGGCCAACAACGTGGGCAGGTATCTGCTCAACAACGTTCCCGCGGGCACGCACACCGTCGAGGTGCAGTACATCGGCTACTCGGCGGTCAGCGCGGAAGTCACCGTCACGGCCGGACAGGCCGCGGTCCAGGACTTCGACCTGCGCTCCGAGGCGATCAGCCTCGAGGGGGTCGTGGTGACGGGAACCGCGGGCGCGGCGAGGCGCCGGGAGATCGGCAACTCGATCAGCCAGCTCAACGAGGACGCCTTCCAGGGCGCGCCCGTGTCCAACGTGGCGGACATCCTCCAGGGCAGGGCGCTCGGCACGCAGGTGCTCAACAACGGTGGCCAGGTCGGCGCCGGGAGCACGATCAAGCTGCGCGGCAACAACTCGGTGTCCTTCAGCAACTCCCCGCTCGTGTACGTTGACGGCGTGCGCATCAGGGAGCGCGGGCTGGTGCACTCGGTCGAAGCCAACCAGCAGACAAACCCCTTCGACGACATCAATCCCGCCGACATCGAGCGGGTGGAGGTCATCAAGGGCGCGGCGGCCACGACGCTGTACGGCACGGAGGCCGCGGGCGGCGTGATCCAGATCTTCACCAAGCGCGGTGTCGCCGGCGCACCCGCGTGGTCGCTTACGGTCGACCAGGGACTCAACACGCTGGGCCACATCGGGCCGGCGCCGGACGTGAATCCCACGGGTCTCGGGATGAACAACTGCAACTTCACCGGTGACGGCAATTTCGCCGGTGGCGACCCGCAGTTCCCGGCCGATCCGAGCTGTCCCGCCAGCGGCACCTGGCTCAAGGACGGCTACATCCAGACCTACAACCTGTCGGTCCGCGGCGGAGCCGAGCGCATGAACTACTTCATGTCGGCCCGCTGGGGCGCCGAAGAGGGCGTCTTCGACACCGGCATCGACGGCAACGGCGTCGCCCGTCCCACGCAGGGACAGGAATCGTGGAACCTCCGGGGCAACTTCTCCTTTGCCCCCGCCGACGACATCGATGTCCGCTTCAACACCTTCTACTCGCACCGTGACGTGACCTGGGTGCCAGACGGCAATAACGCCGAGGGGCTGCTGCTGAACGTGTTCCGCGGCGGCAGTGACTACACCAACGACGAGGACGGCAAGCTCCTCGACATGGGGGTCACCAACATCAACGATCACTTCACGAGTGGCATCAACATCATCTGGAACCCGACGGACAACATGAACCACCGGATCAACACCGGCATCGACTGGGTCCGTCACACCTATTTCGAAGAGCGCCCCTGGGGCTACTTCTACGTGCAGAACGGGGACCGCGAGACCAACGAGAGCACGTTCAGGAAGCTGACGCTGGACTATGCCGGCAGCTGGGCGCGGAACGTGTTCGGCGTGGCCTCGCAGTTCTCCTTCGGCGGCCAGCTCTACAACGACTTCGTCACCGGCACGCTCGGCTTCGGCCGCGATTTCGCCGGACCGGGCGCCAAGGTCCTTCAGTCGGGCGCCATCACCCAGGCCTCCGAAACGAACAGCACGGTTACGAGCGGCGGCTTCTTCGTCCAGGAGCAGGTGGGCCTCGGCGACCGGATGTTCCTGACGCTGGGCGTGCGCGTGGACGGCCACTCCGCCTTCGGCCGCGACTTCGGCCTGGAGACCTACCCCAAGGCGTCGTTCTCCTACGTCGTCTCGGACGAGGACTTCTTCCCCGCGGGCTTCGGGACCCTCAAGCTGAGGGGTGCCTTCGGTGAGTCCGGGAAGGCTCCCGGGCTCTTCGACGCGACCCGTACCTGGGCGTCCGTAGCGGGCGACAACGGGCGGCCGGGCGTAACGCCGGACAACCTCGGGAATCCGGACCTGGGTCCGGAGCGCACCCGCGAGTGGGAGGTCGGTTTCGAGGGCACCACGCTGAACGACCGGATCGCCTTCGAGTACCAGTACTTCGATCAGAACACCTTCGACGCCCTGATCCGGGTGACCCAGCTTCCCTCGGGCGGTTTTGTCGGCACGCAGCTGGAGAACGTCGGCCAGGTCACCAACTCGGGGCACGAGGCGTTCATCAACGCCACGCTCGTGGCCAGCAGCGCGATCGGCTGGGATGTCGGACTCCGCCTCTCCACGGCCAGGTCCCGGGTGGTGGATCTGGGCGGGCTCGAGAGCATCAACCTCGGTTGGCGCAACTACGTTCGCGCGCCGGTCGAGTGCACCACCGAGATGGCCAACGGGGCCAACTTCGACGGCAACGGATTCGTCGGCATGGGCTGCACCCCGGGCGAAACGATCCACTTCCCGCTTCCGGCCTTCTGTCACGACCGGGTGCAGAATCCGGACGAGGTGGCGGCGCCGCGGTATGAGGAGCAGTGCCTCGGGCCGACCACGCCCACCCACACCTATGGTCTGAGCACCACGCTCACCCTGGGCCAGCGCCTGACGTTCGACGCCGTGGGCGAGGGCATGGGCGGCCACTGGCTGTCCTCGGGAACGGCGTACCAGAACACGCGCCGCCGCGTGTGGCCGCTGTGCCGCTCAACCTTCGACGCGCTCGCCGCCGGGCAGCGCGACCAGCTGACGGCGCGTGAGCGCGCCCTCTGCGATCCTTCGGTCGTGCGTTACGGCATGTGGACACAGCCCGCGGACTTCTTCAAACTCCGCTCGGCGTCGGTGAGCTACCGCGTGCCCGAGACGTGGCTGCCGAACACCATCCGGGCCGCCACGGTTCGCCTGCAGGGCCGCAACCTCATGACCTTCACCGACTTCGAGGGCGTCGATCCCGAGGCGTTCGAGGACGGGTCCGCCGAGGTTCTCTTCCGGCAGGAATACTACAACCTACCGCCGATTCGCAGCTTCCTGCTGTCGGTTCAGGTCGACTTCTAGCCGGGGAGAACAGCGAATCATGAAAACCAACAGAACAAGCAGGACTCCCGCACTTGTCCTGGGCGCCCTCGTGGCTGCGTTTGCCTCGACCGGGTGCGACGAGAGCATCTTCGAAGTCAAGAACCCGGGCAGGATCCTGGACGACGACCTCAACACCTCGCGGGGCGTGGGGTCGCTCGTAACCGGGATGTCCGCCGACTTTTCGGCGGGGTACGACGACCTTTCCTTCACTACCGCTCGCCTGTCCGACGAGATCGTCGGATCGGGAAGCTACTTCTCCACGGGACGGTATCGGAGAGGCCTGTACGATTCCGAGGACTCCAATCCCTACTGGGCCGAGGTCCAGCGCGCCCGCTGGGTGGCCGAAGCGGGCCTGATCCGCATGAGGGACATCGAGGGCTACCAGTTCGACGGCAACGCCGAGACCGCCAGGGCATACCTCTTCGCCGGAATGGCGAACCGCTGGTTCGGCGAAAACTTCTGCCAGACGGTCTTCAGCGAGCCCTACAACGACGAGAGCCCCGGGCCGGGAGGCGAAACGGACACGGGCGATGCCATGGAGCGGGACGCCGCGTTCCGCCGTGCGATTCCGCTGCTGGAAGCGGCGATACGGAACGGAAACTCCTCGGGGCAATCCGATGTCGCGACAGCCGCACAGGGAGGACTTGCGCAAGTCTACCTGGGGCTGGGGGACATGCAGAGCGCGGTGGCCAACGCCGCCAAGGTGCCCACGGACTTCGTCTTCGCCGCCGCCTACTCTTCCAATTCGGGCCGCGAAACCAGCCAGATCTGGAACGAGACCCACGGGCGGCACGAGATCTCGGCGTGGATGACCCTGGCTGGAACCGTGGGGGCCGGTGACCCGCGCACGCCGTGGACCGATTGCTCCGACCCGTCGAGTGGATGCCCCAGCGGCAACGGGGCCGACGGACAGACGATTCACTACCGCCAGGAGAAGTACCCGACCCGCGACGACGACATCCCGCTGGTCAAGGGCACCGAAATGCGCCTCATCGAGGCCGAGGCCGCGCTGGCCGCCGGTGACCTCGCGACCGCGATGGCCAAGGTCAACGAGATGCGCGCGCACCATGGGCTGGGTCCGCTCGAGTCCGACGGCACCATCGGGTCGATCACCGGCGGAGACGGCGGAGGCGCCAACCCGACGTCGATGTCGGGCTGGGACATCCTCGACCGCGAGCGGCACCTGACGCTGTGGCTGGAGGGACGCCGCCTCTGGGATCTGCACCGGTGGAACCATCCGCACCTGAACGGCGGAGGGGTCGTGTACGAAGCGACGGTCGACCGCCGCGCCTCGTGCATGCCGATCGCTCTTGACGAGTGCCAGGTCAACGAGAAGGTTTCCAGTCTCTGCTTCAGCGTGTAGAAGATCAGCGTGTAGAAGAAGGGATGTAACGATGTCTGGAACCGCCTCCCGGACCATTGCTTCCGGGGGGCGGTTCCGCCTTTTTGCGGGGATGTTCCCTGGGTGGGGGGGCGGCTCCGCCGCCGCAGCTTCTGCCCTGGCCATCGCCGCCTCGCTCCTGGGCGCGCCCGCTTCCGCCTCGGCGCAGCTCAAGGTGGAGGGTGAGGTCCTCGACGCGGTGACGGGCGTGCCCGTGGCCGGCGTGATCGTCCACTTTCCCGATCTCGGCCTCGGCACGATCTCGGACGAGATGGGCTACTTCGCATTCAACGCGGTGCCGCGCGGCTCGCAGGTTGTCGCGACCCACCACATGGGATACCGGGCGCTGCTGCAGGAGGTGCCCATCGTGGACGGCGAGACCTGGCTCCTCAAGCTGACGCCCAAGCCGGTCGAACTCGATGGGGTCACCGTCGAGGCGGACCGCGCGGAGGCGATCGAGGCGGCGCGCACCGGGCGCCGCTCCGACTTCATCTCGCCGACGGCGGTCGCGGAGGCCGCCGAGCGCACCAACAAGGTGCTGGAGGTGTTTCGCACCAAGGCGCCGCCGCGGCTCCAGATCCGGCAGCAGGGCGGTCCCGGCGGCATCACCTTCTGCATTCAGTCGACGCGGCGGGCGCCATCGGTACAGGAACTCACCGACCTGGGGAACGGGTGCCACCCGGCGCTGCTCGTGCTGGATGGGGTGGTGGTGTATTCCCCCCCGGCCATGACCGAGATGGCGCGGATCGAGCCGCCGTCGCTGCCGGGTGACGTGGCCGCCCTTCTCCTCAATCAGAATCCCCAGGAAATCGAGAGCATACGGATTCTGTCGCGCTCGGACGCGTTCTTCCGGTACGGCGAGATCGGGCGTCTCGGGGCCGTCGAGATCAAGACCAGACACCCGGGCAGGCCGAGGGGCGGTTGATGCGCCCCGTCGTGGGGATGCGACCTCTTCTTCTTCCGTGCGCCATGGCGGCGGGGCTTGCGGCGTTTCTGCTGCACCCGGGCGTGCGGGTCGAACCGGCGGCCTTCTGGACGATTGCCGCGGCGGCGGCCGGGATTCTCGCATGGACGGGGTGGCTCTTCGCGTCGCGGCGGGAGAGTGGCGAGGACCTGAGGCTGGAACTGGTCATTCGCACGCCCCACTGGATGCAGACGCTGGCGCAGGGGGCGCTGCTGGTCTGGTGGGGCACGTTCGTGAACATGGTGCAGCTGTGGGCGCCGATGATCGTCGCGCAGCTGCTTCTGGCCGTGGCGGTGGAAGGGCTCTTCGCGCTGACGCGCAGGGGGCGCTACGCGGCGGGGCTGGGTGTCGTGCCGGTGATCTTCAGCGTCAACCTCTTCCTGTGGTTCACCGGGCCCTGGTTCTTCTTCCAGTTCGCGATGGTTGTGCTGGTCTACGCCGGCAAGGAGTTCATCCGCTGGCAGCTGGACGGCCGCTCGCGGCACATCTTCAACCCGTCGGCGCTGGCGCTGTCGGTGGCGGCGGTGCTGTTGATCGCGACCGGATCGACCGAGATCACGCTGGGTATCGAGATAGCGCAGAGCCAGTTCATCCCGCCGCAGATGTACCTGGTGATCTTCCTGGCGGCGGTTCCGGCGCAGCTGCTCTTCGGCGTGGCGATGATGACCATGCCGGCCGTTCTCACAATCCTCGGCTTCGGCCTGCTCTACCAGTCGCTCACAGGCATCTACTTCTTCTACGACGCGTACATCCCGGTCTCGGTCTTCCTGGGGCTGCACCTCCTGTTTACGGATCCGGCGACCTCGCCCCGCTCGGACGGCGGGAGGATCCTGTTCGGCCTCATCTACGGCACCGGCGTGGTCACGAGTGCGGCGATGCTGGACGCGATCGGTGCGCCCAACTTCTACGACAAGCTGCTGCCGGTGCCGATCCTCAACGTGCTGGCGCCGCGGCTAGACCGAACGGCGAACTGGTTTGGCGAGAAACTGTCGGTGGTGGGCAGGCTGCAATTGCCTGGCGGTGCGCGGCGGCGCGTGGCGACCGTGGCGCTGTGGGGCGCGGCGTTCGCCACGATGAGCGCGGCGGGCGGCGTCGGGGACCATCACCCCGGCCAGTACTTCCCCTACTGGCGCGATGCCTGCGAGGCGGGCAGCGACCGGGCGTGCAACTATTCGGGGGTCATGCTGCAGAACTTCTGCGACCAGGGCTCGGGCTGGGGGTGCAACGAGTTCGGCGTGCTGCTGGTGGCGCTGGACCGGAACTTCGTCGGTGCCGCCGGCGAATTCGAGCGCTCGTGCCGGTTCGAGTATGGGCCGGGCTGCGGCAACCTGCAGATGCTGGCCGGGGGCGACGAACGCCTGGCGCAGGGTCCGGGCGCATTCGAGCGTGAGGACCCGCCTCTCGCCGAGTTGCCGATCGTGCTGAGCGGCAGCAAGGGGCCCGTCACCGAGCGGGATCCGGAAGCGCTCCGGGCGCTCGGGTGCGAGCGTGGCTGGCGCGAGCTGGGCTGTACCTGACATGCGGCCGCTTCTGTTGCCTGGCGCACTTGCCGGCTTGCTGGCCGGCTACCTGCTGGTCCCGGGGGTGCGGGCCACGCCAGGTCTGTTCTGGGGGATCGCCGGTGCATCGGCGGGCGTGCTCGTGTGGACCGTGTGGCTTGCGGTATCGCGCCGCCGCGCCGGAGAGGCTCTGGTCATGGACTTCCAGGCCATCCGGCCGCACTGGGTCCAGCTCCTGGCGCAGGGGACGGTGCTGGCCTGGTGGGGATGGTTCGTGCCGGCGGTGTACGGCTTCGCGCCGTTCATCCTTGCCCAGCTGATTCTTGCCGTCGCCGTCGAGGCACTCTTCGGCTGGACACGGCGGGGTCGCCACACACTCGGTTTCGGGCCCGTGCCGGTCGTCTTCAGCCTCAACCTCTTCCTGTGGTTCCACCTGGACTGGTTCTTTCTCCAGGTGGCGATGGTGGTGCTGGTCTACGTCGGCAAGGAGTTCATCCGCTGGCGCGTCGGCGGCCGCTCGCGGCACATCTTCAACCCGTCGGCGTTCGCGCTGGCGGTGGCGTCGCTGGCGCTGATCGCGACGGGGACCACGGGGATCACCCTGGGGGTGGAGATCGCGCAGTCGCAGTACGTCCCACCCTTAATTTTCGTGGTCATCTTCCTCGCGGCGCTGCCGGGCCAGCTGCTCTTCGGCGTCGCCACGATGACGATGCCCGCCGTACTCACGATCTGGGGGTTCAGCGCCGCGTATCTGGCGGCGACCGGCGAGTACTTCTTCTACGACGCGTACATCCCGATCGCGGTGTTTCTGGGGCTGCACCTGCTGTTTACCGACCCCGCCACCTCGCCCCGGTCGGAGCTGGGCCGCGTGCTGTTCGCGGTGCTGTACGGGGCGGGGGTCGTCGGCAGCGTCTTCGCGCTGAACGCGGTGAGCGCGCCGCCCTTCTACGACAAGCTGCTGCCGGTGCCGATCCTCAACCTCCTGGCACCGATGCTGGATCGTGCGGCCACCGCGCTCGCGCCCAGGCTGGGGGTCGCGTGGGCAGCCGCAATGGGTGCCGTGCCGACACGGCGGCGCGTGGCCACGGTGGGTCTGTGGGCCGCAGTCTTCGCGACGCTGAGCTTCACCGGTGCACTGGGCGACCACCATCCCGGCCAGTACTACCCGTTCTGGCGGGACGCATGCGAGGCGGGAAGCGACCGGGCTTGCGACTACTCCGGCATCATGCAACAGAGCTTCTGCGACCGCGGGTCCGGCTGGGCCTGCAACGAATTCGGCATCCTGATGGCCGAGACCGATCGGGACTTCCGCGGCGCCGCGGGAGAGTTCGAGCGGGCGTGCGGGCTGGGGTTCGCACCCGGTTGCGCCAACCTGGAGGCGCTGGGTGCGGGCGCCATGGAGCTTGGGCGCGCGGCGCCGCCGGTGGGCGAACTGCCCATCGTGCTGCGTGGGAGCAAGGGACCGGTGACCGAGCGCGATCCGGAGGCGCTCAGGGCGCTGGGGTGCGAGCGGGGCTGGCGGGAGCTGGGGTGTCCGTGAGTCATGACCATGCGGGGCTTCCGGTGCATCGCAGCAGTGACGGGCGCGGCCTGCTTTCCGTTGTTGATCGCCTGCGACGAACGGAATCCCCCCTTTCCTTGCCCGACACCGTCACAAACGGTTGATGTAGGCCGCTCCGTCACCTTCGTCGCGTGCTTTTCCGATCCCGACGGTGACCCGCTGACCCTCGGCGCGGCAGTCTCGGCGCCCTCACTCGCCACCGTGTCGGTCGAGGGTCTGCAAGTGACCGTTCACGGACTGCTGGCGGGCGAGCTCTTCGTCGCGGTGACCGCGACCGACCCCGATGGCCTGTCGGCGGTACAGGAGGTCCAGGTAACGGTCGAGGGTGCACTGGCCGATGTCGTGATCCCCGAAGCGTCCCCGGACTCGCAGACCGTGGCCCGGGGCGGTGAAGCCTCCTTCACATTCGTGGCCCGCAACCAGGGCGACGCCGATGCCGGGGCCACCTTTTTCGTGCTGCGCGTATCCGGCGACTCGGTCATCACATCCAGCGACCGTGTCCGTCAGATGCACTCCTTCCGACTGTCTGCGTTCCCGCCAGGAGACAGTGCCGTCCTGAATCTGATCGTCAGGGACTGGCCGGAGCCCACGGGTCCCGCGTACTTCGGCCTGTGCGCTGACCCGCAACTCCCGGAATCCAACGCCCTCAACAACTGTTCCCGGGGGTTGAAGGTGACGACGACGCCTGCGGCGGCGCCCGGCCTGCCATTGTGGTGAGCCAAGTCATACCAGAACTCCCTCCTACCCCTTCGGCTGATCCCCCTGCAGCTCGAGTATGTCCACGTTCCACTGGCTGTCGCCGAGCAGGTGCTTCACGAAGTACTCCGCGCGGAGCCAGAACCAGTAGTTGCTCATGTTCCCGAAGCCGTGGCGCTGGCCGGGGAAGATGAAGAAGTCGAAGCGCTTGTTCGCGCGGATCAGCGCCTCGGCCATGCGGAAGGTGCCGGCGTGGTGGACGTTGTTGTCCACGTCCCCAGTGGTCAGCAGCAGGTGACCCTTCAGGTTCGCCGCGATGTCCGAGTTCCTGTCGATGTCGTACTCGAAGCTCGTGACGGCGCCAGTCGAGTCCTTCACCTCCTTGACCCCGTCGTGCTTCTCGGACCAGTTGGCGTTGTAGACGTCGTTGTTGTGGTTCCCGGCTGACGAGACGGCCACCTTGAAGAAGTCGGGGTAGACGAGCATGGCCGCGGTCGACATGAAGCCGCCGCCGGAGTGCCCGTAGATCCCCACCCGGTCGATGTCGATGAAGCCGTGGCGGTCGGCGAGCTGCTCGATCCCCGCCTTCTTGTCGGCCAGGCCGTAGTCGCGGAGGTTCCCGTACCCGTAGTTGTGGTACCACTTCGAGCGGTCGGGGTGGCCGCCGCGGTTCCCGATCGTGATGACGATGAAGCCGAACTGCGCGAGCGCCTGCTCGGTCTGGTTGAGCGAGAAAGACTTCGACACCGACTCGGTCTGCGGTCCGGGATATACGTAGGCGATGATCGGGTACTGCTTCGCGGGATCGAAGTCGTATGGCTTGTACATGACCCCGTAGATGTCCGTCACGCCGTCGTCGGCCTTCACCTGGTAGGTCTCGGGGTACTGGTATCCGGCGGCCTCCAGCGCCGAGAGGTCGGCCGTTTCCAGGTCCATGATCCTGCGTCCGGACGCGTCGAAGAGGGCTGACACGGGGTTGGTGTCGACGCGCGAGTAGTTGTCGATGAAGTAGCGCGCGGATTCGGACACGACGACCTGGTGGTCGTAGTTGCCGGGGTTGAGCAGGGTCACGCCGCTGCCGTTCAGGCCGACGCGGTACGTGTGCATGTAGTACGGGTCCTCGCCCTCCTCGCGCGCGTTGGCGCGGAACACCGCATATCCGTCGTCCTCGTTCACGCCCATGAGACCGTCGACGTGCCAGGGGCCTTCGGTTAGACGAGTGCGGACCGTTCCGTCCGGCGCGTAGCGGTAGAGGTGCGCCCACCCGTCCCGTTCCGACCACCAGATGAGGTCGCCGTTCTCCAGGCGCGCGGGCGACTGGTGCTCGACGTACGTATTCAGGCGCTCCTCGATCACGGCGGTGACTTCGCCGGTCGCCGGGTCGGCTCTCACTACGTCCACGCGGTGCTGGTCGCGGCTGCGGCGCCAGAAGTAGAGCTCGTCGCTGCTGTCCGAGAGCCACTTGGTTATCCGCGGCTCGGAGGAACCGCCGCCTCCACCGAAGAAGAAGAAGCCGCCGAAGCCGCCGAAGCCGCCGAATTCGTTGAAGATCCCCATCCGCTGGTCCTTCCAGGGCTCGTCGTCGATCTGCGACATCTCGCGCGACTCCATGTCGAAGACGTGGAGGCTGGTCTGCGTCACGTTCTCCTCGCCCGGCATCTCGTACCGGTAGCTCTCCAGCTTCGGCCGCGTGTTGCCGACCGCGTGAACGACCCACAGGTGGTCCACCTCGCGCCGGTCCTGGCGGGTGAGCGCGAAGTAGCGGGAGTCGTGGGACCAGGTCGTCCCGGAGGGCTGGCGCTTCTCGTGCTCCTCTTCCGTCTCCTCGTCGTTCTGGCCCCGGCCCTGCGAGCCCCAGCTGAAGTCCTTCTCGCCATCGGTCGTGAGCTGAATCTCCTCGACCTCGACGTCCTCCTCCGCCTCTTCGGCCTCGTCACCGGTCTTGCCGCGCCGGGCCTCGACGATCTTCTCGTACTCCTCGTAGCTCATCATCCACAGGTTGAACTCGCGGCTGAAGACGACCCAAGCGGTGTCCGGGGACACGCTCGCCCAGTTCGGGTGGCTGTCGGGCTCCTCGTAGTCCTCCAGTTCGCGGAGCGTTCGCGTGGTGACGTCGTACTCGAAGTGGTGGACGATGTTGCGGGTCCTGGGCCGGCGCGGGGCACGCTGCTGCTCGTCCTCCTGGTCTTCCTCGACGTCGTCCTCGTCCTCTTCCTCCTCCACCTCCTCTTCCTGGGACGACTCCACGTCGAACTGGATGGTGTTGGGGCCGGTGAAGCGGATGGCGCGGATCGGCAGGTGCTGCGCGTCCCACGGGTCCCGCGTGATGCGTGTCAGTTCGGCGGCGATCCGGTCGTTGTCGAAGATCTCGGTCTTCGTGCCCTGCCCGGGATCGACGAGGTAGAAGTGCCTGCCGTCCGACGTTTCCCACTCGTACCAGAAGCGGTCCGTGTCCTCGATCCAGCGGGGCGTGACGCGCAGGGAATGCACCAGGTCGCTGACCTTGTAGGGGGCGAAGCGGGCCGCGAGTTCGAAGTTGGCGGAGCCGGGGCCCTCGACCTTGATCGAGCCCTCCTCCTGGGCGGCGGCGGGTTCGTTCAGGGCTCCCAGGACGAGGAAGCCGGCGCCAAGGATCAGGGCGAGGCGGGAACGTGAGCGGGTGACGGTGCGGCGGATCATTCTTTGGCCTCCGTTGGGGAGCGGGAAGCGGCGTGGGGAGCGCCAGGTGGCGCACCATACCGTGGACACGCATCTTCGCCGGATTGACTGTGGGCCGGCCCGGGCAGATCGCGGCCGATCTGCGTGGGCAACCGATCAGAAATGGGAGACTTTCCGCGATGGTGCAAGCGAAGACCGGTATTGCTCTCGTGTACCTGTGCCTGGCGACCGTGCTCGCTCAGGCCCAGGAGCCGCCGTCCCGATCCGTCGTCACGGCGGCCGACTACGCGCGGGCCGAGCAGTTTCTGCCGGCCAATGCGGTGCGCCTGTTGACCGGGGTGCCGGTTGGCCCGGTGACCTGGGTCGGCGACTCCGACCGGTTCTGGTACCGCGTGCGAACGGCTGACGGCGAGCGCTTCATTCTGGTCGACCCCGCGGCTCGAGCCCGGCGCGACGCCTTCGACCACGGCCGCCTCGCGGCTGCGCTCTCCGCGGCGGCGGACACCTCGTACGACCCGGCGCGGATGCCGTTTGCGACCTTCGAGTTCGTCGAAGACGGCGCGGCACTGAAGCTGGACATCGGCGCGGCCAAGTGGCGATGCGAGCTTGCCGCCTACACCTGCGCGGAGCGCGATGCCTCCACCGAATTCAGCCCGGCGGAACTCGCCTCACCCGACGGCACCCGTGCGCTTTTCGTGCGCGACCACAACCTCTGGGTCCGGGCGGCCGGGGAAGAGGACGGCGCCCAGCTGACCGACGACGGGGAGCCGTACTGGGACTACGGGTCGAGCCCAGAAGGCAACACCTCGGCCGTCACGATCCGCCGCTTCGGCATCCCGGTGCCGCCCGCCGCACTGTGGTCGCCGGACGGCCGCTACGTGGCCACGCACCAGCTCGACCAGCGTGGCGTCCTGGAGATGCACCTCGTGCAGGCTGCCCCCGAGGACGGCTCCAAACGGCCGCGGCACCACGCGTACCGGTATGCGCTTCCCGGTGATTCGATCATCCCCATGGCCCATATGGTCATCGTGGACACGGAAACGGGAGCGGTGACGCGGCTGAACGCGGATCCGCTCCATTCCATCTTCCAGTCGCCCTTCGCCTTCCAGAACGTGTGGTGGGCGACGGACGGATCGGCCCTCTACACCCTTCGCTTCACAAGAGGTCAGAAAGCCGCGAGCCTGGAGTCGGCCGACCCGGCGACCGGCGAAGTGCGCACGATCATCGAGGAGAGCTGTGCGACGTATTGCGAGGCCACGCCGTCCCTGGCGTCGCGTCCCAACGTGCGGGTGCTCGGCGGCGGCGACGAAGTCCTGTGGTGGTCCGAGCGGGACGGATGGGGTCACCTCTATCTCTACGACGGGCCGACCGGCGAGCTGAGGCGACAGGTGACGAGCGGTCCGTGGCTGGTCCGACAGGTACTGCATGTGGACGAGGCCACGCGTACGCTGTGGTTCACCGCGAGCGGACGCGAAGGCGGCGACCCTTACTACATGCAGCTGTACAGCGTGGGACTCGACGGCGGACCGGTGCGCCGCCTCACGGCGGAAGACTCGCACCACCTCGTCACGGCCAGCCCCGGTGGCGCCTGGTTCGTGGACACCTACGGCCGCATCGACGCGGCCCCGGTGACCGTGCTGCGCGACCGTAGCGGCGCAGCCGTGATGACGCTCGAGACCGGATCGCTGGCCGGCCTCGAGGCGCTGGGGTGGAGTCCGCCCGAAATGGTCGTGACGAAGGCGCGGGACGGCGTGACCGACCTGTACGGCCTCATCGTCAAGCCCACCGGCTTCGATCCCGAGGCCGTCTACCCCGTGATCGACTATGTCTACCCGGGTCCCCAGACCGCGTGGGTGCCCAAGAGCATCGCCGATCCGCTGTCGCGGGTGCTGTGGGATGCGCAGGCGACGGCCGAACTGGGCGCGGTCGTGGTCGTCCTGGACGGCCTCGGCAAGCCGCTCCGCTCCAAGGCGTTCCACAACGTCTCGTACGGCAATCTGCAGGACGCCGGCGGACTGGCCGACCACCTGTCCTCGATGAAGCAGCTGGCGGCGTCCAGACCCTGGATGGACCTGGAGCGTGTCGGCGTCCACGGCTTCTCGGGCGGCGGATACATGTCCACCCACGCCATCCTGACCCAGCCGGACTTCTACAGGGTGGCGGTCTCGGGCGCCGGCAACCACGACCAGCGCGGCTACATCGCGCTCTGGGGCGAACTGTACCACGGGCTGATGGACCCGGACGGCGCGAACTACATCCAGCAGGCCAACACGACCCACGCGGCCAACCTGAAGGGGAAGCTCCTGCTGATCCACGGGGAGATGGACGACAACGTCAGCCCGGCGCTCACCATGCAGGTGGTGGACGCACTCATCAAGGCGAACCGAACGTTCGACATGCTCATCCTCCCGAACCTCAACCACGGGGCGGGCGGCGACCCCTACTATATCCGCCGCCGCTGGGACTACTTCGTCGAGCATCTGATCGGGGCGGAGCCCCCGGCGGACTACCGTGTGGTGCCGTCTTGAGCGAGGGGGGTCGATTCGCGCCGTGTACTGCGCCGTGTACACACTGGTGTGTGCCTGTTGCGGTGTGGCCCGCCAACCTGTAACTTGGCGCCTCGTCGAAACAGGGGTCCCTGAATCCACCCCACACCCAATCAAAGGAGAGTCGCATGAGACCGATTTCGCGTTCGAAACCGAGGTCCCGCGGAGGGTTTCTCACCGCGGGCGCGGCGCTGCTGGCCCTGGGGTTCGCACCCGTGTCCGCGCAAAACACGGTCACGGGGACGGTGGTTGCGAGCGGAACCCAGCGGCCGCTTGCAGGTGCCCAAGTGCTCATCGAGGGCACTGAGCTCGGTAGCCTCACGGACAACCGCGGCCGCTTTCTGATCCTCAACGCGCCTGGCGGTACGGTCACCGTACGGGTGATCATGATCGGCTACCAGGAAGCCACAGCGCAAGCCACCTCCGGCGAGTCGGTTACCATCGAGCTCCAGGAAACCGCTATCTCTCTGGACGAGATCGTGGTGACGGGCGTAGTAGGCGAGCAGGCGGCCCGAGCGGTCGGCAACGTCATCGGGCAGGTGGATGCTGCTCAACTGGAGGAGCTGGCGCCCGCATTGGATGTGCAGCGTATGCTCAGCGCGACCGTGCCGGGCGTCCGAGTCTCGATGGGAGGTGGGGAGATCGGCGCGGGCGGTACCACGCGCATTCGAGGCATTGCCAGCCTCTCGCTTGGGGCTCAGCCCCTCGTCTACGTGGACGGGGTCCGCGTGAACGGCCAGGAAAGCAATGCTGCACTGGGCTGGTACGGCTTCAACGGAAATGCTCAGCCGTCGCGTATCGCAGACTTCAACCCTGACGAGATCGAGAACATCGAGATCATCAAGGGGCCCGCAGCGGCGACACTCTACGGGACGGAAGCCTCGAATGGGGTGATCAACATTATCACCAAGCGCGGAAGGACCGGTGCCCCCCGGATCAACGTCACCATGAAGCAGGGAGCCAACTTCTATCCCGATGTCTACAACATGTTCAACGATGTCTGGTATAGATGCAGTGGCGTATCCGCGACCGTAGACGTTGACGAACGCTTGCGGTGCACGCCGGGCGAGCTCTCCTCATTCAATATCCTCCAGATCGACCGGGACGTGTACGGCAACGAGTGGTTCCAGACCGGGCATGCGCAGTCCTATGGCGCGGACGTGACAGGCGGCACTCAGCAGATCACGTACTTCGTATCAGCCGACTGGGATCGTGACGAAGGAGTGGTGCCCTACAACTGGAAGAACCGCATGAGCGGACGGGCGAACCTCACCTATACGCCTTCCGAGAAGCTCGAACTCAACTTCGGGCTGGGGGCGATCCGCAGTAAGGCGCAGGGCGCGTCGGCCCAGCAGGCGCTCCCTACGGCGATCATCTGGGCTTGCCCATCTCCGGGTTGTGAGGCAGGGGACGCGGCTGCTCCCAGCCGCATCGATGGACCGTATCGCGGCTACATCGCCTATCTGCCAGAGGCCTACGAGGACGAGATCGAGGGCTTCCAGCATGTCGACCGCACGACTTTTTCTCTGGAAGCCAGGCACGAGCCGTACGATTGGTTCACCCAGCGCGCCATCGTCGGCGGTGACTTCAGCGGGGTCAGGAACTCGGAGCTCTACCGGGCGACCGGAAACATCGGCCAGTTCACACCCTGGGGACGAAAGACGATCATCAACCTGCATACCAGCTACTTCTCGCTGGATTATCAGGCGAACGGGATCTACGATCTCGGCGATGACTTGAGCTTCACAACCTCGGGCGGGGTCCAGTACTACCAGCGACAGGAGTCGTCCACATTCGCGCACGGCGAAACCTTCCCGGTCGAAGCCCTCGAAACGGTTTCGTCCGGGTCGGAGAAGCGGGCAGAGGAGGATTTCCTGGAGAACAAGACGTTCGGCGTCTTCCTTCAGGAGCAGGTTGCATGGCGCGATCGTTTCTTCCTGACCGGGGCTGTGCGCGGCGACGATAATAGTGCCTTCGGCAAGAACTTCGATTTCGTGGTGTATCCGAAGCTCTCCGCCTCGTACGTCGTCAGTGACGAAGATTTCTTCCAAAACGCTTTCGGCGGGGTGAACACACTCAAACTGAGAGCTGCCTGGGGCAAAGCCGGGAAGCAGCCGGATGTCTTCGACGCCATCCAGACCTACACTCCGACGGTGGGGCCGGAGGGTGCGTCGGTCCTTACCCCCGAGAACATCGGCAACCCGGATTTGAAGCCGGAAGTCGGGACCGAGATCGAGGTCGGTTTCGATGTCGGCATTATGGACGACCTGGTCGCGATCGAGTTTACGGCGTACAGCCAAAGTACGGACGACGCCCTCGTCCGGGTTCCGGTAATCCCATCCAAGGGCTTCCCGGGTGTACAGTTCCGCAACATCGGCCAGATCACGAACCGTGGCATCGAGGTCGCCATCAACGGTTCTGTCTACCGTTCGGATGCCTTCAGCGTGGACTTGGGAGCCACCTTCTCCACCTTCGAGAATGAAATCGTCGACCTGGGTGGTCAGCCGCCCATCGTTCAGAGTTCATCGAGCCTCAACCGGCAGTTCCACGTCGAGGGCTTTGCACTTGGATCGATGTTCTACAGGCGCGTCGTGAGCGCCGATCTGGACGGGTCCAGCGGCCGCAACGTCGCCACCAACCTCATGTGCGAGGGTGGTACGATAATCGAGGGCACGACGAATTTCTCCCGCGGGGGAGGTGCTCCAGTTCCCTGTGCGGATGCGCCGGAGGTCTACTGGGGTCAGCCAATACCCAACATCGAAGGCGGTGTCTACACCAATCTTCGCATCGGGACAAGCCTGTCGCTCTATGCACTGGTCGACTATGTAGGCGGACACCACATGAGTCTTGGCGACGTCAGTGGGGCACACCGTTTCTTCATCAACTCCAGGGCGATCCTGGAACGCACGGATCCGATTCTGCTCGGTTACGAGGCCCTTGGGGCGAACGGGCTGGCGCAGTCCGGCATCGTGTCCGGCGACTTCATCAAGCTGCGCACGGTATCCGCGACCTATTCACTGCCCGAATCCTGGGCGCAAATGATGTGGGCCAGCCGCGTGTCGCTGAACGCCTCGATTGAGAACCTCTGGACCATTTGGCAGAAGTCCACCGAGTCCTTCGGACACCCGATCATGGACATCGAGCGCGCACGCCAGAGCCCCGGACAGTTTGGGCTCAACGGATACGTGCAGGAAGGCTGGCCTCAGCTGACCCGGTTCGTGTCCACCCTCCGACTCACTTTCTAGGCCACAGGAGAGAAGAAATGAATGCAAGAAACAGGCTGGCGGGTGCGGCCATGTTCGCCGCTTCGTTGCTGATCCTCTCCGGGTGTAGCCTGGACGAGATCCTTGAGGTGCATGTCCCCGGCAAGGTGCTGGAGGAAGCACTGGACAACGCGTCGCTCGCCGACGTGCTAACCACGGGCGTAATCGCTGAAGTCGAATGCAGCTGGAACCAATATGTGGCGGGATCGGCGCATCACTCGGATGAGTACGTGCCGACATCGGGTAACCTCACGATGAGGAACTGGGGACAGCGGAAAATATACGCGAGCGATGCCGGGTATTCGCAGGGCACATGCGGCGGCTGGGGATATCCAATGTTTACGCCGCTGCACACGGCGCGCTTCCAGGCGGAGGACGTGGCTTCAAGGCTGTCCGGCTTCCCGGCCGAGGATGTTCCCAACCTCGGAGCGCTACAGGCGACAGCGGCTACCTGGGGTGCCTTCCCGCTCGTGGCCATGGGTGAGGGATTCTGCAGCATGGCCATCGACGGCGGCCCGGAGCTGACACCGGCCCAGGTCCAGTCCGAGGCGGAACAGCGCCTTGGCAATGCGATATCGTTGGCGCAGTCAGCTGGGGACGCGACGCTGACCATGCAGGGCCAGCTGGGGCGGGCGAGGGTCCGCATCGCCATGGGCGACCATGCTGGCGCCCTGGCGGATGCAGGACAGATCCCGGACGGGTTCATTGTCAACGTCACCCGCGATGCAGCGGAGTCGCGACGCTACAACTACTACTTCGAACGCCTCAACGCGCCCACCGGATTCCGGGCTCACGGATCAATAGCTGACAACTACCAGAACCTGACTCTCGGCGCCGACGGCATGCCAACCGATGGTGACGGAGTGCCGGACACTCGTGTCAATGTCAAGACCGACGGAACGCAGGCGGCGGACTTTGCCACGATCCTCTACTACCACGACAAGTACAACTCGAGGAGCGACCCGCTGCCGCTGGTCCACTGGCACGAGGCCCGCATGTATGAAGCGGAAGCGCTCGCCATGCAGGGCGATGTCGATGGCGCGCTCGCCAAGATCAACGGGTTGCGCGAAGCGGCGATGCTCCCCACTGTGACGGCGTCTGTCGGGGCGGGGGAGATCATGGATCTGGTCAAGGAGGAACGTCGGCGTCAGTTGTTCGTGCTGGGCGGGCATCGCCTTCACGACATGCTGCGCTTCAACATCCCGTTCCTCGGCGACCCGGGGTCCATTCACCCCAACGGGCTCGACCAGACGGGGGCGGAGTACGGGAACTTGACATGCTTCCAGTTGCCTGAGGTAGAGAGAAAGGGTAACGAGAACATCGGGTAGTCGTACCCCTGCAGGAGTAGAAAACGGGGTCGCCGCCCGCGCTGGTGGCGGCCCCGTTCCTTGCGTTGTCACGCTCGGACGGAGCGTGGCCCACCAGCCCAGGAGGAGGTTGCCATGAATGCGAAAGCAAGTCGGAAACCACTTGTCCCCGCCTGGCGGGGACTTGTCGCGGGAGGAGCCGGAGGTCTCCTGGCCCTGGCTCTGGTTCTCGCGCCGCTTGGCGCCCAGGAAGGCATCACCGGGACCGTGGTGGAGGCCACCACCCAGCGGCCGCTTGCGGGTGCGCAAGTGCTGGTCGAGGGGACGGAACTCGGCGGCCTCACCGACAACCGGGGACGCTTCCTCATCCTGAACGCGCCGTCGGGCACCGTGACGCTCCGCGTCCTCATGATCGGCTACCGCGAAGCGACCGCCGAAGCCAGCTCGGCCCAGCCCGTTACCATCGAGCTCCAGGAGACCGCCATCTCCCTCGACGAGATCATCGTGACCGGGACGGTCGGTGAGCAGCAGGCGCGGTCGGTCGGCAACGCGATCGGCAATGTGGATGCGTCGGTGCTCCAGGAGCGGGCGCCAGTTGCCGATGTCCAGCAGATGCTCTCCGCGACCGTACCCGGCGTCCGCATCATGAACACCAGCGGGTCGATCGGCGAGGGCGGCATCATGAGGATCCGGGGAGCCGCTTCGCTTACGCTGGAAGCGACACCCATTGTCGTCGTCGACGGTGTTCGCGTGAACAACCAGGACGGTGACATCGGTCTGCTGGCCGGCGTTGGACAGGACGGTCGGCGTGCTCCGTCGCGCATCAACGACTTCGATCCGGACGAGATCGAGAGCATCCAGATCATCAAGGGACCCGCTGCCGCGACGCTGTACGGCACGGAAGCATCGAACGGGGTGATCCAGATCATCACCAAGCGGGGAGCCCGGGGTGCACCGCGTGTGAACGCCACTGTCCGGCAGGGCGCCTCCTGGCTTCCGAATCCGATCAACCTGGTTCCCCCGACCTACTACAGGAGCGCCAGCGGCGAGATCGTGGAAGTCAACGTCCTCCAGCACGACAAGGAAAACACCTTCGGTCTGCTGAACTGCGACCCCACCACCCATACCGGGTGTCAGGCGAACGGTGGACGCGACTGGTTCCGCACCGGCCACAATCAGTCCTACGGCGCGGACGTGAGCGGGGGCACCGAGACCATCACCTATTACGTCAGTGGAGAGTTCGATCGGCAGGAAGGGCCCGTCCCTTACAACTGGCAGAATTCGCTACGGGGACGTGCCAACCTGACCTATGCCCCGACCGAGTCCCTGAGGTTCGACTTCAGCATGGGTGCAAATCGCTCCAAGCTGGAATCGGCTTCCGCCCAGCAGCCGTTGCTCACAGCGGTGATCTGGTCCTGCCCCGCGCCGGGCTGCGAACCCGGCAGCGGGACCCCGCAGGCACTCGACGGTCCCTCCCGCGGATACATCGCGTATCTGCCGGAAGCCTATGAGGACGAGATCGAGGGAGTCACGGATGTCGACCGGACCACCTTCAGCTTCCAGACCCAGTGGAACGCGGCGGAATGGATGCAGCACAAGCTGGTGATGGGGGGCGACTACGGAACCCGCACCAACTCGGAACTCTATCTGGCGACGGGGAATCTCGGGAACTTCTTCAACACCGGTCGCAAGACCATTGCCAACGAACGCACCTCGTTCGTTTCTGCGGACTACCAGGTGAGCGGCGACTGGTCCCCATTCGAGTCCATCACATTCAGCACCGGTGCCGGGATCCAGTACTACGAGAAGAGGCTGGAAGTCCTGTTTGGGCGCGGGGAGGCATTCCCCGTGAAGTCTCTTGAGACGATTCCCTCCGGTTCCACCCGGACGGCAGACGAGGACTACCGCGAGAACAAGACCTTCGGGGTCTTCTTCCAGGAGCAGATCGGATTCGGGGACCGCCTGTACCTCACGGGAGCGGTCCGCGGCGATGACAACTCCGCCTTCGGGAAGAACTTCGACTTTGTCGTGTACCCGAAGTTCTCGGGATCCTATGTGATCAGCGACGAGGGTTTCTTCAGACAGAGCATCGGCTTCATTGAGCAGTTGAAGTTGCGCGCTGCCTGGGGACAGGCCGGCAGACAGCCAGACGTCTTCGACGCGCTGAGAACGTACGAGCCTTCGGTGGGACCAGGAGGAGCCTCGACGGTCACACCGGAGAACATCGGCAACGAGGACCTGAAGCCGGAGGTCGGCACGGAGGTCGAGGTTGGATTCGACGCGAGCCTCTTCAACGATCGCGTCGGCCTGGAGTTCACCTGGTACGACCAGACGACCAATGACGCCATCGTTTCGGTGCCGGCGCTTCCGTCGAACGGATTCCCCGGAGTCCAGTTTCAGAACATCGGCGAAGTGAAGAACTCCGGTATCGAGATCGGCATCAACGCCACGGTCTTCCAGAGCGAGGGCCTGGCAGTCGACATCGGTGGCACGTTCTCAACCACCAACAACAAGGTCACGGACCTTGGTGGTGAGCCCGCGGTCCTGGAGCAGTCGACCTTTGGTCAGTACCATGCCCTCGGTCAACCGCTTTCCGGCATCTACATGAAGAAGATCGTGAGCGCCACCCTCGAAGGAAGCGCGGCCACGAACGTGATGTGCGAGGGCGGGACCATCCTGGAAAGCGGCGAATCCGCCAACATTTCCGCGGGTGGGGGCGCTCCCGTTCCGTGCGCGGATGCCCCCAACGTCTATTGGGGACAGCCCATTCCGAGCATGGAGGGAAGTGCGTACGCGACGGTATCGATCGGCCCGGACCTGCAGATCTACGCGTTGGCGGACTATGTCGGTGGACGCACGCTGATCAGCGGCGACATTGCCGCACAGCATCGCTTCTTCATCAATTCGAGAGCCATTCTGGAGCGGACCGACCCCATCCTTCTCGGCTATGAGACGCTTGGTGGCATTGGTCTGTGGCAGTCGGGCGTCATCGACGGTGACTTCGTCAAGCTGCGCACGGTCTCCGCGAACTACACGCTGCCGGACGCCTGGGCCAGCCGCCTCAATGCATCCCGTGCAAGTCTCAATCTCTCGATAAACAACCTGATGACCCTGTGGGTTGCTCAGCCGGACGGGTTCGGCGTCAAGCAGATGGACCCGGAGGTTGCCCAGCAGACGGGCACGACGAGAGGTCTGACTGCCTACAACCAGGAAGGATGGCCGCAACTCAAGACCTTCACGACGACCCTGAGACTCACGTTCTAGAGGAGAGGAGCAATACCATGACTACACAGATGCAACGTGCCGCACGCGCGGCTGGCATGGCTCTCCTCACGGTCGGTCTGCTGTTCAACACGGCTTGCGACCTCGACGAGATTCTTGCGGTCGACATTCCCGGCAAAGTGGATGCGGAGTCGCTGAGCGACCCAACCCTGGCGACTGTGCTCGTCAACTCCGTCGTTGGCGATGCGGAATGCGCCTGGAGCAACTATGCAGCGGCCGCGTCACACCACTCGGACGAGTGGATCCCGACTTCAGGAAACCTGAACATGCGCGAGTGGGGACAGCGCAAGATGGATCCGCAGGCCCTGTCGGGCGGAGTGCTCGCGACCGGCTCCTGCGAGTCGAACTACGGCGTCTACACACCGCTCCAGACTGCCCGCTTCCAGAGTAACGACATCTTCGACAAGCTTGCCGAATTCGACGCTGGTGATGTGCCCGGGAAAGCCCAGATGCAGGGCAGGGTGCGGGCCTACGGCGGATGGGCGCTTCTGGCCCTGGGACAGGGCTTTTGCTCCATGGCGCTGGACGGCGGGGCGGAGATGCAGCCCGACCAGGTGCTGGACGTGGCGGCACAGAACTTCAGCGAAGCCATATCAACCGCCGGAGATGCGGCTCTAGTCAGCTCGTCCTACGCTGGCCGTGCCCGCGCCAAGCTGGGTATGGGCGACTGGTCGGGAGCGATCGCGGACGCGCAGCAGGTGGCCGAGGGCTTCAAGTTCGGCGCCGACCGCGCGGCTGACCTGAACAGGCGCATGAACTTCCTTCACCGCTGGCTCAACGACACCAACGACGGGATCAGCAAGCACGGATCGGTGGCGGATCACTTCCGTGACCTGACAGTCAACGATGCCGGTGAACTGACCCAGAACGACGGCATGCCCGATCCACGCGTGCCGGTTGAGACCATCGGCAACCAGGCATTCGACTTTTCGACAATCCACTATTACACCACCAAGTACACCTCTCGCGCCGACCCGGCGCCACTCGCTTCCTGGGAAGGTGCCCAGCTGATCATCGCGGAAGCCGCGGCACAGATGGGCGACGTGGCCACAGCGGTGGGGATCATCAACGGACTGCGCGCGAAGGCCGGACTACCGGAGTGGGCTGCCGGAGCGTCGGCATCGCAGTCCGATGTCATCGCTGCCGTGCTGGCTGAGCGGTCCCGAGAGCTGTTCGTCGAGCAAGGGTGGCGCTACAACGACATGTTGCAGTACAGGGGGACAGGCCAGCAGATCCCGTTCCTGGGTGAAGCGGGCTCCATCCATCCCAACGGACTCGATCAGACGGGGGCCGAGTACGGCACCGTGACGTGCTGGGAGCTGCCGCTGGTGGAGACCAACGGCAACACGAACATCACGAGGTAGGAACGTCCAGACGATTCACCTGCCGCGGTGAGCGGCGGAGAACGAGCGGGGGCGGGCGCCGGCCCC
>VXMI01000080.1 GCA_009841165.1 Gemmatimonadota bacterium | reverse complement strand
CCGCGCGGATGGTACTGCTGGGGCGACCCGGTGGGAGAGTAC
Organism: Gemmatimonadota bacterium; assembly: GCA_009841165.1. Lineage (GTDB taxonomy): Bacteria > Gemmatimonadota > Gemmatimonadetes > Longimicrobiales > Gaopeijiaceae > Bin94. Next base: position 24,530 of record VXMI01000080.1, on the reverse strand, counting down.
GTCGCTGCCAGCCTGCCTTGCGAACGCCCTGTCCGGGAAGCGGTATCCCCGGGCAGGGCGTTCATGTTTTCGGCTTCCGGGATTAGAGGGGTGCCGCCCGCAGAAACGCTCGCACGGCCTGCGCGGGATCGCGGGCGCCCATCACGGCGCCCACCACGGCAATGCCTGCGGCTCCGGTGTCAAGGATGGCGGGCGCGCGGTCCGCCGTGATCCCCCCGATCGCGACCACCGGAGCCTCGACGGACCGCACGACCGCGGCCAGGCGGGATAGGCCGATGGCATCGCCGGCTTCAGCCTTGGTACCGGTGGCATACACTGCGCCGCATCCCACGTAGTCGGCCCCTGCGGCTATCGCCGCGGCAGCCGCGGCCGGTTGGTCGGCGGAGTACCCGATCAGGAAGCGCGGAGGCGCCATCCGGCGTGCTGCCGAAACGGGGAGATCCTCCGGGCCCAGGTGCACGCCGTCGGCACCCACCGCCAGCGCAAGGTCGAGGCGATCGTTGACGAAGAAGAGGGCTCCGGCGGCGTGTACGGCTGCCCGAAGACGACGAGCGATGGGGGTTACTTCACCTGGCGGGAGATGCTTTTCGCGCAACTGCACGGCCGGGGCTCCCGCCCGGAGTGCCTCTGTGGTCACGTCCAGGATGTCCCTGGGCGCAGCCAGCGCGCGATCGGTGATCACGATCAGGCGAAGTCGCCGGGCCAGTTCGCTTCGGGACACGGCGTATCGAGGTTTTCGGGCTGCGATGACCGGTCGGATCCGTCGCTTCCCGGAGACACCGGTCGCCGGTTACCTGGCGCTGGACGCTTCGCGGCGGACCTGGGCGCGCGCATTGTTGTGCTCGCGCAGCGAGCGGGTGAAGATGTGCTCTCCGTTCGGCCGCGCCACGAAGTAGAGATAGTCGGTGTCCGCGGGATTCAGCGCGGCGTCGAGGGCGGCGGCTCCGGGTGCGCCGATCGGACCGGGGGGAAGGCCGGCGTGTGCGTAGGTGTTGTAGGGGTTGTCGGCGACCGAGTCGATCGCCGCATAGAGGAGCCGGGGCCGGTGTCCGCCGAGCGCATACAGTACGGTCGGGTCGGCCTGGAGCCGCATCCCGATCCGGAGCCGGTTGTGGTACACGCTGGATATGGTGGTCATTTCGTCGGTGTACACCGCTTCGGCCTGGATGATCGACGCAAGGGTGACCAGTTCGTTCTCGCTCAGACCGATTGCCCGGAGGCGATCGCGTCGCTCCGGTGTCCAGTAAGCACGGTAGGCCTCTAGCATGGTCGCGACGACGGTCTCGATCCGGATCCCCTCGGCGAACCGGTAGGTGTCCGGAAACATGTATCCCTCGAGGCCGGGCCCGGGCACATCCCAGTCGAGGTGTAGCGACCTTTTGGCCAGCCGGTTCGCAACCGCGGCGGAGTCCGAGCCGGTGGTCGCGGCGATGCGAGGCGCCATCGCCACGATCGTAAAGCCCTCGGGTATCGTCATGGGGATCGTGACGACGCGACCGGTGGTCAGGATGTCAAGGATTCGTCGCGTGGGCGCGCCCCGTTCGATCCGATAGGTCCCCGCCTTGACGAATCGGTCCAGTCCGCGCATCCGCGCATAGGTGTGGACGAAGAGCCGACGGTTGATGATCTGTCGCGATTCGAGGGAATCGAGCACCACGTCGAACGTGGCGCCCTCGGGGATCCGTACGACTGCCTCGCCGGGTGGCAGAGGTGGGGCACACGCCACGGTGCCCACCAACGCGCCAATCGCCGCGAGGCCAGCGGTGCTACGGGTTCGCCGGCGCCGCGTGCCCCCGTTCGGGATCCGCGGGCGCGTGCGCCAAACGCGCATCAAGCCAGTCCTGTAGGAAGATCGCGGCAGCTCCCGCATCGATCCTGGCCTTGTCCTCCCTCGCCTTGCGCCGCAAACCGATCGAGCGGATGCGCGCTTCCGCCTCCACCGAAGAGTACCGCTCGTCGGCGAAGTGCACCGGCATTCCGCTACGCCTTCCAAGTTGTCGGCCAAAGTCCCTGACGTCCGTGCTCCACTCAGTTTCGTTGCCATCGTCATCCAGGGGAAGTCCGACGACGAAGGCTTCGGCGGCATGCTCGGAGGCCAGCGCCACGATCCTGGTGATCGGGGGGCGCTTCCCGATCCGCCGCGACAGGGTCGTGACCGGGGAGGCCAGCGTGCCCGAGGGATCGCTGACCGCGATGCCGATGCGGCGGGTTCCGTAGTCGAGCGCGAGAACGCGACGGGGTTGAGGCGACACCCTCACCGTCGATTCCGGTTCCTCAATGGGTCTTCCTGCCCACGGGATTCCCGATCCCGGACCCGGCCCTGGAAGTTCGTCAGCGCCCTTCGCTGCTCGCTTCCTCGTCCGACTCACCGGTGGCCTTCAGGAAGATCTGGATGGCTCCGTTCTCGGCTTCGCGCCCGTACTTGACCTGTGCCGCCGATCCCTTGATGACCTCGATCCGATCGACCCGGTCCGGATTCAGCCGCTTGAGCATCTCGCCGGAATCGTCCACGCGAATCCCGTCGACGTACACAATGGGTCTCGGGCGCAGCGACATGCTGCCGCTGAGGCGGATGCGCACCGGTTCGTTAACCGTGATCTCGGAATCCATGGTGTATGCCCTGATGGCCTGGCCATCGAACCCGTCGCCGGAAACTGCAGGGCCGGCCACGGGCCCCTCGGTTGCCTCCAGCACGAACATGGTCCCGAGTGCGCCCACCAGGCCGGCTGCACCGATGAGGGCGATGTTCCTGACGTCATCCCGTCCTTTTCTCACGCTTCGACTCCCGGCTGGGTGTGCTCATGGGTACGGCCTTCAGATACGCTATTCCTACGATGGGTTGCCCGGCAAGATTACTCGGGCGTTGCTCGGGCAATGGTCTGCCGTTCGTTTTGGACCCTTGCCCCGCGTCTCGGGCGAACTCCGTGCCGGATTCAGACGAGATCCGTTCGCGAAACCGCTAGATTCACAGGTTCACCCTTCAACCGGAGCCAGAACGCGTGCCTACCTACCAGTACGCAACGGTACCGACCGGTGGTGAGAAGATCACCGGAAGCGCCGATCGCCTGGAAGTTCCCGACCGTCCGATCGTCCCGTTTATCGAGGGAGACGGGATCGGACCCGACATCTGGGCGGCTACCCGCCATGTGGTGGATTCGGCAGTGGGCAGGGTTTACGGAGGAGTCCGCAAGATCGCCTGGATGGAGGTATTCGCCGGCGAGAAGGCCCACGAAATGTCGGGTGAATGGCTCCCGGGCGAGACGCTGGGGGCGCTGACCGAATTCAGGGTGGCGATCAAGGGGCCCCTGACCACCCCGGTAGGCGGAGGGATCCGCTCGCTGAACGTGACGCTTCGGCAGGTTCTGGACCTGTATTCGTGCATCCGTCCGGTGCGTTGGATTCCGGGCGTGCCCTCGCCGGTACGCGAGCCGGACAAGGTCGACATGGTGGTCTTTCGCGAGAACACCGAGGACGTCTACGCCGGGATCGAGTGGGTTTCGGGTTCGGACGAGGCCAACCGGGTTCGCGACTTCCTGCAGGATGAGATGGGGTCCTCGATCCGCGAACTCAGCGGCATCGGCATCAAGCCGATCAGCCCATTCGGCACAAAGCGCCACGTCGCGGCCGCGATCCGCTACGCACTGGCCCGCGGGAGGGACTCGGTCACCCTGATGCACAAGGGCAACATCATGAAGTATACCGAGGGGGCCTTCCGCGACTGGGGGTACGAGGTCGCCGCGGAGCTCTTCCCCGACTCCACCATGCCCGAGTCCCGGCTCTGGGAGGGCGAGGACGCGAACGGACGCCTGGTCATCAAGGACCGCATCGCCGACTCGATGTTCCAACAGGTGCTGCTTCGTCCTGCGGAGTATTCGGTGGTCGCAACGCCCAATCTCAACGGTGACTACCTCTCGGACGCGTGCGCTGCCCAGGTGGGTGGGCTGGGCATGGCTCCGGGTGCCAACGTCGGTGACGTGGTCGCGCTCTTCGAGGCGACCCACGGCACAGCCCCCAAGTATGCCGGATTGAACCGGGTGAATCCCGGCTCGCTCATCCTGTCCGCCGGCATGATGCTCGAGCACCTGGGCTGGGAGGAAGCGGCGCGCGCCATCGACCGCGGATTGGAGGGCGCGGTGGGGGCCGGCATGGTGACCTACGATCTCGAACGACAGATGGAGGGTGCCACGAAGGTTTCCACGTCGCGTTTCGGCGAGGCCATCGTGGCACACATGTAGGCGGGGCTTGGCGGACGGGCAGCGCGACATGCGCCTTGAGACGTACACGGGGGCACCCGATCAGGTCGAGACTCCTCTGCTGGTGGTGCTCGTCCCCGACGGGGGCCCCTTCGCTGCACTGGCGCCGCTGAGTCGGGCCACGGGCGATACCCTGAGCCAGGCCGTGTCGTCGGGCGATTTCCAGGGCCGTGAGAGCGATCGGTTCATCGGGTATCGGAGCGTTGGCCGGGGTCCGCAAAGGGTGCTTTTCGCGGGGGTCGGATCCCTGGAAGCGATGAGCCGTTCGAGGATGCGTTCCGCAGCGGGGAAGGCCGTTCGGGCGGCGGAGGACTTGCGGTTGCAGTCTCTCGCCATATGCCTGTCTTTCCTCGGTCCCGAGGTCGAAGCGAGCTGGGTACAGGCCGCCGCCGAAGGTCTCGTGCTCGCGTCCTGGCGCTTTGACGAGCTCAGGTCTCCTCCGGTGGTCGGCGGCGACCCGGAGGACCGGCCGCCGCTCGTCGAGTTCGCGCACGTGGTGTCCCCGCCGTCGCCGTCGCTGGAGCGGAATGTCCGGGTAGGGCACGCCTTCGCGACCGGCGAGAACCGCGCCCGCACGCTACAGGCAAGACCCGGCAATGTCGTGACGCCGTCCCGGCTGGCGGCCGAAGCCGCGGGAATCGCGGACGAGGCCGGGTTGCAGCTCGATGTCCTCGGCCCCGCCGAGATGGAGGCCGAGGCCATGGGGGCGCTTCTGTCGGTGGCGAGAGGATCGGACGAGGAACCGCGGCTGATCGTGCTGCGGCACAACGGTGGCGACCCTGGGGCGCCCCCCGTCGTCCTTGTAGGCAAGGGGCTGACCTTCGACGCAGGCGGGATCTCGATAAAGCCGGCCAAGGGAATGGAGGACATGAAGTACGACATGTCCGGGGGTGCCGCGGTCCTTGGCGCGATGCTCGCGATCGGGCGGCTGGGGGTACCTGCGAACGTCGTTGGCGTTGTTCCCAGCTCCGAGAACCTGCTGAACGGGTCCGCGACGAAGCCCGGGGACGTCATCACCAGCCGGTCCGGCAAGTCCATCGAGGTAATCAACACCGACGCCGAGGGCCGGCTGATCCTCGCCGATGCCCTGGACTACGCCGAGGGTTGGGATCCCGCGGCGATCGTGGACTGCGCGACCCTCACCGGCGCATGCGTGATCGCGCTGGGCCACCATCGCTCGGCCCTGCTGGGGAACGACCAGGCTCTGCTGGCCGAACTCCAACAGGCGGGCGACAAGGCGGGCCAGCCCTGTTGGCCGCTGCCCCTCGACGGGGAGTACCGAAAGCAACTGGAGAGCGACGTCGCCGACCTGAAGAACGTCGGCGGGCGTCCGGCGGGTACGATCACGGCCGCCTGTTTCCTGTCCGAATTCGTCGGAAGCACCCCTTGGGCCCATCTGGATATCGCCGGAACTTCGTACGGCAAGACGAAAAAACCATACCTGCGCAACGGTCCAAACGGGACGCCGTGCCGACTGCTCCTGGAGTGGGTGCGCGCGCGGGCGCGGTTCTGAAGGCAATGAGGAGGTCGGGGTGTGCTTCCGGATGCGTCCCGGGGCTGTTGCGCCGGGCCGTCCACCTGCTGGCGGGCATCGTCATCTCGGCCCTGGCGACCGGATCCGCGTTGGCCCAGGATCCTCCCGATACGTTACAGGTGGCTCCGGACTCGGTGCCGCCGGACTCTGCGATGGTCGCCGACTCGGTCGCCTCCGACTCCGTCGAGGTCGACAGTCTCCCGCCGCCGCCCGTCTTTCCGGCACTCCCCGATCCGGTCCCGGCGGGTATTCCCTCCGGCATCTGGGAATGGGACCGTGACGAACTCATGAGTGCTCGCGGCCAGACGCTGTGGGAGCTGTTGAGCGACGTGCCAGGTCTTCTCACGATACGCAGCGGGGATTTCGGGGCGGCGGTCGCCGTTTTTCCGGTTGGCTATTCCGGAGGGGGCATCCGCCTCTACTACGACGGAGTGGAGCACCTTCCGCTGGAGGGATCGGTACCCGACCTGGCGCGGATTCCCGTCTCGGGGCTCGAGCGGGTCAGGGTCGTGCGCCGCCCGGGCGGACTGGAGGTGCACCTCTTCCGCTACGTCCACGCCGACCCTCAGGCGCTGACGCTCGTCGAGGCGGGAACCGGGGACCTGGACACGAATCTTCTTCGCGCCACCTTCTCGTTCCCCCGCGTACTGGCCGGGAAGGCGTCGCTGGCGATTGAAAGACTGGACACCCGGGGGCGCGAAATGCCCGGTGCCGTGACGGGCGTCTGGTTCCGATACAGCCTGCACCGGGGCGATCGCGCCGGACTCCGTTTCGAGACCCGCCGCATGGCCGCCGAGCGCGATGTCTTCACCGCGTCTCCACCCAGCGTATCGCGCACCGACTGGACGCTTCAGGGCATCTGGGCGCCCACCACGGGACTCCTGGCCGAGGCGTGGGGTACAAGCGCCGCGGTTTCGACCGGTGACAGCACCGCCGCGTTTCCATTCCTGGCAGAGTCGCGGGGACAGTTCGCATCGCGTGTTTCGGCCGGTCGCGGTCCGGTGTGGGGCCGGGCGACCGCGCGCTTCAACGAGGGGGACGGCATCCCGGACCGCGAACTTTCAGCCGAATTGTCGGTGGTGTCGGAGCGGTGGGGGGGAGTGAACGCACGGTTCCGCCGCGAGAACTGGGACGATCTGTCGGGCGAAGGCTACGATCTCAACGCGTGGGTGAGCCCGGTCTCCCATGTCACGCTCTTCGCGGAGCGCGGTGGCGGCACGCGTGCGGTCCCGTATCTGACTCCGCTGCCTCCTGAGGACCCCGACGAAGCGGCCACGGTCCCCGAGGAGGACCCCGACTCGACGGATTCGGGTCCTGCAAGCCGCTTCACCGAGCGGAGCGGGACGCGCCTCGGACTGCGGGCACGCTGGCGCGACATCGCACTCTCCGGTGCGCGCGTGGCGGTCGAGGCCGATTCCATCTGGCCCACCCAGCTGCTCTTCGACCGCGACGGCCTGATCGTGTCCCAGCCGCGCCGGCAGGGATGGGAGCTGGCGGGGCGAGTCCCGCTCTGGCCGAGGGGCTTGTTCGCCGTCGGAGAAGTGCAGTTGTGGGAAGCCGCGGACTCGTCTGAGGCGCTGTACTTCCCAGACCACGTCTACCGCGGCAGTCTCTCCTTCCACCGGCTGTTCCGGGAGAGCGGCAACTTCGAGCTCTGGGTGGACCTGGGCGCGCAGGGGCGCTCGCCGATGAACGTGCCGCTGGGCGTGCCTCCGGAGCCGGATGATGTGGCGGCCGCGCCGAGTGCGGGCGTGTCGGCAGGGTACTACCGTGATGACGACGAGCCCGCGCTGGTCCCGGACGTCGTCCCCTTCTACCAGAACTGGTATTTTCGCCTGCAGATGCGCTTCCTCACCCTGAACATTTTTGCGACCATAGAAAACCTTACACTGCGACGCAACAACCAGGATGTTCCGGGCCGGCTTCTGCCGGGAACCCGGAGCTTCTACGGCGTGCGCTGGACATTCTGGAATTGAGGCGGGCTCCGTCATGATCCGCAGCATGACCGGCTACGGCGCCTCGGAGGCGGAGTTGCCCGACGGCAGGATCCTGCGTTCCGAGATCAGGACGGTGAACCACCGGCATCTGAGTGTTTCGGTGAGCTTGCCCAGGGGTTGGGACAGTCTCCGGCCTCGGGTCGTGGAGCAGGTGCGCGCCACGCTTGCCCGAGGTGGCGTGTCGGTGTCGGTGAGTTGCCAGCACCTCGAGCCTGAAGACCCGGCGATGCCGGCGCTGGACATGGACAGGGCACGCCGGTACGTCCTGCTTCTTCGGCAGGCGGGGGCGGAACTCGGCCTGACGGGCGGGATAGACATCGATACGCTGGTCCGGCTTCCCGGTGTGCTGCGCAGCGGGACCCAGGGACCGCAGGGGCAGGAAGAAGGCGCGGACGGAGACACGCTTGCCGCCTGCCTGGGCGCGGCGCTCGCGGGTGTCGTCGAGATGCGGGCGGGCGAAGGGCGGCGGCTGGAGGAAGTGTTGCGCGCGAGCATTGTGAGAATCGTCGAGGAGGTGGATTCCGTCGAGTCGAGGGCGCCGCAACGGTTGCTCCGAGAACGTGACCGGCTGAGGGAGCGTATCGCGGGCCTTACCGAGAAGGTGGAGGTCGACGAAGACCGTCTCGCGCGTGAAATCGCCTACCTCGCCGAACGGTGGGACATCGCCGAGGAGGTTGCGCGGCTCCGCTCCCACGTCGAGCTGTTCCTGGAGAGCCTGGACGGCGGAGGGGGTGGTGGACGAAAGGCGGGCAAGCGCCTGGGGTTCGTGGTGCAGGAGATGAACCGGGAGGCGAATACGCTCGGTGCGAAGGCCAACGATGCGGGGATCTCCGCCTCGGCGGTTGCGATCAGGGAGGAGCTGGAGCGGCTGCGGGAGCAGCTGGAGAATGTGGAGTGAGGCGGCGGCCGCTTGTCCTGGTGGGTCCATCGGGCGCGGGCAAGACCACCATCGCGGCGCGGCTCGTGGCCGAGCACCCCGATCGGTTCGTCCTCTCGGTGTCGGCCACCACCCGCGAGCCCCGCACCGGGGAACATCCCGGCCGCGACTACCATTTCGTGTCCCGCGCGCGCTTCAGGGCGATGATCGCGAACGGCGAACTCGCCGAGTGGGCGAAAGTGCACGGCGAGTACTACGGCACGCCCGCCGGCAACCTTGAGCCAGGAGCGGGTGGGCGACCGATTCCGGTGCTGGACATCGACGTGCAGGGCGCCAGGCAGGTAATGGAGCACGCTTCGGCCGCCTTGGTTATCTTTATTGTTCCGCCCGATTCCGGCCGGTGGCTCAGGCGACTGGTCGGAAGGGGGACGGAGTCGCCCCGGCAGATCTCGCGCCGTCTACGGACGGCACTGGCCGAGCTCCGGGCCGCTTCGTCCTTCGGGGCGTTTGTCGTCAACGAGGATTTGGGGCAGGCTGTCGAGCAGGTGGCGGCCCTGGCGTGCGGGCCTTCTCCCGGCCGGAAGCAAGCGGCGGACATGCGCCGCCTGTGCGAAGGGCTGGAAGCCGGTGCGCGCCGGGAGATTGCACGTCTGGAACGCGTCACCCGCACCGAGAGCATCGAATGAGGAGAATGGATGAGAGTCTTTACCCCTGACGAGATCGCCGAGAGCAATCAGAGCAAATACCTCGGCGTGCTGGTGGCCGCCCGGTACGCCCGGGAACTCAACCAGCTTCCGCGGGAGGCTCACCTGAGCGACCAGAAAAAGCTCTCTACGCGTGCCCTGGAGGCGATCACCTCGGGCCAGATCGAGTACCGCCTCGTAAAGCGCCGCCGTCCCGAAGCCGAATAGCCGCCCATGACGCCCGGCCGCGAGCCGCTCCCGCCGTGGGCCGGCCGGAGGGTCGTGCTCGGTGTCTGCGGCGGCATCGCGGCCTACAAGTCCGTACAGGTCGCACGTGACCTGACGCTGCGCGGCGCCACCGTCGATGTCGTCCTGACCGACGCGGCCCGCCGGTTCGTAGCCCCGATGTCCTTCGAGGGAGTGACGGGGCACGGCCCGCTGATCGACATCTTCGCCGTCGGCGACGCTGCACTGCACGTCTCGCTCGGCCGCGAGGCCGACTGTGTATGCGTGGCGCCCGCGACCGCCGACTTCATCGCACGGGCCGCGTCGGGGCGCGCCAGCGACCTGCTGACCACCGTGCTCGTCGCGACGGATGCCCCGGTAGTGATTGCGCCGGCGATGAACGACCGCATGTTCGCTCACCCGCGCACCCGCGCCAGTCTCGCGGTACTGGAAGAGGACCTGAGATACCGGCGGGTCGGGCCGGCCGAGGGGCGTCTGGCCGCGGGCGAAGGGAGCGGCCCGGGGCGGATGGTGGAACCGGCGACGATCGTTGACGCCGTGGGGAGGGCGCTTGGAGACGGCGGTCCGCTCGCGGGGTCGAGGGTGCTGGTAACCGCGGCGGGCACTCGTGAGCCCGTCGACCCGGTACGGTACCTCGGGAATCGCTCCTCCGGAAAGATGGGATACGCGCTGGCAAGGGCCGCCTGGCTTCGTGGGGCCGAGGTCACACTGGTGAGCGGGCCCTCGACGGTGCCTGTGCCGTACGGGGTCGAAATGGTCCGGGTCGAGACGGCTCTGGAGATGTGCGACGCCGTGCTGGAGAGGGTCGGGGGGGTCGACGTGGCGGTCCATGCCGCCGCCGTGGCCGACTACCGGCCGCGTGTGCCCCGGACGGAGAAGGTGAAGCGGGGTGTGGCCGGTGACGCGCTCACGGTCGACCTGGTCGCGAACCCGGATATCGCCGCCGCGTCCGCGGCAAGGATGAAGGCGGGGAGTGTCGCCGTCGGCTTCGCGCTCGAGACTTCGGAACTGCTGACCCGCGCGCGCCGGAAACTCGACGCCAAGGGGTTCGACCTTATCGTGGCCAATCGGGCCGGTGAGAAGGGGGCCGGCTTCGAGATCGACACCAACCGCGTGACGATCATCGTCCGTGGCGAGCAGCCGCGGGAGCTTCCCGTGATGGACAAGTTCGCCGTCGCATGCGAGATCCTGGATGTCGTCGAGGAGCGATTGGCGTGAGGGACGGGGTGAGCCGCGGAGCGGATCGACTGGCCGCGTACGTGGACCAGCGGAGGAGGTTGCGGGAACCCGGGATCGTACCGAGCGGGTTCAGTGCCGGAGAGCTGGTTGCGTTCCTGGAATCGCGGCAGGTGGCGAGTCTCGCAGCACCCGCGGCTGGCAGGTTGCAACCACCAGGTACGCCGACCACCACGGGTGCACCGTCTCCCCCGGACGGGTCGACCACCGGGGACGGGGCTCCCACCGTGGACCCGTCCTCCATCGGCTACGAGCCCCTGCGCGACGCAGCGCTGGCCTGTACACGCTGCCGCCTGGCCGGGGGACGCCGGCATGTGGTCTTCTCCGATGGCAATCCCGCGGGCCGCCTCATGGTTGTGGGGGAGGCACCGGGCGCCAGGGAGGACGCCACCGGACTTCCCTTCGTGGGACAGGCGGGCAAACTGCTTGACCTCATGCTGGCTGCGGTTGGTCTGTCGCGGGCCGACTCGGTGTACATCTGCAACGTGATCAAGTGTCGCCCACCCGGAAACCGCAATCCGCTGCCCGACGAAATCGAAGCCTGTGCCCCCTTCCTCAAGGGCCAGATCCGGCTGGTGGCTCCCGAGGTCCTCCTCGCCGTGGGTTCGTTCGCGGCACAGTGGCTGACCGGGACCACGAGGCCACTAGGAAAGTTGCGAGGCGAGGTTTACAGTTACGAGGGCGTTCCCCTGGTGGTTACCTACCATCCGGCGGCCTTGCTGCGAAACCCGGGGTGGAACCGGCTCTGCTGGGACGACCTGCAGCTTCTCCGCCAGGTCATGGACGGGTCCTGAGGCACAGGAGGTCTTTTGAGCGACCCGATCCCGATTCAGTCGGTACCCGACACGGCCCGCTACGACCGGCAGCCACCCTTTTCCCCGGAAGCGGAGGCTGCGGTGCTTGGCGGCGTGCTGATCGACGAGAGTGCGATGGCTCGCGTGGCCGACGTGGTGGACGACTCGATGTTCTACCGCGAGGGTCATCGGCGGCTGTTTCGCGCAATGGCCCGGCTGTTCGAGCGCGGAAAGGTCATCGACCCGATCACCGTCTCGGAAGATCTGAAGGCCGTCGGAGAGCTGGAGGGAATCGGAGGCTGGGAGTACCTCGCCTCGCTGCTGGACGCGGTCCCCACCGCGGCCAACATCGAATACCACGCGGGAATCGTGCAGGAGCAGGCGCTGCTGCGGCGGCTTATCGACGCGGGCCAGGAGATCGTCCGGGACGTCTACGAACCCGGCGAGCGACCCGTGAGCGAGATTCTGGATCTCGCCGAGCAGCGGGTGTTCAACGTTTCCCAGTCCAGAGGCCGGGAAGGCTTCGTGTGGATCAAGGAGGTGCTCTGGCCGACTTTCGAGCACATCGACAAGCTGCAGGAAACGGTGGGCGGGATTTCCGGGCTGGCGACCGGCTTCACCGACCTGGACAGGATGACGACCGGTCTCCAGCCGGGGGACCTGGCGATCGTGGCGGGACGCCCCTCGATGGGCAAGACATCGTGGGTGCTCAACGTGGCCCAGACGGTTGCGATCGAGTACGGCAAGCCGGTTGGGGTCTTCAGCCTGGAGATGTCCAGGGAGCAGTTGGTTCAGCGGCTGTTGTGCGCCGAGGGAAGGGTAGACGCTCAGAGGCTGAGGAGAGGGCGACTCCAACCGACCGAATTCCAGCAGCTCGCGCGCGCAGCAGCCCTCCTGAACACCGCACCGATCTGGATCGACGACTCCGCGACCGGAAACGTGCTCGAGATGAAAGCCAAGGCCCGGCGGCTGAAGGCCGAAAACAAGGATCTCGGTCTGGTGATCGTCGACTACATGCAGCTGATGACCGGTGGGACGCGTCGTATGGAGAACCGGGTTCAGGAGGTTTCGGAGATCTCGCGCGGCCTCAAGGCGCTGGCTCGCGAACTGGAACTCCCGGTCATCGCGTTGAGCCAGCTGAGCCGGGCGCCGGAGCAACGGACCGACCGAAGACCGCAGCTTTCCGACCTGCGTGAGAGCGGCTCGATCGAGCAGGACGCCGACCTGGTCATGTTCCTGTACCGGCCTGAGTACTATCAGGGTCCCACGGACAAGGACGGCAATTCGCTGGAAGGGAAAGCGGAGCTGATCGTGGCGAAGCAGCGTAACGGTCCCACCGGTACCGTCGAGCTGTTCTTCCGCAAGTCGTTCACGCTCTTCGAATCGGTCTCGCGCACGCCCGAGCCGACCGAAGCGGTCGGTTGACGACCGCGGTCGCCCTTCTGGTCCCCGCCGCAGGGGTCGGGGCGCGGATGGGAGGCGTGAGCAAGCCGTTCCTCGAGCTTGGGGGGCGTTCCGTTCTCGAGTGGGCGCTCTCGCCTTTTCTGGCCAGGACCGATGTTGCGGAAATTGTCGTTGCACTGGGCGCCGAGGCTGCTGCCTGGGATCCCGGCCGGCTGGACCCCCGGGTGCGTACCGCGCGGGGAGGGTCCAGCCGCTTCGGGTCGGTCGCCAACGCTTTGGAACGCCTTGAGACGGACGCCTCCATCATCGCCGTCCACGACGGAGCGCGTCCTTTTCCGCCGCCTGTAGCGGTCGATGCCTGCATCCGGCTTGCGACCGCGGGCGTCGGGGCTGTGGCCGGGATCCCGGCCGTGGATACGATAAAGCGGGTTGGAGACCGCCAGGTGATCGAAGGAACGCCGCCGCGCACCAGACTGTGGTATGCGCAGACGCCCCAGGTATTCCCTCGTGACCTTTTCGAGCGTGCGGTTGCGCACGCGCGCGCCGGGGGACCCGCTCCGACGGATGATGCGTCCATGGTCGAGCGCTTGGGGGCGGAAGTGCGCATGGTGGAATCCGCTGCGACAAACCTGAAGATCACGTGTCCAGAGGATGTCGTGACGGCCGAAATGCTCATCGCCCGAGGGTTTGTGTGACGCTGCCGCAACATGCTGTCGCCGAGGCGGTTCACCGCCTCCACGGCGGCGAGATCATCGTCCACCCCACCGAATCCGTCTACGGCTTTGGAGGGCTGCTGGAGGACGCGCCGGTACGGGCCCTGCAGCGCCTCAAGGGGCGCTCCGCCGGCGGCTTCGTGGTGCTGATCCCTGCGGTGGACAGCGTCGACGGCCTGCTTTGCGATGCGGGACACGCCCTGGCCGAGGCCTTCTGGCCGGGGCCGCTCACGATCGTGCTCGACGACCCGGACAACCGCTTCCATCCCTCGGCCAAGGCTGCGGACGGATCCGTGGCCGTCAGGCTGCCGGGCTGCGATGCGACTCTTCAACTTCTCATGGAATCCGGGCGTTCTATGACGTCGAGTTCCGCCAACCTGCCCGGCTTCCCACCTGCGGTGACTGCGCACGAGGCGCTCGCCGCAGCCAGAGTGGGCGGGATGGATCTGTTCGCGCTTGACGCGGGAGTGCTCGCTGGTGGACCCACCTCAACCATCGTTCGCCTCGGACGGGCGCGTCCTGTTCTGATCCGGGAGGGACGTATCGGTGTGCTAGAATTGAAGGAGGTCGCCGGGATAGTTCTGAGCGACCCGCACGGTTCTGCTTCGGGCAGCTGATGGGTTCCAGGAACGTTCTTCACGTCACCTTCGTCTGCACCGGCAACACCTGCCGTTCTCCGATGGCGGAGGTGATCGCCGGGAGGATCATCGCAGAAAGGGGGATCGAGCACGTGACGGTGGGATCGGCGGGCTCCGCAGCCTGGCCGGGGGATCCCGCAAGCGACGGTGCAAGGGAGGCGACGCGGGAAGCGGGACTGGATCTGGAGTCCCATCGAAGCATGCCGCTGACCGAAGAAGTCGTGGCCGCTTCCGGACTGCTCCTGTGCATGACCGGGCACCACCTGCGCCGGTGCGAGGAACTCGGCGGGCGGGGACGCTCCCGGCTGCTGACCGAAATGGCGGGAGAAGAAGGCCGGGTGGATGACCCGTTCGGGGGATCGGCCAGGGTGTACCGAGCGACGTTCGACCAGCTCGTGAGGCTGGTCGGCGTGGTGCTGGACACGGTAGCACGGGATGCGGAATCGGAGTCGTAGATGAGGGCGGTTGGCAGGACTGGAGACGCGGGCGCCAAAGGAGAACCCGCCGTGGCCACCTATGCGGTGTTGGGTGATCCGGTCTCGCACAGCCTGTCGCCGACGATCCATAACGCCGCCTTCAGGGCCGGCAGGCGCCGCGCGCGATACGTGGCACGCCAGGTCTCCGCGCAGGAATGCGGGCCGGTCCTGCGGGAGCTGGCGCTGCAGGGCGGAGGTGGCAACGTCACCGTGCCCCACAAGGAACGGGTGGTGCCGTTCCTGGATCGCCAATCCCCGGCGGTATCGGCGACGGGCGCGTGCAACACCTTCTGGGCCGAAGACGGCCTGGTGTTGGGCGACAACACCGACGTCGAGGGCTTTCTGGAAGCATGGGCCGCGACCGTCGACGGGATGTCCGGCGGGTTGCGAGCGCTGGTCCTGGGTGTGGGCGGCGCCGGCCGGGCAGTGGTCTGGGCCCTCCTGCAGGCTCCCCGGGTGGAACGTGTCCTGCTCTGGAACCGCACACCCGGCAGGGCGGCGGCCCTGGCACTCCAATTCAGTGACGACCGAATCACTCCTGTTCGCGAACACCGGGACGTCGGTGCGGAAGTGCTGGTCAATGCGACCTCCGTGGGGCTCGACGGTCGCGGAAGGCCCGTCGACCTCGCCAGCCGGCGGACAGTGCCGCGGAGGATCATCGATCTGGTGTATGGAAGAGAGCCCACGCCGCTCTGTCGGCAGGCCCGGGAGCTGGGCATACCGGCGGTGGACGGGCGTGACATGCTGGTGCGTCAGGCGGAGGCGGCCTACGCACGGTGGTTCGGTGAACCGCCTCCGAGGGGGGTGATGGCACGGGCACTGGGCTCCCAGGACTGGTGAAGGCCGGCAGGGCGCGGATTGGACCGCTGGCCGCAGTCGTCGACTATCTGCTGCCGCCCGCTTGCGCTGCGTGCGGGAGCGCCGCGGGAGAGGCGGTTCGGGCCGGGGAGGGTCCCGTGTGCCCGAACTGCCGGCTGGGCCTCCGCCCGGTGCCGCAACCGGCTTGCACGCGCTGCGGTGCACCGCTCGGAACCGGCGAAGCACCATCATGTCTTGAATGCGCCGATTGGCCGAACGAATTGAGCTCGGTGCGAGCGGCCTTCCTGTTGGAGTCTCCAGCCCGCGAGCTGGTCCATGCCCTGAAGTACCAGGGCTGGCGCAGTGTCGGCGAGTTCATGGGGACGGAAATGGGGCGGCGCGGTGGTGCGGCCGTGCGGGATGCCGACCTGGTGGTGCCGATCCCGACATCCGAGCGCAATCTGCGGAGACGTGGCTACAACCAGGCCGAAGTGATCGCGTCCGCCCTCGCCGCGGAGGCGGGAATTCCACTCCGCGCCTGCCTCGAAAGATGGAGTCAGGCGGGCACGCAAACCGCCTTGAATCCGATGCAGCGACGGGCTAACGTCAGTGGCGCCTTCGTGCTTGCGGAGGCCTGCGGCGACATGGTCCGCGGCCGTCGAATCCTGCTGGTGGACGACGTAATTACCACGGGTGCCACGATCCTTGCGGCATCTCGCGCCCTGGTGCCCGGAGCCCCCGCCAGGGTCTCCGCGTATGCGTTTTCGCGCACCGTCCCCATGTCACTGTAACACGCCTGAGCAGTGTCAGGCACACCTCTTCGGAGAGTCACCAATCCCATGTCCATTCGAGTCGCCATCAACGGTTTCGGCCGGATTGGAAGGAACGTCCTCAGAGCGGCCAGGCAGTCCCCGGACAGCTCGCTCCAATTCGTGGCCGTCAACGACCTCACCGACAGCTCTACGCTGGCCCATCTCCTGAAGTACGACTCGGTACACGGCCGCTACCCGGGCACCGTGGAGGTTTCGGACGATGGACTGATCGTCGACGGCGACGAGATTCGGGTGCTGTCGCGGCGCGATCCCGCCGATTTGCCCTGGCGCGAACTGGGGGTCGACGTCGTGGTCGAATCAACGGGCAGGTTCCGCACCCGTGAACTCGCTTCGCACCATCTGGCGGCCGGTGCATCCAAGGTTGTGATCTCGGCGCCGGCCAAGGCCGAGGACATCACGATCGTGCTGGGAGTGAACGATCATCGCTACGATCCCGACCGTCACCACGTCATCTCCAACGCCAGCTGCACGACCAACTGTCTGGCACCGGTGGCGAAGGTGCTGACGGAGAGATTCGGCTTTGTCCGTGGTCTCATGACCACGATCCACGCCTACACGGCCGGCCAGGCCATCCTCGACGGACCCCACAAGGACCTGCGGCGCGCCCGAGCGGCGGCGGTGAGCATGATCCCCACGACGACCGGAGCGGCCAGGGCCATTTCCCTCGTCCTTCCGGAACTCGAGGGAAAGCTCGATGGAATGGCGATTCGGGTGCCGACCCCCGACGTGTCCGTCGTCGATCTCGTCGCCGAGATCGAGAGCGACGCGACGCCCTGTTCCCTGAATGATGCGTTTCGCGCTGCTGCCGAAACCGACCTGGCCGGCATCCTGAGGGTCGAGGAGCAGCCACTGGTGTCGGTCGACTTCATCGGCGAGCCGGCGAGTTCGGTCGTCGACGCCCGCAGTACAGCCGTCATGGATCGCCGGATGGTCAAGATCCTGGCCTGGTACGACAACGAATGGGGGTACTCCTCGCGCGTCGTGGACCTCGTGCGGTATGTTGGCGAACGGCTGGCTGCGAGAGTCTAGGCGGGTGTTGCGGTTGCCGGTTGGCACGGCGGACGCGCCCGGGCCCGGTGTGGTTCCGGGGCCCCGTGGAAAGGGACTGCTACCGAACGCGTATGTTTGAGCGATGACTACCAGTTCTGCGAGCAAGGCGAAGTCGGCTCCCGTGCGGTCGCAGCCGCGCCCGGATGCCCGGGAGCGCGTGCAGCCGCATCCCGCGGCCCAGGATCTTCCTCCGGACTTCGAGGCATGGTTCCGGGACCACCGCGAACCCGTCTACCGGTATGTGCGTTTCCGGGTCGCCACACGCGATGTGGCGGAGGATCTCACCTCGGATGTCTTCATGAAGGCCCTGCGCTCGCTGGGAAGCTATGATCCGAGGAAATCCGCTCCGAGAACCTGGCTGCTCCGGATCGCCCGCAACGCGGTTACCGACTACCTGCGGACCCTCCAGCGGCGGGGGAGGCTTCATGTTTCCCTCGATCGCGCGCCCGACCTCGTCCACCGCGCCCCGTCGCAGGAAGAGAGGATGCTGCGGGCGGAGCAGGTGCAGAGATTGCTCAACGCCGTGGCCACGCTGCGAGCCGCGGACCAGGAGGTCCTTTCGCTGCGTTATGGCGCGGGTCTGGCGAACCTGGAGATCGCAGAGACGCTCAAGATCAGCGCCAATGCGGTCGCGGTGAGGGTGCACCGGGCGCTCTCCCGCCTGAGAGCCGCCGTCGCGGAGACGGCCGGAGCGGAGGACTAGCGATGTTCCGGCGCGGCCGAAACCAGGAGTGGTTCGACGAGCGCGACATGCGGAGCCTGGATCGGGATCTGCGGCAGATCGTCATCGAGGAGAGGTGTTCCTACGGACCCGAACTGCGCGCGCAACTCATCGAGGAGCACGCCCGGCTCGAGGGCGGTCGCCGCTCGCGTTCATGGTCGGCGTCGGCTGTAGGGATCGCGGCGATGCTCATGCTGGTTCTGGCCGGGTCGCTTGCCTATCCCGGGACCAGAGACGCGGTCCTGGGGGTGTTCCAGTCTCCTGTCGTCGTCGAGACGGCGCGATCGGTGATCGTTCGGCCGCGAGGCGGAGGTCTCGTCGAGTCTTCTCCGCCCGTTACCGCATCGATCAGCGAGCCGCCGAACCCGGCGACGGGATCTGTGAGGGCGGAACCGACGGAGAACCCGTTGCCCTCGCCCTTGCTGCCGGGCACCGTGCCCGAGTTGCTGGATCGGAATGAGGCGCGGATGATCGTAGCGCAGGAGTACCCGGCTCTCCTCCAGCAGAAGGGAATCGGGGGAAGAGTGCGCATTCTCATGTGGGTCGGTTCCGAGGGGACGACCGAGTTTCCCCAGATCGAGCACACTTCGGGATTGCGTGAGCTGGACCTGGCGGCGCTCAGGGCCACGCAGGCGCTGCGTTTCGTGCCGGCTACGCGGCTGGGCGAGGCCGTGGGTACATGGGTGTCGTTCTCGATCCGTTTCCAGCCGGGTGGTACCGATCTCGTGCAGCCCGATCCCGAATACGCGACGTTCCACATTCCGCTGAGCAATTAGCGACGGGACGCTGACTCGTCGCCGGGCGCCGTTCCGCTCGGCCTCCCGCCTCCTGCTCCGGAGACTCTTCTCTTGAAGAAGACCCTGCACGACCTGCCCCGGGACGCGTTTGTCGGCGCGACCTTCGCGGTGAGAGTGGACTTCAATACTCCGCTCGTCCGGGGCCGGATCGCCGATGCCACGCGGATCGAGCGGTGCGTGCCGACCATCAGACACCTGACAACAGCCGGAGCGAAGGTCGTTCTGCTCTCCCATCTGGGTCGCCCGGAGGGGCGGGCCCGAGCAGGGCTCAGCCTCGAGCCCGCCGCAGGTTGCCTTGAAGGAATGCTGGAGAGGCCGGTCCGGTTCTGTTCGCACGCCGAGGGCCTGCAGGTTTCCGAGTTCCTTCGGGCAATGGAACCGGGATCCGTCCTCCTCCTGGAAAACACTCGCTTCCTGGCCGGCGAGACCGCCAACGACCCTCGGTTGGCTGCGGATTGGGCGATTTGGGCAGACCACTACGTGCTGGACGCGTTCGGTACGGCGCACCGCGCGCACGCATCGACCGACGGGCTGCCGCGCGCGGTCAGAACCAGGGGCGGAGCGGCGGTCGCGGGCTTCCTGGTGGCGCGCGAACTGGAGGTCATTGACGGTGCGCTCGAAAAACCCCGCCGCCCTTTCGTCGCCGTCGTCGGAGGTGCGAAGATCTCGGACAAGATCGACGTGATCGAGGCGCTTCTGCCACGCGTCGACGCCCTGCTGGTAGGGGGAGCCATGGCCAATACCTTCTTTCGCGCAATGGGAATGGAGACGGGGGCATCGCTGGTGGAACCCGCGAAGTGCGGGGTCGCGGCCCGGTTACTGGAGGTGGCCGGCCCCCGTATGGTGCTGCCGGTCGATTGCACGGTGGCGCGTGCTCTCCAGGATGGCGCGGAGACGCGCGCCGTCGCACGCAGCGAAGTCGCGCCGGGCGAACTGATCGGGGATATCGGACCTGTGACCATCCGGCTTTTCGGTCGCCGGATCAAGGAAGCGGCTACCGTGATTTGGAACGGACCGCTGGGTGTGTTCGAGATCGCCGGGTTCGCAGAGGGAACTCTGGGCGTCGCACGAGCCGCGGCGGCGGCGGCTGACGAGGGCGCCACCGTCATCGTGGGCGGAGGAGATTCCGCGGCGGCAGCTCACGAGGCAGGAGTCGCCACCCGCGTTACGCACATTTCAACCGGAGGCGGAGCAGCACTCGAACTCCTGGCGGGAAAGAAGCTGCCGGGAGTCGAGGCCCTTTCCAACCGCTGTTCCGCCTGAGCGCATCCGCACTGGGAGACTTGGAAATGGTCAAGGTCGTTGCCGGCAACTGGAAGATGCATCACGGACCCCTGCCGACCGCGGATTTCTTCGACCGGTTCCGGCCGGAGGTCGAGGAAGGGTCGGTGCGCATCGCCTTCTTTCCACCGGACGTCTCGCTACGGTCGGCGCGGACAAGCGCCCGGGTGCAGGCCGACTTCGGAGTTCAGAACATCCACTGGGAGCGGGCTGGTGCGTTCACGGGCGAGATCTCCGCCGAGATGGCGAAGGAAGCGGGGGCCTCGCTGGTACTCGTCGGACACTCGGAGCGCCGTCACGTGTTTGGAGAGACGGACGTGGATGTGGGCCGCAAGGTGCGCGCCGCAGCGCGCGCGGGACTCGTTCCGGTCGTCTGTGTGGGTGAACTCCTGGAAGAGCGAAAGGCGGGGAAGCTGGATGCGGTATTGCGTCGCCAGGTGGCGGCCTTTGTCGGATCGCTGGCCGACTGCCGCGACTACATGGTCGCCTACGAGCCGGTATGGGCGATCGGCACAGGCGAGACCGCCACTCCCGAAGACGCTTCCGCGGCCCACGCGATCGTCCGCTCTGCCCTGGGCGCACTCGACCGATGTCCGGTGCTGTACGGCGGGAGCGTCAATCCCGCGAACGCGCGGGCGCTCATGTCGGCTCCCGATGTCGATGGAGTACTGGTCGGCGGTGCCAGTCTGGACCCGGAGGTCTTCGCCCGAATCGTAGAGGCCGGAGGCACCCTGGCGGGGGCGGTGTGAACCGTCAGTCGTTGACACCGGACTGCACCCGGGACAGCTTCCGGGGCCAGTGGGCTTTACCCAATACGATGCAGACGTGACATGTACGGATTCTTGTTGACACTTCTTGTTCTGGATGGGGTTTTCCTCGGGGTCGTCATCCTGCTCCAGGCGGGCAAGGGTGGGGGACTCGCTGCGATGGGCGGTGGCGCAGCGGCTACGGATGTCCTTGGGGGACGCCAGGCCACGACGCTGCTCACGCGCGCGACATGGATCGCGGGTACCGTTTTCATGGTCCTGTCGCTGGTTCTGGCCATCCTTTCCTCCCGTTCGACGGCCCCTGCCTCGGTGCTGGAGGGGATCGCCAACCCGGCCACGACGGCCCCGCAGCCGGTCCTTCCCGAGGCGGCGCCGGCCCTCGAGCTGCTTCCCCCCGCGGGCGAGGAAGAGCCGCCGGAAGAGGTCGTCCCCCCGGGCGAGGAAGTACCTCCGGGTCAGACGCCCGAGACCAACCAGCCGTCGGACGCACCGCCGGGCTGACGGCTTCGTTGTGAGCGGCCGGCCTCGCGCGGCTTGTGCGGCGGTGCACCGGGCATGAGCCGCGACGAAATCGAGGACCTTCTCTATCAGGGTTACCAGGGGCGCCGCCTGGAGGAGGGCGTCCGTCGATCCGGTTTTCTCCAGTGGCCGGAGCACGCCGTCGGCATCGACACGAGGTCCATCGTCATCGCTCGCGCGATGAAGCATGCGGTGGACGGCAGGGGAGACCTGTGTTGCCCCGGACCAATGTCACCCGGGCCCGCGCTCGCATTCGGAGCCACGCCGCTGGAGTTCCTGCGCCAACTGGCCCACCGGGGTACGAGTCCCGCGGCGGCCCGGGCGGGAGGAATGAGCTGGACCGACCTGCGAAGAGGGCTGATCGGCTGGGACGGGGCGTCCGGAATGATGACGCAGGTACTCGCGGGCGCCGCGCTGGCATTTGCGCAGCGCGGCGAGAACCGGGCAGCTCTGGTCTTCGAGAGCGAGAGAGCTTTGGATACCGGTGGCTGGCACGAAGGTGTGAATTTCGCCGCGGCCAGGCGTGTCCCGGTCATCGTGGTGCTCGTCGCATCGGGTTCTGCCGGTGTCGGCCGCGTCCGCCAGATCGAGGAGGTGGCACGCGCGTACGGGATCACGGCGGTGTCCATTGACCAGGATTCCCATGCCGGCATATTCGCGACCTTGCGCGCCGCCCGCCGGCGGGCGGCGGTCGGGGGAGGTCCGACCCTCGTCGCGCTGGAGGGCGCAACGGATGACCGGTGGCGGTCGCACGAGGAATTCGCGTCCTGGGCGCTTACCGAGGGGCACGTCACCGCGGGGGAGCTCGAATCGATCCGGCAGGCGGCCGCTGCGGGCGTAGACCACGCGTTCGCCCGCATAGTGAAGGAACCGGGGCCCGAGCCCCACGACGCCCTGGCGGCCGTGCGGATCGGAAGCCCGCCCCTGCGGCCCTGGACACGCCTCAAGTCGCCACGGCCGGACGGGGTCGCCGAAGCGCCAATGGAGGGCCCAAGTGTCAACTGATGTTCCGGTACACGTCACGCGAACGCGCTCGGGGAAGCCCGCTACGTTTCTGGAGGCCATTGCCGAAGCGCTGTGGGAAGAGATGGAGCGCGACGAACGGGTGTTTCTGATGGGCGAGGACATCGGGGCCTACGGCGGTGCATTCAAGGTGACGCGCGGATTCATCGAACGCTTCGGGGCCTCGCGTGTGATCGACACGCCGATCTCCGAAGGAGGGTTTACCGGGGCCGCTGCGGGTGCCGCCCACATGGGACTCAGGCCCGTTGTCGAAATGCAGTTCATGGACTTCATTTCGCCCGCGTACGACGTGCTTACCAACTACGTCGCCACGTCGCTCTACCGGGGTGCCGGGCCCCTGCCGCTGGTAGTTCGTGGACCTGTGGGAGGGGGAAACCGGGGCGGTCCCTTCCATTCACAGAATGTGGAGATGGCGTTCTTCCACACGCCGGGGTTGAAGATCGTCTATCCGTCCACTCCTGCCGACGCAAAGGGGCTCCTGAAGAGCGCCATCCGGGATGACGACCCCGTGATCTTCGAGGAGCACAAGGGGCTGTACCGCGCACCCCATTGCCGCGAACTGCTCCCCCAGCAGGACCATGTGGTCCCGATCGGCAAGGCGCGGACCGCACTGGAGGGGGAGGACCTGACGATCGTGACCTACGGGCTGATGGTCCACCGCAGCCTGGAAGCCGCTGCCGAGCTGGCCAGGGATGGGATCCGCGTGGAGGTAATCGACCTTCGCACCCTCCTGCCACTCGACGAAAAGGCGATCGTGGCCTCGGTTCGCAAGACGGGAAAGCTCCTGATCGTGCACGAGGACACGCGCACCGGTGGAATCGCGGGCGAGATCGCCATGCGCATCAACGAGCGTGCGTTCGAATGGCTCGACGGACCGATCCTTCGCGTGACGGCCATCGATTCGCCCGTTCCCTTCAGCGGTGAGCTGGAGGACTTTTTTCTCCCGTCCGTCGCCGATGTGGTGACCGCGGGACGTTATCTTTCCAGATACTGAAGGTGGCCGCCGAGCCGCCGGATTGAACCGGAGCACCAGGAAACACCATGCGGTGCTCGCCGGACCCGCCGGGAATCTCGCGGCGGGCGCAACCGGCGAGGCAACAGAGAGTGAGTAACCACCGTGTCGCGAATCGAAGTCCCGATGCCCCAGATGGGTGAGTCCATTGCGGAGGGCACGGTTTCCAAATGGCTCAAGGCTCCCGGAGACGCCGTCGACCGGGACGAGCCGATCCTCGAGATATCGACCGACAAGGTCGACGCGGAGATCCCATCGCCGTCAGCGGGAGTCCTGGCCGAGATCCTCGTTCCCGAGGGGGAAACGGTCGAGGTGGGCACGGTGGTGGCATACATCGAAGAGGGGGCGGGTGCCGGTGCCGCCCAAGGCACGGATGGAAAGCCCTCGAAGCCCGGCGGCGAGCGTGCGTCGTCGTCTCCCCCGCTCGATACGCCTCCTGAGCCGCCACCGTCGGCCGAGCCCGTAGCCCAACCCGGTGCTTCCGAGGAGGAGCCTCCGGATCCGGCGTGTACGGCCACTAGCGAGGAGCGCCTGCGCACCCGCTCCACGCCCGTGGTACGCCGCATCGCACAGGAAGCCGGCGTGGACATCGCCCGCGTTCCCGGAACGGGGCACCAGGGCCGCGTGACCAAACAGGACATCCTTTCCTTCATCGAGAGCGACAGGGCCGAGCGTGCCGCCGCGGCCGTGGCAGCACCGCAACCGGCCGCCCCCGCAGTGGTCGCTCCCCCCGCTCGAGTGGCAGCCGCGGCGGCATCCGCTCCCGCCCCCGTGGCGCCTCCTGCGCCGCCGTCCCGCGCGCCAGTGGCGTATACACAAATGACGCAGCCGCCGATAGTAGGCGTGTTGAGGTCGGTGGGGGCCGGATCATTAAAAAA
>VXMI01000099.1 GCA_009841165.1 Gemmatimonadota bacterium | reverse complement strand
CTCCCCCACCCTCACCGCCCCGCCCGAGCACTCCTCTGACCGCGACGTACAGCTGCTGCGGCGCGCTGGCGAGATCGGCGAGGAACTGCGCACCGCGGTGCAGCGCCGCATCGTCGGCCAGCAGCACATCGTCGACAGCATCCTCACCGCCATGATGGCCAACGGCCACGTGCTCCTCGTCGGGGTGCCCGGGCTCGCCAAGACGCTGATCATTTCGACGCTCGCCGAGGCGCTGCACCTCAAGTTCAACCGGATCCAGTTCACCCCGGACCTGATGCCCACGGACATCACGGGGACGGAGGTGATCCAGGAGGACAAGATCACGGGAGAGCGCGTCTTCCGCTTCGTGCGGGGGCCGATCTTCGCAAACATCATCCTCGCCGACGAGATCAACCGCACGCCGCCGAAGACGCAGGCGGCGCTGCTCGAGGCGATGCAGGAGAGGGACGTCACCGCGGCGGGCAAGACCTATCACCTCGACCCGCCGTTCTTCGTGCTCGCCACGCAGAACCCCATCGAACAGGAAGGCACCTACCCGCTGCCCGAGGCGCAGCTGGACCGCTTCATGTTCGATCTCCGCATCCACTACCCGAGCCGGGACGAGGAGGAGAAGATCGCGACGCTTACCCAGGAGGTGCAGGACATCCCGATCGAGCCGGTCGTGCACGGGTCCGAGATCATCGAGCTGCAGCAACTGGTGCGGCGCACGCCGGTGCCCCCGTCGATCGTGAGCTACGCCGTGAGGCTGGCGCGCTCGACAAGGCCGGGAGGCGAGGAGCAGGCCGCCGTGGCCAAGAAGTACATCAGCTGGGGCGCCGGCCCGCGCGCATCGCAGTACCTGGTTCTCGGCGCCAAGGCGCGGGCCGTATTCCGCGGAGCGCCCACGCCCACCATGCAGGACATTCACGATATCGCGCCGCAGATCCTCGCCCACCGCATCGTCATCAACTTCGACGGCGAGGCCGAGGGCCTGTCCACCCGCGATGTCATTCGGGAACTGCTCAGCGAGAGCAAGAAATGGATCTAGAGGACGCGTCACCCGACGACCGACCTCCGAGTTGTAACAGACGGGCGCCATGGCGCTGATCGCGGGACTGACGGCAGCCTTCGTCCTGCTCCTGCTCGTCGCGGCCGGGCTGACGGCCACGCTCTCGGCAGTGTCGAAGATCGGCGATTCCAGGTCGCGCATCCTCGCCGAGGAGGGCTTCGCGGGGGCCGACGCGCTGGCCGAGTTGCGCACCGGCGAGGCGGGCACCTCCGCGCTGGGCGTTCTGCGCGCCATCTGCAGCCTGGGTGCAGCGGCGGCCGGGGTGGCAGCCGCCGCCGTCCTGTGGGGCCCGCGCGGGATGTGGATCGGTGGTCCGGTGGTCGTGCTCTGCGTGCTGCTGGCCGGCGAGGTCGGACCCCGCGCCCTCGCCGGGCGCCGTCCCGTACGGCTCGCGCTCGCCGCGGCTCCGGCCCTGCGCGCCACCGCGCGCGTCGCGGGCAGCCTTCTCTACCCGTTCTTCGCGCTGGGTCGTCTGCTCGGCCGCGTGTCGGGGCGCTCCGAGGCCTCCGCCGACGAACTGCAGGTGCGCGAGGCGCTCGAGATCGGGGAGGGCGCCGGGATCGTGGAGGCCGAGGAGAGCCGCCTGGTCGAGCGGGCCTTCCGGCTGGACGAACTCAACGCCTGGGACGCGATGACCCCGCGCGTGGACATCCTGGCCTGGCAGGACTCGCGCCTCCTGGGCGACGTTCTTCCCGAGCTTGAGGAGGTCCCCTACTCGCGCGTGCCGGTGTACCGCGAAAGCGTCGACGACGTGACCGGAATCCTCCATGTGCGCGACGCCTACCGCGCGTACGTCGCCGGGCGGCACCACGCTCCACTGCGCGAACTCGCGCGGGAGGCCATGTACGTGCCCGGCTCGCTGTCGCTGGGCAAGCTGCTCGCCGAATTCCGCGCGCGGCGCATGCACATGGGGATCGTAGCCGACGAGTTCGGGGGCACGGACGGGCTGATCACGCTGGAGGACGTCCTCGAGGAGCTGGTCGGGGAGATCGTCGATGAGACCGACGTAGACGTCGACCCGGTCACGCGGGTCGCCGAGGACGAAATCCTGGCCCTGGGGGCAGCGGACATCCGGGAGATCAACGAGCGTTTCGGATTCGAGTTGCAGGCGGGGGAGCACCGGTCGGTGAACGGATTCATCCTGGAGGAGCTGGGCCACGTTCCCGAGGTGGGCCGGTCGTTCACGGCCGATGGCGTGCGGGTGGAGGTCGTCGAGGCCACCGACACGCAGGTGCTGAAGGCGCGCCTGCGCCGCGACCCCCCGCCCGACGCGCCGCGCTGATGGCCGTCGTGGTGTCCTTCGAAGGGCGCCGGCCGCGCATCGCGGGGTCGGCGTTCCTGGCGCCGACGGCGGTGGTGATCGGCGATGTCGAGATCGGGACCGATGCCAGTGTC
The DNA here is from genome assembly GCA_009841165.1 of Gemmatimonadota bacterium. GTDB lineage: Bacteria > Gemmatimonadota > Gemmatimonadetes > Longimicrobiales > Gaopeijiaceae > Bin94. Next base: position 22,266 of record VXMI01000099.1, on the reverse strand, counting down.
TGGTTCGGCGCCGTGCTCCGCGGCGATCACCCCGAGCACGGCATTCGCGTCGGGGCGCGGGCCAACGTACAGGACAATGCCGTCATCCACACCAGCGATCAGGGCCCCACCGTAATCGAGGAGGAGGTCACGGTGGGGCACGGCGCCATCATGGAGAGCTGCCGGATCGGACGCCGCGCGGTCGTGGGAATGGGGGCCGTGGTGCTCCAGCGCGCCGAGGTGGGAGAGGGCTGCGTAGTCGCGGCCGGAGCGGTGGTGAAGGAGGGCGCCCGGGTCCCCCCGCGCAGCCTGGTGGCCGGCGTGCCGGGGCGGGTGAGGCCGCTCGGGGAGGGGGCGGCCTCGTGGACCGAGCGCAGCGCGGGCCACTACGTGGAGCTGAGCCGGCGCTACCTGGCCGACAGGACGTGCGAACTCTGCGGCGGCCCGGCGCTGGAGCGGCACTGCAAGATCGTCTGCCTCAACTGCGGGTTCCAGAGGGACTGCAGCGACCCCTGACCCCCGGGGATCACTCCGCGCCCAGGATCGTTGCCATGTACCAGGCGACGATCGTATCGCCCCAGGTGTACGCGATCCCCGCCCCAAGCGCCAGAAAGACCCCGAACGGCACGAGCCTGCCGGTCCTGAGCGAGATCGGGCCGAAGACCAGCGCGCCCAGCACCGATCCCGCGAAGAGCGTCACGGGGACGCCCGCCGGCCCCAGGAACGCGCCCGCCATCGCCATCATCTTGACGTCGCCACCGCCCATCGCGTCCCTGCCCATCAGGGACTTCCCCAGCACCGCGATCAGCCACATCACGCCGAACCCCAGCCCCACGCCCCAGGCCGACTCCGCCAGCGCCGGTCCGCCCGCAAGCGGTGCGAGCGCCAGGCCGATCGCCGCGCCCCCCAGCGAGAACTGGTCCGGGATGATGTAGGTTCGGGCATCGGTGATCGCGATCCCCAGCAGGATCGTGAGGAAGAGGCTGCCGCGCAGGGCCTCGGGCGTCACGCCCCAGCGCGCGGCCATCCCCGCCCAGATCACCGCGGCCGCCACCTCGACCAGGGGGTACTGGACGCTCAAGCGCATACCGCAACGGGAGCAGCGTCCGCCCACGAGCAGGTAGCCGGCCACCGGGACGTTCTCGAACCACCGGATCCGCGCCCGGCAGCCGGTGCACCGCGACGGAGGCGAGATGACCGACCGGCCCGCCGGCCACCTCATCGCACAGACGTTGACGAACGAGCCCGCGGCAGCACCGGCGAGCGCCGCCAGCGCCACCGGCCACCCGACGCTCACGCAGTGTGCCTTGTGAGGAGGTGCATGAGGATCGAGCCCGCCACCGCGACGTTCAGGGAATCGACCCCGGGGCGCATCGGAATGGAAACCGCGCGGGCCCGACGCACGATGTGCGCCGGAAGCCCGCCGGTCTCGTTGCCGACCACCAGCACCCAGTCCCGTGCCCCGACCTCCGGAACCTGATCGGCCGGGACGCCTGCCGGATCGGCGCACAGGAGGTTGACCCCGGCCATCGCGTCGCCCGGCACGCCCGAACCCAGGTCCGGCGCGGCGATCTGCGGCAGGTGGAAGACCGCCCCCGCCGAGGCCCTGACCACCTTGGGGTTCCACGGGTCGACGGTGCCCCCGGGCACGACGAGGCCGTCCAGGCCGAAGGCCCACGCCGAGCGGATCAGGGTCCCGAGGTTGCCGGGGATCTGCACGCCGAGCGGCATCAGGTAGCGCCCGTGCGAGAGGGGCAGCCGGACGGCGAAGGGGGTGCTCACGCAGGCGATGACAGGTTGGGGACTCTCCGTGGATGCGAACTCCGTGACCTCGCGGTCGGGCAGAAGCTCCACCTCCACACCTCGGTTCCGGCAATCGGCGAGCACCCCGCGCCCCGGCTCCGAGCCCGCGTATTCGGCTCCGACGACGGTCCATAGGACCCGGGCGGGAGACCGGAGCGCCTCGCGGACGACCCGGGGACCTTCGGCCAGCGCCAGACCCTCGCGTTCGCGCATGCGGCGCGCCGCAAGACGCCGCAGCAGCCGTGCCCTAGATTTGCTGATCAAGCCGTCGTTCCTTTCCGTCCAGCCAGCTCGCCCAGCCCGTCGCCATGGACAGCCAACCAGCGGTTCCCGTCGCCCTCACCATCGCAGGCAGCGACAGCGGCGGGGGTGCGGGGATACAGGCGGACCTCAAGACATTTCACCAGTGGGGAGTCTACGGAACTTCCGTCCTGACCGCCGTCACCGCGCAGAATACGCTGGGGGTGCAGGCGGTGCACGCGGTGCCTTCACGGATCGTTGCGGCGCAGATCGAGAGCGTTGCGGGAGATATACCCCCCCGGGGGGTAAAGTCCGGAATGCTGGCCAACGCGGGAATCGTGCGGGCGGTTGCGGCGGGGCTGCGGCGATGGAGGCTCGGTGGCTACGTGCTCGACCCGGTGATGGTGGCGACGAGCGGCGATTCGCTGCTGTCGTGCGACGCCGTGGCGTCCATTCGAGACGAACTGGTGCCGCTGGCGGCGGTCGTGACGCCCAACTGGCCCGAGGCGGTGATGCTGACGGGGGTGTCGGAGGGGAGTGTCGACGGGATGGAGGCGGCCGCGAGGGTTCTCGTGGAGGCCGGGGCGGGGGCCGCGCTGGTGAAGGGTGGCCATCTGGGAGGCGACGAGGTGGTGGATCTCTTCTGGGATGGAAGGGTGCGGCGGGTTTTTCGCGGCTCCCGCATCGAGACGCGGCACACGCACGGGACCGGGTGCACGCTTAGCGCCGCCATCGCGGCGGGTCTGGCCCGGGGCGTGCCGCTGGGCGACGCCGTGGCACCGGCGGTGGCCTGGGTCCGCAGCGCGATTGCGGGCGCGCCGGGGCTGGGGGCGGGGAACGGGCCCCTCGATCACTTCACGGAAGTCGCCATCGAGGGCAGCAGAGTTTCGAGCAGCGACTCGAGCGTGCGGCCGGCCACCGACGCGTAGGTCATGACCGCGGTGTGGTCGACGGGTTCGAGCCCCAGACCGGCCGCGCGGTTCGTGATGGCGGAGATCGCGAGCGCGCGCTGACCTCCGGCACGTGCCGCCAGCACTTCCGGCACGGTCGACATGCCGACCGCGTCCGCGCCGGCTGTCCGCAGGGCCCGGACCTCGGCCGGGGTCTCGAAGCTGGGACCGTGGACTGCGCCATACACGCCCCTTGGCAGCGCGATGCCAGCCTCCAGCGCGGCGGCCTCCGCCAGGGAAAGCAGCGCCGGGTCGTAGGGGCGGCTCATGTCGGGGAAGCGCTCTTCGTGCTCGTGCGTCGGCCCGGCGAGCGGGGCGCGGAACATGGCGTTCAGGTGGTCGTCGACGAGCATCAGCGAGCCGGGCACGAGATCGGAGCGGATCCCGCCGGCGGCGTTGGTCAGGACCACGATTCGGGCCCCGGCGGCACGGCCGGTCCGGACCGGCGCCAGCACGATCCCGGAGCCGTATCCTTCGTAGACATGGAAACGGCCCGACTGGACCACGACCGGGACGCCGGCGATGTGTCCCAGGACGAATTCACCTGCATGGCTCTCGACCGACGTGTCCGGGAAGCCCGGGAGGTCGCCGAAGGTAACGGTCACAGGATCGCGGACGCGCGCGGCCAGCCCGCCGAGCCCCGAACCGAGGATGAGGTGCACGCGCGGACGAAAGCCTGCGCGCTCCACGAGGATGCGCCCGCACTCGGCGATCTGCGCCGCTCCGGCCTCCGCGCGCGCTGCGGTCAAATCAGCATGCCGGCGATCGCCGCCGTCATGAAGGCCGCGATCGAACCCCCGATCATCGCGCGCAGCCCCAGGCGGGCGAGGTCCTGGCGTCGGCTGGGCGCGATTCCCCCGATCCCCCCGATCTGGATGGCGATCGACGAGAAGTTGGCGAAGCCGGAGAGCGCGTAGGTGGCGATGGTGGCGGCGCGGGGCGTGAGTTCCCCCTGCGCCATGGCGTCGGCGAGGCCCAGATAGGCCACGAACTCCGTGGCTACGGTCTTCAGTCCCATGAGCGAACCTACCGACGCCGCATCCTGCCAGGGGACCCCCATCACCCAGGCCACGGGTCCGAGCAGCCACCCGAGAATCCCTTCCAGCGACAGGCCCTCGATCCCCACCAGACCGCCCGCCCACCCCAGCACGGCGTTCAGGAGCGCGATCATGGCCAGGAAGGCGAGCAGCATCGCGCCGACGTTCAGTGCCAGCTTCAGCCCCTCGCTCGCCCCGCGGGCCGCGGCCTCGATGACGTTGACGTCCGGCCGCTCCACCTCCGTCTTCAGCTGACCGGCGGTCGCGGCGCGCTCCTCCTCGGGCACCATGAGCTTGGCCACGACCAGCGCGGCGGGGGCCGACATGAGCGACGCCGCCATGAGGTGTCCGGCGATGTCGGGGAAGAACCCCACCAGCATCCCCGCATAGGCGGCCATGACCCCTCCGGCCACCGTGGCGAATCCTCCGGTCATCACCGCCATCAGTTCGGATCGGGTCATCCTGTCGACGAACGGCTTGACGAGCAGGGGCGCCTCGGTCTGTCCCACGAAGATGTTGCCAGCCGCCGACAGGGTCTCGGCACCGCTCGTGCGCATGGTGCGCTGCATGACCCAGGCGATTCCGCCCACGACCCTCTGCATGACGCCGAGGTGGTACAGCACGGTCATGATCGAGGCGAAGAAGATGATCGTGGGGAGCACGTTGAAGGCGACGAACGCTCCGGTGCGGGCGACAAACTGTCCCTCGGCGGCGAAGCCCGCGTTGCCGGGCTCGCCGGTGCCTACGGGGACGTTGTTGTAGACGAGATCGCCGAAGAGGAAGCGGGCGCCCTCGAGGGTGAAGCCCACCGCCGCGAGGATCACGTCGTTGGCGGTGGCGAATACGCCCTCTCCGAAGGGTGTGCGCAGAATGAGGAGCGCAAAGATGAACTGGAGGCCGAGCCCCCACAGCACGATCCGCCAGGGGATGCGGCGTCGGTTCACGCTGAGGGCCCACGCGCCCACGGTGAGCAGGACAACGCCGAGGAGCCCGCGCAACCGGACCAGCAGGTCGACTCCCCCGCCCTCCTGCAAGCCGGCTTCCGGCGGGACCGCGGCCAGCAGGGCGTCGGCGACGGACGCGGCGGTTGGGGACATGACCATGGGGATCCGGTGGATGGGGTTCGGGAGCTGCGCGGCCGTGCATGGCCGTTCGCAAAACGGAGATTGTGGCACCCTAGAATACTTCCGAGGACCCGAACCGGCCAGAATGGCAGGGTTTTCGGTGCGCGGCGGCCGGGTTCCTGCCAAAATGGCAGACGCCGATGCGACCGCCCCCCCATCTCGCGGCACGCTATTTGCTCCAGCCCTCGGGGTTACGTTTCGCATGGACCCCAGGGGGACGCACGCGAACAGCGATTCCGCCAACCGTCGGCCGGAGCCGACACCAGGAAAAGGAAACCAGAATGGGCAAGATCATCGGGATCGACCTTGGAACCACCAATTCGGTGGTCGCCGTGATGGAAGGCGGCGAGCCTACGGTCATCCCCAACTCCGAGGGCGGTCGCACCACCCCGTCGGTCGTGGCGTTCGCGAAGGACGGGGAACGGCTGGTCGGGCAGGTGGCGCGGCGCCAGGCCATCACCAACCCCGAGAACACGGTCTTCTCGATCAAGCGGTTCATGGGCATGCGGTACTCCGAGGTGGAGACCGAGCGCAAGCGCGTTCCCTACGCGGTCGCCAGGGACGGCCAGGATCGTGTCGTCGTCAATCTGCCGAACGGCGGCAAGTCGTTCACGCCGCCCGAGATCTCAGCGGTCATCCTGCAGAAGATGCGCCAGACCGCTGAGGACTACCTCGGCACCTCCGTGAGCGAAGCCGTGATCACCGTGCCGGCGTACTTCAACGACGCGCAGCGCCAGGCGACGAAGGACGCGGGCAAGATCGCCGGGCTCGAGGTCAAGCGGATCATCAACGAGCCGACCGCGGCCGCGCTGGCCTACGGCCTCGACAAGAAGAAGGACGAGAAGATCGCAGTCTTCGACCTCGGCGGCGGCACCTACGACATCTCCATCCTGGAGATCGGCGACGGAGTCTTCGAGGTGAAGGCGACCAACGGTGACACGCACCTCGGGGGAGACGACTTCGACCAGGTGCTCATCGACTGGCTCGTGGGCGAGTTCAAGAAGGATCAGGGGATCGACCTGTCCAGGGACTCGATGGCGCTTCAGCGTCTCAAGGAGGCGGCGGAGAAGGCCAAGATGGAGCTGTCCTCGACGAACTCCACCGACATCAACCTGCCCTTCATCACCGCGACCCAGGAAGGGCCCAAGCACCTGAACTACTCGCTGTCGCGGGCGAAGTTCGAGCATCTGGTGGACCACCTGATCCAGCGCACCATTCCACCTATGCAGAAGGCGCTGGACGACGCGGGCATGAAGCCCGGCGACATCGACGAGGTGGTGCTGGTCGGCGGATCCACGCGGATCCCGAAGATCCAGCGCGTGGTCCAGGACTTCTTCGAGCAGGAGCCCCACCGCGGGGTCAACCCGGATGAGGTCGTGGCGGTCGGCGCGGCGATCCAGGGCGGCGTGCTGGCCGGCGACGTCAAGGACGTGCTGCTCCTCGACGTGACCCCGCTCTCGCTGGGCATCGAGACGCTGGGCGGCGTGATGACCCCGCTGATCGAGCGCAACACCACGATCCCGACCCGGAAGATGGAGGTCTTCTCAACGGCCGAGAACAACCAGACCACGGTGGAGATCCACGTGCTGCAGGGCGAACGTCCGATGGCGGTCGACAACCGCACCATCGGCAAGTTCCAGCTGACCGGCATCCCGCCGGCGCCCCGGGGCATTCCGCAGGTGGAGGTGACGTTCGACATCGACGCCAACGGCATCCTTCACGTCACCGCGAAGGACCGTGCGACCTCGAAGGAACAGAAGGTCCGGATCGAGGCTTCCAGCGGCCTCAGCGACGCCGAGATCGATCGGATGGTGGACGCCGCCGAGGCCCACAAGGCCGAAGACGAGCGGCGCCGCGAAGAGGTCGAGGCGCGGAATCACCTCGACTCGCTCGTGTACCAGGTGGAGAAGGACACCGAGGAGTGGGGGGACAAGGTGTCGGCTCCGACCAGGGAGCGGCTGGATTCGGTTCTGGAGCGCGCCAGGCAGGCGCTCAAGGGCAGCGACACCGCCGAGATCAACGAGGCGCGCGACGAGCTCATGCAGGCCTTCAGCGCCGCGGGCCAGGAGATGTACCAGACGCAGGCCGCCGAGGCGGCTGCAAGCCCCGACGGAGAGGCGGAGACCACGGCCGAGCCGGACGAGGAAGGCTCCGAGGAGGACGTCGTGGAGGCCGACTACGAGATAGTGGACGAGAGGCGGTAGGCAGTCGCGCGGCGGGGCGGCAACGGCGCCGCTTCGCCGCGCGTCCTACCTTTCACCAAAGGTGTACTTTCAACCGGTGAGAGATACGATGTACGATCCACTCAGGGCCAAGACGAAGGTCGCGCTATCCGTTGCGGCCTCCTTTCTTGTCGGGCTGGGCATCGCTTCCCAGTTCGGCTTCACGGACAGACCCTTCACCCCGCCGCCGGTGCAGACCGCTCCGGTGGTCTCCCAGGCCGAAGTGCAGCCCGCACTCGATCTGAGTCAGGCTTTCGTCAACGTTGCCGACGCGGTCACGCCCGCCGTCGTGCGCATCGTGACCACGCGCCAGCAGGTTCGCCGGAGCAGCGAACTCCGCGGCTGGGAACGGCTCTTCGGGGTGCCGCCCCGCGACGTTCCCGACATCGCCCCCGGGAGCGGCAGCGGCTTCGTGATCTCGGACGACGGATACATCCTGACCAACAACCACGTGGTGGAGGACGCGCAGCAGATCGACGTAACCCTCCTCGACGGGCGCGAGTTCGGAGCGCAAGTGGTCGGCACGGACCCGACGACCGACATCGCCGTCATCAAGATCGACGGAACGGATCTCCCCGTGGCTTCGCTCGGGTCCTCCGCGGAGGTCCGCGTGGGCGAGTGGGTGCTGGCCATCGGCAACCCGGGCTTCGGCCGCGCGGGCGCCAACCTGGACTACACGGTGACGGCGGGAATCGTATCGGCCAAGGGCCGGTCCCTTAGGCTGATCAACCGGTCGCTTGAGGAAGATCCCGATTACTCGGGCAACTCCGCCCTGGCGATCGAAGATTTCATCCAGACGGACGCTGTGATCAACCAGGGCAACTCCGGAGGGCCCATGGTCAACCTGCAGGGTCAGGTGATCGGCATCAATGCGGCGATCGTGAGTGCCACGGGCGTCTACCAGGGATACGGGTTCGCCGTTCCGATCGACCTGGCCCACCGTGTCATGGACGACCTGATCGCGTACGGAAGGGTGAAGCGAGCTTTTCTGGGGGTATCGATCTGGGCGGTGAGCGCCGAGGACGCCGAAGCGATGGGGCTTCCCGATGTTAGCGGGGCACTGGTCCAGGGTGTGAACCCGGGCACGCCGGCTGAGCGGGCGGGACTGCGATTCCGTGACGTGATCAGGGAGGTCGATGGCGAAAAGGTGCTCACGGGCAACGACCTCCAACACAAGATTGCGCTGAAGTCGCCTGGCGACCAGGTGCGCATCGCCATCTATCGGGACGGCAGGCCGCGCGAAGTGACAGTGCGGCTGGAGGAAATGCCATATTCCGGGGAGGTGGCGGAAGCGCCCTCTCGGCAGCCCCGTGCCGCCGACAGGATCGGTATCGTCGACCTGGTGGATGTGACGCCTGAAATCGCCCGGCAGCTTCAGTTGGAGAGCACCGACGGGGTGGTGGTCGCCGAGGTCCAGCCCAACGGTCCCGCGTACAATCGCGGCATCGTCCGCACATGCGTGATCACCGAGATCGAGCGCCGGGAGATTCAGAGCGAGGATGATGTGAGTGATGTCCTCGAGGATGTGGCACCCGGAGAGGTCGTCTCGGTCGTCGCTGCCTGCCCCAGCACCGACCCCGGCCGGAACATGGCGCCGACGCTGTACAACATCCGGGTCCCCAGGTAGCATGCGGGGCACGACGATGCCGTGACTGCGGTGCCCGGCGCCACGCGCCGCGGTGCCTGGCGTCACGCGCCGCGGTGCCTGACGAGCGGGGCCGGTCCTTTCGGGGGCCGGCCCCTTCGCTTGCGGGGAATGGCCACTTGGTGGGATGCCGCGGGACGTTACCTTTCGATACGCAATGGCGACCACCCTGGAGGAGCGAAAGTGGCGGAACTGGTAGACGCGCAAGACTTAGGATCTTGTGGCCGCTGGCCGTGGGGGTTCGAGTCCCCCCTTTCGCATGAGAGGCCGGCGGAAGGGCCATGAACGCGGCCGCCAAGCGCCGGGATCCGCCCCGGCTTCAGGTCACGGTCACCGAGGGCGAGCGCTGTCACCGGTCCGTCGAGGTGGTGGTTCCGGGCGAATTCGTGGCCGCCGAACACGGTGCCGTGCTCCGCAAGTACGCGTCGCGCGTGAAGCTGAAGGGGTTCAGGAAGGGCAAGGCGCCCGCGCGCGTCATCCTCCAGCACTACGGCGGCGACATCCACAGGGAGACGGTCGACCGGGCGGTCCAGAAGGCGTGCAGGGAGGCAATTGACTCCGAGGGTCTGCATCCGGTATCCGAGGTGGACGTGACCGATCTGCGATACACCGACAACGACTCTCTGTCCTTCCGGACTTCCTTCGAGGTGCGGCCCGAAGTCAATGCTGGACGACTCGGGGGGTTCAGGCTGGAACGTCCGCCCGTGACCGTGCCGGACGGAGCCGTGGAGGGCATTCTCGAGCGGCTACGCAAGGAGCGCGCGGTGTGGAGGACGGCCGAGAACGGACGCCCGGAGCCCGGGGATTCCGTGACGGTCCTCCTGACGCAGCCGGAAGGTGCCGAGGACGGCGGTGGAGACGCTGACCCGCGGCAGTACGATCTGGTGCTCGGCGAGGAACAGGCGCTGCCCGATATCGAGGATGCGATCCACACGCTGGCGGTCGGCGATGCGAACGAGTTCGAGGTCGCTTTCCCCGACGACCACCCCGACGGGGATCGGGCGGGCACGCGTCACCTCCTGAGGATCGAACTGGTGTCGCGTCGCGTCCCCGAGTTGCCGGAGCTGGACGACGCCTTCGCCGCGTCCCTCGGAGACTTCGACGATCTGGCGGCCCTGCGTGCCCGGATCGGCGAGGACATCGAGTGTGACGTGAAGGCGAGGGCCGAGGCGGAGTTCCGTGAGCGGCTGCTCAACATGGTCGTGGAGGCCAACCCGTTCGATGTCCCCGACGCCATGGTGGAAGTCTATACCGACGCTCTTCTCCGCGATGCCGACGACCTGGAGCCGGAGAAGCTGGAGGAGCTGAGGAAGGAGTTGCGGCCGGCTTCGGAGTTCGCGGTCAGACGGGAACTTCTCGTGGAGCGGATCGTCAACGAACACGGGCTCCGAGCCTCCGAACAGGAGATCGGCGAGAGGGTGAAGGAGATCGCTCGCCAGACCGGGCAATCCCCCTCGGTCGTGCGATCCCGCCTGCGAAAGTCCGGCGGGCTCGGCAACATCGAGCGAGGCCTTACGGACGCGAGACTCTTCGCCTTCCTGATGGCGCAGTCAGGCCTCGAAGTCGAGGAATAGACAAAGGGAGCTGCAAACGGATGGCAACCTATCCTCCATATGTCATCGAACGGACCAGCCGCGGCGAGCGCAGCTACGACATCTTCAGCCGGCTGCTCATGGACCGCATCGTCTTCCTCGGGAGCTCGATCAACGACCACGTTGCGAACATCATCGTCGCCCAGCTCCTCTTCCTCGACGCCGACGACCCCGAGCGCGACATCTACCTCTACATCAACTCGCCCGGAGGCAGCGTGTACGCGGGCCTGGCGATCTACGACACCATGAACCACCTGCGCGCGTCCGTGTCGACCTACTGCGTCGGCATGGCCGCTTCGATGGGCGCGCTGCTCCTTTCGGCGGGCGCCAGGGGCAAGCGGAACGCGCTGCCGAATTCGCGCATCATGCTGCATCAGCCGTCTTCCGGGTATCAGGGTACGGCCGCCGACATCGAGATCGCCGCCAGGGAGATCCTTGGAACACGGGAGCGTCTCAACCGGATTCTGGCTGACACCACCGGACAGAAGATTCGGAAGATCAACACCGACGTGGACCGGGACCGCTGGATGAGCGCCGACGAAGCGGTTGCGTACGGCCTGGTCGACCAGGTCCTGCAGAACGACAACGGGCGCGGACGGGGCGCCCCGCGGAAGCAGGAGGACAAATGACGAGCGACAGGCACCTTCGCTGCAGTTTCTGCGGGAAATCCAAGGACACGGTCAAGAAGTTCATCTCCGGTCCGTCCGTCTACATCTGCAACGAGTGCATATCACTCTGCAACGAAATCCTCGCCGAAGAGGAGGAGCGTGAAAATCAGGAAGCCTCCGTCGCCGTTCTGAAGCCGGACGAGATCAAGGCGGCCCTTGACGAGTACGTGATCGGACAGGAGCAGGCCAAGCGCTCGCTGGCAGTCGCCGTCTACAACCACTACAAGCGGGTCCACCAGCGCGAACGGCTCGGGGGGGTCGAACTCGACAAGGCCAACGTGCTTCTCGTCGGGCCGACCGGGGTCGGGAAGACGCTCCTGGCGCAGACGCTGGCGCGGATCCTCCAGGTCCCCTTCACCATCGCCGACGCGACGACCCTTACCGAAGCGGGATACGTCGGGGAGGACGTGGAGAACATCCTGGTCCGCCTCTGGCAGGCGAGCGACTTCAACAACGCCGAGTGCCAGCGCGGGATCGTCTACATCGACGAACTGGACAAGATCGCCCGGAAGTCCGAGAATCCATCCATTACCCGGGACGTGTCGGGCGAGGGGGTGCAGCAGGCGCTTCTCAAGATCCTCGAGGGGACCGTCGCGAGCGTACCGCCCCAGGGCGGACGGAAGCACCCCCAGCAGGAATACGTCCAGATCGACACCACGAACATCCTCTTCATCTGCGGGGGCGCGTTCGAGGGGCTCGACAAGATCGTCGAACACCGGCTGGGGAAGCGGCAGATCGGTTTCGGGGAAGCTGAAAACAAGAGGGCGGACGAAGCCGACGTCCCGGCCGGGGTCAACGACGGGACGGCACTCGACCCCATGGAGTGGCTCGAGCCCACCGATCTCCAGAGATTCGGCCTGATTCCGGAACTCGTCGGGCGCCTTCCGGTGACCGTGACGCTGGAGGAACTGGACGAGGAGGCCCTGGTGAGGATCCTGCAGGAACCGAAGAACGCGCTGGTGAGGCAGTATCAGAAGATGTTCGAACTGGAGGGCATCGGTCTGACTCTCGATCCGGGCGCCCTGAAGGAGATTGCGCGGCGGGCGCTCGAGCGCGGCACGGGAGCCCGCGGGCTGAGGGCGGTGCTGGAAAAGATCATGCGGGACACGATGTTCGAGGTCCCGTCAAGAAGCGACGTGCGGGAGGTGGTCGTCACCCCCGAGTGTGCCCGCGGCAGGGTTCCGCCCCTCCTGGTCCTGCGGCCGGAGGCGCAGCGGAAGGAAGCCTGACGGCCCGTGGGCGCTATCCCGCCTGCGTTCGGCGTCCGAAGCGGGGTTGCGTCCCGCGCCGTCGGCGGAGCGGGACGATGAGCACGGTGAACCGGCTCGACGGTTCGTTTGAAATACCGGACGAACTGCCGGTGATCGCACTGCGCGATCTGGTCTACTTCCCCTACATGGTGCTGCCCCTGCTGATCGGTCGGCGTCCCTCGGTCGCGGCGCTGCAGCAGGCGGAGGCGGGTCGGGGGCTCGCCCTTCTTGTGGGCCAGAAGGACCCCGGCGTTCAGAACCCCGGGCGCGGGGACCTCTACCGCGCGGGAACCGTGATCAGGATCGTGCAGGTGTCGCATCTGGCCGACGGGACGGCGCGCGTGGTGATGGAGGGACTGGGACGCGCCCGAATAGCGGAGTACCTGCCCTCGGGCGACGGTTTCCGGGCTTCGGTGGAACTCCTGACCGAGTGGGAGTACGAGCCCGACCCGCCGACGGACCCCGCTCTTGCCGCACGGGTCCGCGAGGTCACCAAGCTGTTCGGCCGGTACGCGCGCCTTTCCGACAAGATCCCCGACGCGCTGCCGGGGGCGATCTCGGAGATCGGCGACCGGCTCCGTCTGTCCCATCTGATCGCTGGCCATCTTCTGGTCGGCAGCGCCGAGAGGCAGGAGCTGCTGGAGACGGTCGATATCGGGGCCCGCTTCGAGATTCTGCTCGCGATCCTCGTGCGGGAGATCGAGGTGCTCCAGATCCAGCAGAAGCTGGACGAACAGATCAGCTTCCAGATGGAGTCGGAGTTCGGCGCGGAACCGCCTGAGCCCGGCCGTGGCTTCGGAGGGCGCCATCCGGAGGCCGGCGGGACCGACCCCGAGTGGGCGGAACTGGAGTCCACCATCGAGGAGACTCCCCTTCCCGGCGAGGCGCGCAACCGCGCCACCAGGGAGTTCGAGCGCCTGCGCAGGATGAATCCGGTCGCACCGGAAGCTTCGGTCATCCGGACCTACCTCGACTGGATCCTGGCCCTTCCGTGGGAGGCCGAAACGCGGGACAGTCTCGACGTGGAGCGGGCGGCGCGCGTTCTGGAGGACGAACACTACGGTCTCGAAGAGGTCAAGGAGCGCATACTCGACCACATCGCCGTGCTCTCGCTTGTCGGGCGCCTCCAGGGACCGATCCTCTGCCTTGTCGGGCCGCCCGGCGTAGGGAAGACGTCGCTGGGACGAAGCATCGCCCGCTGTCTGGATCGCAAGTTCGTACGGGTAAGTCTGGGAGGGGTTCGGGACGAGGCCGAGATTCGCGGGCATCGCCGGACGTATGTGGGCGCCCTGCCCGGACGGGTCATACAGGGGATGCGCAAGAGCGGCTCCCGCAATCCCGTCTTTCTCCTCGACGAGGTCGACAAGCTGGCCAGGGACTTCCACGGCGACCCCGGAGCTGCCCTGCTGGAGGTCCTCGATCCCGAGCAGAACCGAACATTCACCGACCATTACCTGGAGCTGGAATTCGACCTCTCCAACGTCCTCTTCATCACTACCGCCAACACGCTGGGAGAGCTGCCGGGACCATTGCGCGACAGGATGGAGGTGATCCGGCTTCCCGGCTATCTGGACACGGAAAAGAGGGTGATCGCGCGGCAGTTTCTGTGGCCGAAGCAGGTCGACCGCCACGGACTGGCCGGGCATGCGCCGGAGATCTCCGACGAGGCGGTACAGACGATCGTGACCGAGTATACGCGGGAGGCGGGGGTCCGCGAGCTGGAACGGCGTCTTTCCCGGGTGGCGCGAAAGCTGGCCCGGCAGGCGTCGGCGAGCGGGGCGGAGCTCCCCGGGCGCGTGGAGACGGGCGACTTGCGCGAGCTGCTGGGACCGCCCGTGCACCTGCCGCCGAGCCGGGAGGAAGGTGCGGACCGGTCGGGGATCGCGTGCGGGCTGGCCTGGACGGCCGCGGGCGGCGAGGTGCTCGAGGTGGAGGTCGCGGTGGTGCCGGGGTCGGGCAAGATCCAGCTGACCGGCACACTGGGCGAAGTGATGAAGGAGTCGGCGTTTGCCGCGGTGACCTACGCGCGCTCGCGGGCCCGCTGGCTGGGCCTGCAGGAACAGTTCCACCGCGAGGTGGACATCCACATCCACATTCCGGAGGGCGCCACCCCCAAGGACGGGCCATCGGCCGGGATCACAATCGCGGTGGCGCTGATCTCGGCGCTGACGGAGACGCCTACGCGCGCCGATCTGGCGATGACCGGCGAGATCACGCTGCGAGGGCGGGTGCTGGTGGTCGGCGGGATCAAGGAAAAGGCCGTGGCGGCGCTTCGTGGCGGCATCAGCAGGGTGTTGCTCCCGGCGCAGAACGCGGTGGACCTCGAGCGCTTGCCCGATGAAGTTCGTTCCGGTGTCGAAATGGTGCCGGTCGAGACGATGGACCAGGTGCTGCGGGAGGCGCTCGTCTCACGCCGGGGCACGGCACGCCGCGGGGAAGGACTCGCTCCCGGCCCGGGCAGCCTTCACGTCACCTGAAGGACCGCCCGTGCTCATCCGCAGCGTCGAGTTCGCCGGATCGGTGGTCACGCCCGGCCAGACCCTTCCCTCCTCCCTTCCCCAGATCGCCTTCGCCGGCAGATCCAATGTCGGCAAGTCGTCGCTGATCAACCGGCTCCTGGGGCGCCCGCGGCGGAAGAT
The DNA here is from genome assembly GCA_009841165.1 of Gemmatimonadota bacterium. GTDB lineage: Bacteria > Gemmatimonadota > Gemmatimonadetes > Longimicrobiales > Gaopeijiaceae > Bin94. The sequence continues at coordinate 7,117 of VXMI01000099.1, read as the reverse complement.
CGCGCGGGTCTCGGCATCGCCGGGCAAGACGCAGGCGCTCAACTTCTACGAGGTCAACCGGTCGTTCCACCTGGTGGACCTGCCGGGGTCGGGCTATGCGCGGGCACCGAGAGAGGTGCGCGATGCATGGCGGATCCTGGTCAGGTGGTATCTGGCAGAGAGCACCGGGTTGCGCGGCGTGTTGTACCTGGTTGATTCGCGCCATCCCCCCACCGCGGGCGACCTGGAGTTCGTCGGGCATCTGGCCGACACCGGAACGCCGACCTTGATTGCGCTGACCAAGGTCGACAAGCTGAAGTCGAGGGTCAGGGAAGCGGGTATCGTGGAACCGGCCGCGCGGAAGCTCGGGGTTTCGGAGGAACAGGTCGTGGAGAGCTCCGCGAGAACGGGTGAGGGAGCCGACCAGCTGCTGGCCGCCATGGAAGCCCTGCTCGAGGAGGAATCGTGATGCGGTGCCGTGTCGGAAATGCCGCCGGGTGGGCCTCGGCCGCCCTGTCCGCTGCGTTGCTGGGTGGAACCGGGTGCGCGCCGGCATCCACTTCGGCGGGCGTCGATGCACCGGCGGTGGCGCCCCGGCCCGGAGCCGACCCGGAGCCGGGCAGATCCGGTACGCTGCGACAGGACGAAATCTCGGTCCGGATGACGGTGGGCGATGTGCGCGTCGAACTCACACCGCTGGCCGACTGGGTGCTGCAGGCGGCCGCGCCGGATACCCGGGACCGGCTGACCAGGATCGCCCGGGCCCATGCTTCCGGCCAGGATCGCGGCACCGGCGAGGCTGAAGCGGTGCTATTTCTGGTGACCTTTTCCAGCATGCGTCCGGGCGCGGAGTTCCAGCCGGAGGATCTGCACCTCATCTCGAGGGGTCTCCGGGAGCGGCCCATGGCCATACGGGCGATCACACCGGGCTGGGGAAGCCAGCGCCTCGGACAGCAGGAGAGCGCCGTGGCCGTGTACGCCTATCCGGCGTCGGTCGACCTCTCGCGAGACGTCGTGGTGTCGTACCAGGGCGAGGAGGATGCATCCTGGTCCAACATTGTGGGTGCCGTGGAGGCCGAACGCGGCCGGATTCCGTCGGTCGCTCAGTCCTCTTCCAGGCCGTATTTCCGGACTTTGCGGTAGAGCGTTCGCTCGCCGATTCCGAGAGTCTCCGCGGCTTCGCGCCGGTTCCAGCCGACCGAATTCAGCACGGCGTGGATGACTTCGCGCTCCATGTCCTCGAGCGTCATGCCGGACTGGTAGGCGACGGCGGCGGGCTCGTCGGACTCGGGCGGGGAATCGCCGGTCGGGGGTGCGGGATCGCCGACCTCACTCTCGCCCGTGGGGGGCACCTCCTCGCGAGTCGGCCACCGATCGTAGACGATCTCGTCGGCGGAGGTGCTCGCGTCGCCGCTGCCGCTCACCTCCCGCGCCACCCTCGGCGAGATCAGCATGCGATCGGGATGCTCTTCTGCCTGGAACTGCTCGAACTCCCTGCGCAGGTCCTCGATGTCGACCTTCATTTCCATCATGGTACGGAAGATGAACTCCAACTGGGGCCGCAGGGACGCAACCACATCGTCGCCCTGTCCCCGATCGCCCCGAGGGGCCGGAACCAGGGCGAGGCCCCCGTCCCCCGACCGCACGTCATCGGGGATGTCCTCCGGGCGGATTCTGCGCCCCGGCGCGAGGACCACCATGCTCTCGACCAGATTGCGCAGTTCGCGGACGTTTCCGGGCCAGCGGTGGCGCACCAGGATCTCCATCGCCTCGCCCGAGATGCCGCGGAACGGGCCCCGGTCGTGGCGCTCGCTGGCCTCCTGGACGAAGGTGTCGATCAGGCGCGGGATGTCCGCACGTCGCTCCCGCAGGGGAGGCAGCGCGATCGTGAGGACGTTCAGCCGGTAGTACAGGTCCTTGCGGAACGCCCCCGAGACGACCAGGCGCTCCAGGCGCTGATTGGTCGCCGCGATGATCCGTACGTTCACCCGGATCATCTTCTGTCCCCCTACCCGGTGGAACTCCTGCTGTTCGAGGACACGCAGAAGCTTGGTCTGAGTCTGGAGGGGCATTTCACCGATCTCGTCGAGAAAGATCGTGCCGCGCGAAGCCAGTTCGAACAGACCCTTGCGCGTATCGATGGCCCCCGTGAAGGCACCCTTCTCGTGGCCGAAGAGTTCGCTTTCGAGGAGGGTCTCGGACAGGGCGGCGACGTTGACCGGGATGAAACTCCGGTGGCGACGGCGCGACAGGGCATGGATTCCCCGGGCGACCAGCTCCTTGCCAGTGCCCGATTCGCCGGTGATCAGTACGGTGGCGTCCACCGGGGCGATCTGGACGATGCGCTCCATGACCTCGACCATCGCGTCGGTCTCGCCGACGATGCCCGTAGCCCTGCGCAGCCGCTTGCGCTCGATCGCCCTGGTTCCCACCAGCACGATCTCTTCCGCGTCGGCGGGGGCGAGGAAGGTGGTGGCGGTTTTGGCAGCGTCGGCCTGCGCATCCGGCTCCCCGGGCACGGCCACGGCGAAGACGGGCAGCCCCAGGCGTGATGCCTGCCCCGCGTGTCGTCTTGCGGCCTCCGCGCCGGCGCCTCCGGTGAGGACCAGCAGCACCGGATCCTCGACGCTGTCCACCCGTTCACCCGCGGTCAGGAGCTCGACCCTGAAGCCTGCGTGGCGGAATCCGTCGCGCAACTCGCCTGCGAGGGGAAGGTCGTGCGTGGTTACGAGAATGGTCTCAGCCATGCCACGGCTCCGGCGACGTGCGGCGCACTACCTGCGGATCGACCCCTTGGTGTAGAACGGAGGCCGCTGGGTGCGCGCGGTGATGGTCCGGCCCCGTATGACAACGCCGACTTCAGTGCCGGGCCGGGCCGCGCCGGCCGACAGGTAGCCGAGCGCGACGCCCTCGCCGAGTGACGGACTCGCCACACCCGACGTGACGGTACCCACCTCGACGCCGTCGTGGACGATGGGGTAGCCGGGACGCGGAAAGCCGCGCTGGGTGAGACGGATCCCGGTGAGGCGGCGGGACACGCCCCGTGCCTTCTGGGCGGCGAGGGCCTCGCGGCCGATGAAGTCGCCTGCGTGCAGCTTGACGATCCACCCCAGGCCCGATTCCAGCGCGGTGTGTTCCTCGTCCAGATCGTTGCCGTACAGGGCGTATCCCATCTCGAGACGCAGCGAGTCGCGCGCCCCCAGCCCCGCCGGGGTGATGCCGTGGGGCTCGCCGGCCACGGACAGGGCGTTCCAGACGGCGGAGGCGGAAGCCGCGGGGAGATAGAGTTCGAAACCGTCTTCCCCGGTGTACCCGGTGCGGCTGACCACGCACTGCGCGTCTGCCACCGAACCCTCGGCGAAGCGGTAGTACCCCACCGCATCGAGGTCCACGTCGGTAAGGGACGCGAGGATCGCCTGGCTGGCCGGGCCCTGCAGCGCGATCAGGGCGACGTTGTCGGAGTCGTCCGAGATCTCGACATCGAAACCGGCCGCGTGGTCGGTCACCCACTTCCAGTCCTTTTCCCGGTTGCCGGCGTTCACGACGAGAACGAAGTGGTCGGCGAAGCGGTAGACCAGAAGGTCATCGAGGATGCACCCGTCTTCGTTGCAGAGGGCGGAGTACTGTGCCTGTCCGGGCGCGACGCGCGCCACGTCGTTGACGGTCAGGTACTGGACCAGCGCCTCCGCCTGCGGCCCGCGCACGGTGAACTCGCCCATGTGGGACACGTCGAAAAGGCCTGCGGCATTCCTGACAGCGGCGTGTTCCGCGCGGATGCCGCGCGGGTACTGGATCGGCATCTCGTAGCCCGCGAAGGGCACCATCCTGGCGCCGAGCGCGCTGTGAACGTCGTGGAGCGGTGTCTTGATCAGTGTGTCGTCCATTGTCATCCCCGGGCCTGACGGCCCTATCTTGCGACCCGTGCCCGCCAGGCGGCGGCGCGGTTCAGCCGATCAGGTCCAGCAATATGGCCTTGATGACGTGCAGCCGGTTTTCGGCCTCCCGGAATACGCGGGAACGCGGACCATCGATCACCTCCGCCGACACCTCCTCGCCCCGGTGCGCGGGAAGGCAGTGGAGGAAGATACCGGAAGAGTGCGCCCGCGCCATCACGGAAGCTTCGACCTGGAAGCCACGGAAGGCCAGCTCCCTCGCGCTCTGCTCGTCCTCCTGTCCCATCGAAGCCCATACATCGGTCGTCACCACATGCGCCCCCTCGGCGGCCTCGGCAGGGGTCTCGACGCTTTGTACCTTCGCCAACGACTGCGCCCGGGCCAGAATGTCCGAGTCGGGCTCGTACCCGCCCGGACAGGCCAGTCGCAGCGAGAACCCGAGCCGGGCCGCGGCGTTGAGCCACGAGTTCGCCATGTTGTTGCCGTCGCCGATCCAGGCCACCGTGAGCGATTCGAGGTCGTTGCCGAACTCCTCGATGGCGGTGAAGAGGTCGGCAAGGACCTGGCAGGGGTGAAGGAGGTCGGTAAGGCCGTTGATGACCGGGACCGTAGCCTCCTGGGCGAGCTCGACGACTTCTTCGTGCGCGAACGTGCGGATGAGGATCGCGTCCACGTAGCGGCTGAGCACCTGTGCGGTATCGCGCACGCTCTCGCCGCGTCCCATCTGTGAGTCGCGGTCCGAGATCATGATGGCGTGGCCTCCAAGCTGGACCATGCCGGCCTCGGTGCTGACCCGGGTTCGCGTCGAACTCTTGCGGAAGACCATGGCCAGGCAGCGATCGGCGAGCGGGCGCCCGGGTATGCCGCCCGACTTCACGCGTCCGGTCAGCTCCAGCAGGTGGCGAAGGTGATCCGGGCTGTGCTGGGCGATGTCGATGAAGTCGCGTTTGGGGTTGGACATGCCGGTGCAGGTCAGAGGATGTAGCGGCTCAGGTCGTCATCCGAGACGATCTTGTCGAGCTTCTCACGCACGAAGTCGCCGGTCACGACCAGGGTCTCGCCGCGGCCCTCGTCCGGTAGATCGAAGAGGAGCTCTTCCAGCAGGGTGGTCAGCACGGTTCGGAGTCTGCGCGCACCGATGTTCTCCATGCGGTTGTTCAGGTCGGCGGCGATCCGCGCGATTTCGCCGATGCCGCAGTCGGTGAAATCCACCGACGCCCCATCGGCCTCGACCAGGGCCTGATATTGCCTGACCAGGGCATTGCGCGGCTCCCGCAGTATGCGCTCGAACTCCGGCGCGTTGAGGCTGTTCAGCTCCACCCTGATCGGGAAGCGCCCCTGGAGTTCGGGTATGAGGTCGGTCGGTTTCGCGACGTGAAAGGCGCCGGCCGCGATGAAGAGCATGTGGTCGGTGCGCACGAAGCCGTACTTGGTCTGGACGTTGCACCCTTCCACGATGGGCAGCAGGTCGCGCTGCACGCCCTCGCGGCTGACATCGGGGCCGGCGCCTCCCCGCCCACCCGCCACCTTGTCGAGCTCGTCAAGGAAGATGATCCCGAGCTCCTCGGCGCGGTCCAGCGCCTCGTTGACCACCTCGTCCATGTCCACAAGGCGATCGAGTTCCTCCTGGAGTAGAATGCGCCTCGCCTCGGACACGGTCACGGTACGCTGCTTCGAACGCTTCGGCAGGAGGTCCTGGAGCATCTCGGTGAAGTTGAGGTCCATGCCGTCCATTCCCCCCATCGGCAACATCATGCCGCTGACCGGTGCGCCCTGCTGGACGTTGAGCTCCACGCTCCGGTCCTCCAGGTGCCCGTCCCGCAGGAGCTTGCGCAGTTTTTCACGCGTGCGCTTGCGGCGTTCCGCAACCGCCGGGTCGGGTTCGGCGCGGGTCGCCTCGTTCTGCCCCGTGACACCCCGGGGACCTGCCACGAACAGCCTCGCTCCGGGATCGACCTGCGTTGGCGCCGCGCTTTCTCCGTCGCTGTCCGGGGCGGAAGGCTTCGGAGCCGCCCGCGGGGGTTCCGGAAGCAGCAGATCAAGGAGACGCTCTTCGGTTCGCCGTTCGGCTTCCTCCTCCACCTCGTCCTCGCGCGCCGTCCGAACCATCGCCACTGCGGTGTCGACGAGGTCACGAACCATGGACTCGACATCCCGTCCGACGTAACCGACCTCCGTGAACTTCGAAGCTTCCACCTTGATGAACGGAGACCCTGCAAGACGAGCGAGGCGGCGTGCGATTTCGGTCTTGCCCACCCCTGTGGGTCCGATCATGATGAGATTGTTGGGCAGTATCTCGTCTCGCAGTTCGTCGTCCACCTGCTGACGGCGCCAGCGGTTCCGCAGCGCAATCGCAACCGCTTTCTTCGCCTCGGACTGGCCCACGATGTACTTGTCCAGCTCGGCAACGACCTCACGCGGTGTGAACTGGTCGAGCCAGTGGGGTGGATCTTCGCGGAAATCGGCTTCGGGCGGCTCGGTTGTCGCGGGCAGCCCCGTCGAGGAGGTCGCGGAAGTCATTCGGGGTCCAGCTCCAGCAAGGTGATTTCCCGGTTGGTATAGACACAGATGTCAGCGGCGATCTCGAGGCTTCGTCGGGCGATGTCCGGCGCGTTCAGATCGGAGCGCTCGTAGAGCGCCCGGGCTGCCGCGAGCGCATAGGCTCCGCCGGAACCGATGGCGAGGATCGGCTGGTCGGGCTCAATGACGTTGCCGTCGCCGCCCACGAGAAAGAGGTGGCTCCGGTCCGCCACCACAAGCAGCGCTTCAAGGCGGCGCAGATAGCGATCGGTCCGCCACTCCTTCGCCAGTTCCACGCAGGCGCGGGAGAGGTTGGAGGGCCATCGCTCCAGCTTGCTTTCAAGCAGGGAGAACAGGGTGAACGCATCCGCTACCGCACCTGCGAAGCCGGCGAGAATCCTCCCGTCCGCGAGCTGCCGCACCTTTCGCGCGGCTCCCTTGACGACGGCGTCGCCCATCGTTACCTGACCGTCGCCCGCAATCGCCACCCGGCCGTCGCGGGCGACGGCGATTACGGTGGTTGCGTGCACGGGGACGCCGGGATGAATGGACGCGGCAGGACGTATCCGCATGCGGGAGGAAGATCTGGAATCCATGTTGGGATCGGCCCGCACACGGGGGCGGACGATGGTCAAGATCTTAAAGGTAGGGGCGTGCGATTGCCCCCGGTAGGGGGTTGGAGGCCCGGAAGTGCTAGGCTCTCGGGTGGGCGCCCACATATGCCC
>VXMI01000026.1 GCA_009841165.1 Gemmatimonadota bacterium | reverse complement strand
CCGGCAGCCCGAACACAAACATCGTCCCGCCCGCCGAGTTCACGATCCGCTGCTGCCCGTCGATCTCGTACGACATCGGTCCGCTCCGCACCGCCGCTCCGGCCTGGAAGTTCCAGAGCGGCTCCCCGGTCTCGGCATTCAGCGCGAAGATGTTTCCCTCGTCGCTCCCGCCGAAGACGAGGTTGCCCGCGGTCGCCATGACACCGGCCCAGGGCGGGGTCTGCAGCGGAAACTCCCACACCAGCTCGCCCGTGAGCACGTCCAGCGCCTTCACCGCGCCGCTCGCCTCCTCGCCGCGCAGCGCCTGCTCGCCGCCGCCCATGAACGGCTGGCCGGGCTCGTACTCGACCTCGGCCTTGTAGTAGATCGCGCCCATGATCCGCGTCGGCTGGTAGAAGAGCCGCGTCATGGGGCTGTAGCTGGGACTGAACCAGTTGGCGGCGCCCTGCAGGCTCGGCCACACCAGGTTGCCCTCCTCGGTGGGGTCGGTGCCGGGGATCACGATCGGCCGACCGTTCTCGTCCAGCCCCTCGGCCCAGGTCTGCTTCGAATACTCCGCACCGTGCAGGAACTCGCCGGTCTCCCGGTCCAGCACGTAGTAGAACGCGTTCCGGTTGGCGGTGACGACGAGCTTGCGCGGCTCACCCTCCCACTCGGCGTCGACCAGCACCTGGATCTGGTTCGCGTCCCAGTCGTGGGTGTCGTGGGGCGTGAACTGGAACCACCATACGATCTCGCCCGTGTCGGGATCGAGCGCGAGCAGGCAGTCCGTGTAGAGGTTGTCGCCGGGGCGCAGGTCGCCGTTCCAGTCGGGGGCCGGGTTGCCGATCGGCCAGTAGAGCAGGTCGAGTTCGGGGTCGTACGAGCCGGTCAGCCACGTCGATCCGCCGCCGGTCTCCCAGCTGTTGCCGCCCCAGGTGTCGCTCCCGAACTCGCCGGGCGCCGGAATGGTGTACGTGCGCCAGATCAGCTCACCGGTCTCGGGGTCGTACGCGTCGATGAATCCGCGAACACCGGCCTCGGCGCCTGACACGCCCACGATGATCTTCCCGTCCAGTGCCAGCGGCGCCAGGGTGAGCGCGAAGCCGATCGCGTTGTCGGCCACCTCGACGTTCCATCTGACCGCCCCGGACCGCGCATCGAGCGCTACCAGATGCGCGTCGAGCGTCCCCACGTAGAGCGTCGAGTCCAGGATCGCCACCCCCCGGTTCACCTCGGGGAAGCCGATGTGCAGCACGTCCGACCCCATCTGCGGCGTCCACTTCCACAGCCGTCTCCCCGTGCGCGCGTCCAGCGCCGTCACCGTGCTCGGCGGCTCGGTCACGTACATGACCCCGTCGGCCACGATCGGCGTGGTCTCGATCAGACCCTCGTCCATCTGGTAGGCCCACACGACGCGCAGATCCGCCACGTTCCCCGCGTTGATCTGGTCCAGCCGCGAGAACCGGTGCGACGCGTAGTTGCCCGAGTACGTCAGCCAGCCTTCCGGCTCGGAGTCGGCCGCGACGATGCGCTCGTACGGGACCTGGGCGGCAGCCGGCCGAGCAGCAGCCGCGCCCAGCGCAAGGACCGCGACGCCCGCGGCCGCCGTGCAACTCCACTTGCTCATGATCCCCTCCCCAGGGTCGTCAGGTAAGCGACCAGATCCTCGACATCGTCCTCTCCGAGGTTCTCGGCCACAGGCATGAAGGAGTGTCCGGTCCGTCGCTCCATCTCGGCGATCTCGCCCTTGCGGAGCGACACGAAGGCCCCGGAGACCGTCATCAGCTGAATCGTGAAGGCGTCCTCGTTCATCCGCATGCCGTTGTAGATGTCCCCGTCGTGCGTGACGATCCGCACCGGCAGGTACTCGAAGAACCCGCTGCGCACGCCCGATCGCGCGACCGGCAGCTTGGCCGCAGGCGCGCTCAGGGCCTCGCGCAGGTAGTCCGCCCCCCGTCGTAGCCCGATCCGCGTCAACTCCGGCCCGACCGCCGTGCCCCGCCCGTCAACGATATGGCACGATGCACAGTCGCCCGCTGCCCAGAACAGGTCGCGACCCCGGTTGGCGTCGCCGGTAACCTCCGAACCGTCCGCCGCGGTCTGCGCGCCCATCCAGCGCACGTAGGCGGCGACGAGCGACACCGCGTCGTCGTCGAGAACCGAAGTGCTGGCGCCGGGCATCCCCGTGCCCGGGATACCGGAGCGGATCACGTGTTCCAGTTCCTCCTGATCCGCGGCCTGTGGCAATACGGGCCGGGCCAGTTCCGGCCCCTCGCCGCCCAGTCCCTGCACGCCGTGGCACCGTCCGCAGTGCGCGCGAAACAGGTTCTCGGCGCGCGCGGGGTCCGCGATTTCGATGGCCGCATCGCCGGGCTCCTGCGCCGCAACGGTCGCGGGAAGCAGCACCAGCACCGGAAGCAGCCGCGTGGTCCTCGCAATCCGCATGGTGGTCACTCCTTCCCGTAGTGGGGGTGGGTGGGGCAGGGTGACGGTTACCATACGACCGCCGCCGTTTCGCGGACAAGACGGTCTGGAGTGCCGCCGCGAGGGGATGGTCGCCCGGGACCGCGCGGCTATCCGGGTTCCCCGAGTGGCCTCCCGTCCAGCCCCCAGGCCTGGTTGATCTCGAAGCCCAGGTGGGCGAGCGCGGTGGCTGCGATGTCGACGATGTTGGCTGGCCCGGGAGGCGGCCAGTCGGCGGTCGGGGACCTGCCCTCGCTGCCACCAACCCCGCTCGCCAGTATGAAGATCGTCATCTCTTCGGGCGAGTCCCCGCCGTGACCCCCGTCCTCGCGCCTGCCATGGTCGGTGCTGACGAGCACCAGCCAGTCCTCGTTCGCCACGCCGGGCCGGGCGCGCACCGCGTCGATCAGCATGCCGACGTGCCGGTCGGCGAGCGCGATCGCGTCGCGGTACTCGGCACCGATGGAGCCGTGCCGGTGGCTGGTCTCGTCGGGATTGCCGAGGTAGACGAACATGGCGTCGGGGTCGGCTGCACCGAGGTGGCGCACGGCGTGCGCGGTGACCTCGCCGTCGGCCTCGGCCCACCCGTGTTCGTAGCCGTCAAGCACGGCCCGTTCGTCGACCGCCGCCGGGACAACGGGACCGCCTTCGGGCAGCTCCGCGAGCGGCAACCAGTCCAGCGCGGCGAAGGTGGACAGCTCGGGACGCTCCCTTTCCGCGCGGATGAGGAAGCCGGGCCAGGTGTCGTAGTCGCGGCCCGCGAAGCTGTTGTCCGTGACGCCGTGCTTCTCGGGCCAGACACCGGTCAGCATCGAGGACCACGAGGGGCCGCTGACCGACGGGGTGGTGGTCCGCGCCTCGGCTGTGTACCAGCCGCTTGCCGCCAGCGCGTCGATGTTGGGCGTCGCCACCTCGGCAAGCACGTCTGGCCGCACGCCGTCAATGCCGATCAGCAGGACCCTGGGCGTCGGTTGGGCGGCAATCTCCAAGGGGGTGGCCAACGCGAGCGCCGTGGCGCAGATCAGTGTCGTCCTCATTCCGCAGCCACCATTTCGGCGAACCTTCCGACGCAGATCCTCCACCCCTCCTCGTGTCCGTCCCGGTCGTCCGGCGTCGGGAAGCCCTCATGGGTCAATCGAATCTCGGTCCCTCCTTCGACCGGAACGAACTCCACCGTCACCACCGTCTCCGCCTTCATCGCGTGCGCCTCTTCCTGCCAGCCCCAGGTGTACACTACCCGGCGCGGCGGGTCGACCTCGCGGTACGTGCCGCAGGCGGTAAACGGTCCGCCCTCGACATGCATGCGAATCGAGTAGTGACCGCCCACCCGCAGGTCGATATCCACCTCCACGGTTGCGCCCGGATCCGGGCACGTCCAGCGCTCGACCTGGTCCGGGCTGGTCCACGCCTCGAAGGCCCGCTCGGGACTCGCGGCCACGGTGCGAACCAGTTGAAGTGCTCCTGTCATCGCAGTCATCGGCTTCACTCTCCGCCCTTGAGATACCGCGCCAGCGCGTCCAGCTGCGTGGACCAGTACCGCTGGTGAGTCTCGATCCAGTCCTTCGCCTCGGAGATCGCCGCTTCCTCGTACCGGCACCACCGCACGCGCCCCTCCCTCTTGCGGCTGATCAATCCGGCCTCCTCCAGTACGCCGACATGCCTGGACACGGCCACGAGCGAAATGTCAAAGGGTTCCGCCAGGTCGGTGACGGAGGCGACTTCACCACGCGCGAGCCGGCCCAGAATGGCGCGCCGCACCGGGTGGGCAAGCGCGGAAAACGTACGGTCGAGCGTGTCGTCATCCAGGGGAAGCATGGGACCTCCTGGTTCACTCCTGCGGGGCGTTGGCAGGGACTGAGTCATGAATACTAAACACAATGGTTTAGTATAGCGTCGCCGCGGCGGTGATTCAACGCCGCCTTAACGCTTCGGCGCCAACTCCTGTCCAAGGCGACGTACCAACAAAGCCCGGAGATCATGTGCCAATGAATAGAAAACGCTCGCCACGCCAGCATCTTCCTCGCCTCCTGCTTCTGCCCTTCCTCGCTTCCCTGACTTCATCCCCCTCTCGCCTCGAAGCCCAGGACACCCGCACCATCCAGGGAGTCGTCCGCGATTCCATCAACGGCGAGGCCATCGTGCACGCCGCCATACAGATCGCCGGGACCGGGCGGCAGGTCAACACGAATGCCGACGGCTTCTTCACCGTCGTGGGAGCCCCGCGCGAGACCTTCACCCTTCGCATCGTCCACATCGGCTACACGCCCACCGAGACGCCCGTGGACGCCGGCTTCAGCGGGCGCCTCAACATCGAGATTGCTCCGCTGCCGGTGGAGTTGGAGGGTGTGGAGTTCGTCGCGGACGAGTACCGCCTCGTACGCGCCACGGACGGCGTGAGCCGGATCGCGGCGTCGCCTGCGGAGATGGCCGTGCTGCCATCCGTCGGGGAAGTCGATGTGTTTCGCTCGCTTCAGCTCCTGCCCGGGATCAGCGGCACCCGGGAGTCCTCGTCCGGGCTCTACGTGCGGGGCGGCACCCCCGACCAGAACCTCGTGCTGCTCGACGGCATCACCGTATACCACGTCGACCACTTCTTCGGGTTCTTCAGCGCCTTCAACGCCGACGCGATCAAGGACATTCAGGTCTTCAAGGGCGCGTTCCCGGCCCAATACGGCGGACGCGTGTCCAGCGTAGTCGACATAACCGGGAAGACCGGGGATCCGGAACAGATGCACTACGGCGCCGGTCTCAACCTGCTGAGCGCCAGCGGAACCTTCCAGACGCCGATCGGCTCGAGGGCCAACCTGCTTTTGACCGGACGTCGTTCCTACACCGACGTGGTCCGTACCGGCTTGTACAGCAACATCTTCGACGTCTTCAACATCACCACCGGCCCACAGGCTCCAGCAGCCGGCGGACCCGGCGGCGGACGTGGCTTCGGCGGACCCGGAGGCCTCTTCGGCTCCGCGAATCAGGACGCTGCCACGCCGGACTTCCACTTCTACGACTTCAACGCGAAGCTGACCTGGCTGCCCGGAGACCGGGATGTCGTCGCGCTGAGCGTCTACGGGGGACGCGACCACCTGGACAAGTCGCAGCAGCGATCCCTGTCGTTCACGCCAAGAGGCGGGACCGGGGACCAGAACTTCAATACCGTCATCGGCGACCTGACCGACTGGGGCAACCGGGGTCTGTCGGGGCGCTGGGGCCGGCAGTGGGGGAGCGGCCTCACCAGCAGCCTGCTCGCCGCCTACTCCGAGTACACCTCGGACTACGGACGCAACACGCACGTCACCATCTCGAATCCCGCGACAGACGAGTCGACGATCACACGCGAGCTACAATCGACCGAGGACAACTTCCTCACCGACCTGACCCTGCGTGCCGACAACGAGTGGAGACCTGCACCTGCCCACGCGCTGCGCTTCGGCGCATGGTTCAGCGCGACCGACGCCGAATACCGCTACGTGAGGAACGACAGCATCACGATCCTGGACCGGACCCAGTCGTCCTCACGGGCGGCGGCCTATGCGCAGGACACCTGGGACGTCACGGACGGTTTCTCGCTCACGGCGGGAGGCCGCATTTCGTACGACCAGGCCACGGCAAAGAGCTACCTCGAGCCCCGGGCCTCCGCACGCCTGGCCCTCACCGACCGCTTGACGCTCAAGGCGGCCGCCGGAAGGTACCACCAGTTCGTGAACCGCGTCGTCAACGAGAACGTCACCGAGGGCTCGCGCGACTTCTGGCTGCTCGCCGACGGCGACCTGGTCGACGTAACCGCGTCCGACCACCTCGTCGCCGGAGTGGCCTACGAGACCGACAGCTACCTGTTCGACGTCGAGCTGTACCGCAAGGAGACGACGGGGCTGTCGGAGTTCTCGCTGAGATTCCGGCGGAACGATATCGACCCGCTCAACCTCTTCTTCGCGGGGCAGGGGACGGCGCAAGGCGCGGAGTTCCTCGCCCAGAAGAAGTTCGGCGCCTTCACCGGCTGGCTGTCCTATACGCTGGCCGAGGCGCGCAACACGTTCCCCGGTCTGAATGGAGGAAACCCGTTTCCCGCTCTCCACGACCAGCTTCACGAACTCAAGGCCGTTGGTACGATGTCGCTGGGACGCTGGGATCTGGCGTCGACGTGGACCTACGGGTCGGGTACGCCCTACACGGCTCCCCAGGCCGAATACAGCGTGGAGCTCCTCGACGGTAACTCGTTCAGCTTCATCAACGTCAGCGCCAAAAACGGATTGCGGCTGCCGGCCTATCACCGCCTCGATCTCAGCGCGCGCTACCGTTTTTCGCTCGGTGACTACGATGGCGACCTGGGCATCTCGGTCTTCAACGCCTACGACCGCCCCAACGTCTGGTATCGCCAGTTCGAACTCGACGCGACCCCCGCAATCGTCACCGACGTCAACTATGTCGGGCGGGTTCTCAATCTCTCCGTCCGCTTCAATCGATAGATACACAGGGAGCAACAACAAATGAAAACCCGGAAGCTCGCATTTCTCGCCGCTTCGGCCAGCCTGGCCGCCTGCTCGGACACTACCACCGGTCCCGAGGACGATGCCCACCAGGTGGTTGTAGAGGCGTTCCTCTTTGCCGGCGAGCCAGTGGACGACATCCGGCTGACCCGGACCGTGCCGCTCGGCGAGGACCCGGCCCTCGCGGCCACCGTCGAAGACGCGATCGTGACGCTAACGCGCGGCTCCGAGCGGTGGTTGCTGAACCGGTTGGAGGAGCCCGGCGCCTACGGCTATCCGGGCGACGATCTGCAGGTCCGCGGGGGTGACCTGTTCCGCATCGAGGTCGAGGCGTTCGGGCGAACAGCCACGGGCGAGACGATTGTGCCCGGACCCCCCGACGGCGTCCAGCTCGACAAGGACAGGCTGGAAGTGCCCGAACTGACGCCCGGCAGTTTCCAGCCTGGTGCCCTGCAGTCGCTGCAGGTAACGGTGAGCTGGGAGAACGCGGGTTCCATCCTGCACTTCGTAGACGTGGAGGGGTTGGATCCGGCTGCCGAAACGATCTTTCCCGACTTCATCCGCGAGGGGGTGGGCCGATTCCGCATACGCAGCGCCCCGACGGAAGAGAACTTCCACGCGATCGGGTTGCGGCAGCTGGAGCACCTTGGCCGCCACCGGGCGATCGTCTACCGGGTCAACCAGGAATACGCCGACCTCTACAACAACCGGGTGCAGGACTCGCGCGACCTGAACGAGCCGCCGAGCAACATCCAGGGCGGCCTGGGAGTGTTCAGCGCCTTCAACTCGGTTGCGCGCGAATTCGATCTGGTGCGGGCGGGGGGATCGTGATCCGGAAGCGCACCACCCGTTCGACGCCCAACTCGTCCTCGGTTACCGCCCAGACGTAGTCCCCTTCGAACACCGGTCTCGGGAAGGGCTCGAACTCCTCCGGCGGCACCACCGCGCCCAGATATGTCCCGTCGGGCTCAAACACGTCGTACCGGACGGGCTCCACCCAGTTCACAGGCATGGAATAGGGATTCCCGGGGTCGTGGTCCTCGTTTTCCACAGGGCTCCCGGCCGTTTCGAGGCGCACCCAGATCCGACCGTCCATGCCAGCGAGCAGCTCCTGATAGAAGGGCTTGTGGTCCGGGATCGGCGGGCCGTTCCAGCTCCAGTCCGGGTCCGTGTCCCGCATGATGCGAATGGTGCGATCACGGTGGGCGGCGCGCTCTTCGTCACTCACAGGCGCCGGATCCGCGGCGCGTTCGATTCGCAGCACGCCGTCGTCGCGGGCCAGGTCGATCCGGTACGAGGACGGCAGACCGGTCAGAAGGTGACCGCTGGGGTGGACGGTCCACTGAAACACCGGGTTGAAGGGCACGGGCGAATACGTGGTTGCACTGCCGCGCTCGCTGGTGTACTCGGCCACCAGCATGGGACCCTCAAAGGGGCTCGAAGGCTCCGGGAGCGTGTCGAGGTGGGTCCCATCGGGTCCCATGACGATGATGTGCCGGAAGAAGCCGTCGGTCCGGGACAGGTCACGGGTTTCCACGAAGGTCCGGCCACGGATGTCCGTGTGCAGAGGCGAATTCGAGTACGTCCCGCCGACGTCGTACCTCCAGCCGTCCAGTTCACCAGTGCCCGGGCCGAACACCTGGATGCGCTGGTTGCCCGGATCGCGCACCACCAGCCGACCGTCCGGAAGCAGGGCGATGGCCTCGGCGCGGCCGAACTCGCCCGGTCCCTCGCCGCGCCCGCCCAGCGTCTCTACGTATGACCCGGTCGCGTCGAAGACACGGATGTTGTGGGCCTGCTCGTCGAACACATAGACGTTGTGGTCGTCGTCCACGGCGATCGACCAGATGCTGCCGAACAGATACTCCTCGGGCCCATCCAGCTCCCCGATCGAGATTTCCGGGACCAGGGTGGCCTCGGCACCCCACACACTCCCCGACAGGGTTCGGACCACGGTGGTGTCCCCGATGGTTTCGACGACCACCGCCGGTGCGGGCCCGGAAGGAGCCTCGTCAGGGCCGCAGGACGCGAGGGCGCATGCGAAAGCTGCGACGCTCAGCAGCCGAAGATCGGACTTCATGGTGGCGACCTCCCTCCAAAGCCAATCAAGTCTGCATTACTCATCGGGTCCACCTCCGCTTGGACTCATTCGCGGACCGAGAACATCCAGATTAGAGTGGGCGCGGCGAGCCGGCCACGGGACGCTTGCTGTCCATCCACTTCCCGGGAACAGAGGGGTTGCGCGTGTTCCGGGACGGTGGTATGTCATACTCCATTGTGAGCGCCCGCCGTGCCAACCGGCGCCACAGGGACTTGTCAAATGTCGTCTCCGAGTGATCAGCCAACCGCGGACGGCCAGCAAGCGGCGATAGCCACCTGCCCCAACTGCGGCGAACCCCGTCCGAGGCGCTTCTGTGCGGAATGCGGACAGAGCGACCGCGACTACAGGCGGTCCAGCTGGGCGGTGGTGGGCGATTTCCTGCGTGAGACCTTCGAAGTCGACTCGAAGGTTCTCCGCACCCTGAAGCTGCTACCCAGGCCCGGCCGGCTCTCGATTGAGTTCGCCCGCAACCGCCGAGCCAGCTACGTGTCGCCCGTGCGGCTCTATCTGTTCGCGAGCGTGATATACTTCTTCGCGATAAGCCAGGGGCCATGGGGTGGCGGCGCCAGGGAACCCGCAGACATCGCTCAGCCGACGGCGACATCCCAAGACACTGGTACCGCCGGTGGCTCTGCAGGCTCCTCACCAGCCGTTCAGGCGCAAATCGACGTCCTCAAGACGTGGATGCCACCGGAAACGGGCAGCAAACTCGACGAAATCATGCAGCGCCCCGGCGGACCCGAACTCGTGGCGGGGTTTCTGCAGGTCACCGGGGGCCTGATCGAGCGGCTTCCAGACGAATCCAGCAGCCTGGAGCGAGCGTGGCTGGCCGTGGGAATCGAGTTCATGCACGATCCAGGGTTCTTCCAGAACGATATCGTTGGCAGCATCTCTGTTGGCGCGATCTTCTTCGTGCCTGTCGCGGCCCTGATGCTCGCGCTCATCTACTACCGGAAAAAGCGGTACTTCGCGGAGCACCTCGTCCTGCAGATTCACATACAGACGTTCAGTTTCCTCGTGACCTCGGTGATCGTGTTGCTTCCAGGCGGGATGCTCGGGACCTTGGCGAGTACCGCTCTGGGGCTGTGGACGCTCTACTACGCCGCGGCGGCGATGAAGCACTTCTACGGCGACGGCTGGCTGCGCACCCTGTTCAAGTTGTGCCTCCTGATGCTCCTGTACGCGGTGGTGGTTACTCCGATCCTCGGTACCGTCGTCGCGCTGAGGCTGTAGGGGCGATTCCTTTCTCAGGCACCCGACTACCAGCCGGAGAGCATCATCAAAGAGGTCCAGGCACCTGTAGCGGTGACCTGGGCAAATGCCGACACCCTCCTCATCCTGGACGTGAGTGCTTTCCGGTTGGTCACGCTGGACCTTGCTTCCCGCTCGGCCAGCGTCACTCCGGTCGAACCGGCATTCATGTCGCCGGTGTTCGCAGCGGGCCAGGTCAGGTTCGTGGCACTGCAGCCAGACCGCACGGTGTGGCTGGAATTCCCTGGCCCGATCGAGGATGGCTGGGAAGAGCGATCCTTCGTGCGCTGGTCTCCCGACAGACCCGTGGTCGACACGGTATTGGGGTCGCGTGCCAGAGGCTTTGCGGGTGGCAGCGTGGCCACGGTCGCTTCTCGGTGTCGGTGCCGAGACCTGGGTGGTCTCCAGCGCGGACGGGAGTTACGAGCTGGAGGTCTTCGACCGGGATGGCACGAGCATCGTCCGGTTCTGCCATACCGGCGACGCGCTCCCGCTCTCGCCGGCCGAACGGGGGGAGGATCCCGATCCGGCTATGCCGGACGCGTGGCGGGACGCCCTCCGCGCATTCGGTGAGCCGCCAAACCCGGCGATCATCTCCCGGATTGTCGTCGACCTGGACGGACAGATCTGGGCCCAGCGAGACCGTCCGCTTCCCGGTTCACTCGACGGGCACGGAGCGCCGGGCGCCATGTACGACGTATTCCTCCCGTCAGGGCGGTTTCTTGGTTCGATCCGCCTTCCGGACCAACAGCGGTTGCTGGAGGCGAGAGGACGCAGGGTCTGGACGCTCCACACCGGCAGTCTTGGCGAATCCTCTATCGTGGCGCTCGAAATCGAGGGGCTCTGAGCTGATTGTGGAGTTCTCGTGCCTGAACTGGAAGGCCCGCACTCCTCTCCTCATTGTCGTGTTGTATAGCAAATGCTAGAATGGGGCTGGCCGAGGACACCAGCCGAGGAAGACGAGATGGGCAAGGTGCAAATCAACGTGAGAGTGGACGAAGCCCTGAAAAGGGCGGTTGTCCAGTTCTGCAGATCCCGGGGATTGGTTCTGAGTCACTTTGTCCAGGAGGCGCTGCTGGATCGACTCGAGGAGTTCGAGGACATCGACGATCTCAAGCGAATTCGACACGAGCCCACTCGGCCGCTGGCCGATGTGATTCGGGAGCTCCAGCTCGATGGGACGCCATGAGGTCGAGGTTTCCCGTACGGCGGAGAAACAGTTGCGCAAGCTCCCTCGGGACGACCAGGAGCGTGTTGTCCACAGGATGCTGCTCCTGGCAGAGGACCCGTTTCCACGGGGGGCGAGAAAGCTGACCGGATACGACGATGTCTACCGTGTCCGCGTTGGGCGATACCGCATCCTCTACAGCGCCTCCCAAGGCCGGTTGGTGATCGTCATTCTCAAGGTCGGGCACCGAAAAGACGCTTACCGGCGGGGTCGTTGACTGGGACGAAGGCCTCCACCGATCGTCCTCACGTCACCATCCCGGCGTTGCGCCGTGACGGTTGACCGAGTCGCTGCTGTGACTTGATTGGTCATATTATCGAGACTAGATTGGTCTTATGACTACCGTGTCGATCTCCGCGCTGAAGGCCAACCTCTCGCGATACCTTCGCCATGTCCGGCGGGGCGGTGAAGTTCAGATCCTCGACCGCGGCCTGCCGGTTGCCCGGCTGATGGCTCCCGGGCCGGGTGCCGACGACGCTGTCCGCGACCGGCTGGTTGGCGATGGCCTGCTCCGGCCCCGCGCGGGCTCGGCCAGATCGATTCTCGCCAGCCCTCCCCTTGAGCTGCCGACGAGCATTTCGCAGGCCCTCGCCGAGGACCGGACCGACCGGCTGTGAGGTACTGGGATGCGTCGGCGCTTGTCCCGCTGATCGTCTCCGAGCCCGGGAGCCGGCTGGCTCGAACGTGGCTGCTGGAAGACGACCACATCGTCACCTGGGCATGGACGCGGACGGAGATCACGAGCGCGATCGAGAGGCGTGCGCGCGAAGGGGCGCTCACCCGGGCGCAGCGGCGGGCGGTTCTCGCCCGCCTTCGCACGTTCGCCGCCGGCTGGGACGAAGTGATCGATGTGCTTTCCGTGCGCACGCGGGCGAACGCGGTGCTGGCGCGGCACCCGCTCCGGGCCGCCGATGCCGGTCAGCTTGGCGCGGCCCTGCTGGTGAGCGAGCAGCTCGCGGACCCGCTGGTGTTCCTCTGCCTTGATCAGCGCCTGGTTGAGGCGGCCGAGCGCGAAGGCCTCGCCGTGGCCGACACTGCGATTGAGGGCTGGCGTCCCGGGGACTGACCGCTACTCACCCCACCCGCCGCCCCGGCGTCCACGGCGCGCCCGCGGCCTCCATATCCCCCTCCAGCTCCGCCAGCGTCTCCTCCAGCAGCGTCCTGAGCGCGATCGACACCCGTTGGAAGCCGCCCCGGGCAATGTCCAGGCTTTCGCGCTGCGTTTGGGTGGGCGGCTGGCGCGTGCCCCAGTGCCCCCCGGCGACCTGGCCGATGCGGCCCATGATCGAGGGCGCGCTCGGTTCGTTGAGGGCGCCGCGGGCGGGGTCACCCTGCAGCCGCACCGCGATGCCGGCGAGCCGGGCCTCGATCGCTTCCAGGCGCGTGTAGAGGTCGTCGCCGGCGGCGGGGGTCTCGTCCAGGGCGGCGCGCATGTGGCGGAGCCGGTCGTGCGCGCGGCCGATCTCGGCGGCGGCGCCCCGGGCGCGGCGCTGCAGGTCGGCGGTCTCCTCCGCGAAGGCCATGGCGGCCGTGAAGTCCGTTGCCGCGTCGATGTTGGGGACGGGCTTCACGGTGAACGGCTGCGGATCGCCCACCCGTTCGACACCGGCCTCGGTGATCAGCGCCATCTCGACCGTGTAGTCGCCCGGCGGTGCCAGGGGGCCTTGCGGTGTGCCCGCCCACGGCGGCGTGAAGCCAGGCGTCGCGAGATTGACGGGGTCGGGGGCGGGCCGGCGCAGATCCCACGTGACGCGGTGGAGGCCCTCGGCCGCCGAGCCCATGACGCGCCGCACCGGGGCGCCCGCGGCGTCGCGCACCAGCATCGCCACGCGCGGACCGCTCTCCAGCGCCTCGTCCCGTAGCGCGTCGTAGCCGGGGAACGCGATGTCCTCGCCGCGCTCGGCCGCAGCCCGCTCCGCGTCGCGTCGCTCGTCGCGCGCGGTCTCGCGCGGATCCGCCAGCCAGTAGGTGAATGTGGCGCCGAAGTCGGGGTTGGGCGCGACGTACGAGGTCGTGCCCAGGGTCGGCTGGCCCGGTGCCTGCAGCGGGGCGTTGGGGATGTACCACCAGGCGTCCCGCACGGGGAACAGGACCGCTCCCGCGGCAAGCGCACCGTCGGCCATGTCTCTCAGGGGCGTGTAGTCGTCGAGGATGTAGAAGCCACGGCCGAAGGTTGCTCCCACCAGATCATTGTCGCGGCGCTGGATCTCCAGGTCTCGGAACGAGATCGTGGGTGCGCCCGAGCCCAGCTTGATCCAGTTGGCGCCGCCGTTCGGGGTGACGTAGATGCCGTTCTCGGCGCCGGCGAAGAGCAGATCGGGGTCGGCGTGGTCCTGCTCGATCGACCAGAGGATGATGCCGTCGGGCAGGTCGCCCGCGATCGAGCGCCAGGTGCGGCCGTGGTCGTTGCTCTCGAAGAGGTACGGGGTGTAGTCGCCCTCCTTGTGGTTGTCGGCGACGACGAAGACGGTGGCGGCGTCGCGCTGGGACGCCTTGATGTCGTTCATGAACGCGCGCTCGGAGACGCCGGGCAGGGGAGCGGCCTGTCGCCAGGTTGCGCCGCCGTCCTCGGTCGCCTGGACGAGTCCGTCGTCGGTGCCCGCGTAGAGGACACCGTCGTCGAGCGGCGACTCGGTGATCGCGGAGATGGTCGAGTACCAGGACATGGCCGTGTTGCCGTAGAGCGCGTCGACGCTGCGGACGCGTCCGGCCATCGGAAGCTCGTAGCGGTTGTCGTCGCGGGTGAGGTCGCCGCTGACGGCGGTCCAGGAGTTGCCGCGGTCGTCACTCCGCCAGACGCGCTGGGACGCGTAGTAGATGCGGCCCTCCGCGTGGGGGCTGGCGATGACGGGCGAGTCCCAGTTCCAGCGCTCGGGCGGATCGCCAGGGGCCGGCAACGGGCGGATGTTGATGAGTTCGTGGTTGTGCAGGTTGACTCGCTGAAGATTGCCTTGCTGCGACTGGATATAGGCAATGGCTGGATCGGTCGGGTCGAAGGCGGCTGCGTACCCGTCGGCGCCCAGGGGAGCGTACCAGTCGTGGTTGCGCACGCCCTCCAGGTTCATCGTGCGCGAGGGGCCGTGCAGCGTGCCCAGGTCCTGCGCGCCGCCGAGGATGTTGTAGAACGGTTCGGCGTTGTCGAGCGCGAGCTTGTAGAACTGCGAGATCGGCGTGTTGGGGAAGTGCCGCCAGGTCGTGCCCTCGTCGAAGGTCTCGTAGAGGCCCGCGTCGGTGCCGGCCAGCATGTGGCGGCCGTTGGCGGGATCAATCCACAGCGCGTGGTTGTCGCTGTGCTTCTCGCGTCCGGTCCCCAGCTCGGTGAAGGTGGCGCCGCCGTCGCGGGTGACGTGGATGAAGACGTCCATCTGGTAGACGAGATCGGGGTCGTGAGGCGACGCCTCGATCTCCTGGTAGTAGTGCGGCCCGGTGCCGCCCGAGATGTAGGAATTGCGGCGTTCCCAGCTCTCGCCCCGGTCGGTGGAACGGTAGAAGCCGCGGTCGTTGGGCCCACCCTCGATGGTGGCGTAGACGATGTTGCGGTCGGCACCGGAGACGTCTATGCCGATCTTGCCCATAGGGCCATTGGGCAGTCCCGCCGTGACCTCACGCCAGGTGCGGCCGCCATCGGTCGACTTGTGGATGCCCGAGCCAGGGCCGCCCGCCAGCAGCGACCAGACCGTGCGGCGGCGCTCGTAGGTGGCGGCGTACATGATGTCCGGGTCGACGGGATCGAACTCGACGTCGGTCACGCCGGTGTTCTCGTCGACGGTGAGGACGGCGTCCCAGGTGTCGCCTCCGTCTTCGGTGCGGTAGAGGCCGCGCTCGCCCCCGGCTGACCAGAGCGGACCCTCGGCTGCCACGAATACGGTGTGCCCGTCGCGCGGATCGACCAGGATCTTGCCGATGTGTTCGGAGGCGGCCAGCCCCGCCTGCTCCCAGGTGCTGCCACCGTCGCGGCTCCTGTAGACGCCATCGCCCCACGCCACGTGGCGCCCGCTGACGTTTTCACCGGTGCCGACCCACACGATGTCCGGGTCTGAGGGGTCGATGGCGACCGCTCCGATGGAATACGATGGCTGGTCGTCGAAGACGGGCGTCCACGTGATGCCGGAATTCGTGGTCTTCCAGACGCCGCCGGAGCCGACCGCGATGTACCAGGTGGTGGGGTCGTCGGGGTGGACCGCGATGTCCGCGATGCGCCCACCCATCAGGGCCGGGCCGATTTCGCGAAGCGCGAGCCCTTGGGTGGCCTGGGTGATGAGGGCGATCTCGGGCTGCGCGGCCTGGGCGGTCGCGCCGTGCGGGGTGGCGGCGAGCGCCGCAAGCGCGGCGGCGGAAATGAGGGCGGCGAGGGTCGCGCGGGTGAGGTGGTCGAACATGGGTCGTGTCGTGGTGCGGGACATGGGTGCAGCCTGGTTTGCAGGAAGAGATGCGGTGGCGGGGCGGGGCGCAGCGTGGGGTGGAAATGGACCGCGCGGGGGTGGTAGCCGCAAGGAGGGGAACTCGGAACCGACGCTTGATCGTCCGTGTATGGCGCCGTACCTGGTTCTATTGACAGGAGGCGATCATGAATACGCGTCCAGAGGATACCATCACTCTTACCGTCCTGCTCGCGCTCGGCAGCGCATCCTGTGACCAGCCGCTTGCAGCGCCCGAAACGCCCATGGTCACCACCGTCTCTGCTGGCAAAATCATGTAACTGTTGCAGTAAAAGCAGTTACGGCACCGCAAGGCATCCCGTTACCTCATTAGATACCCCTTCCCGAACTGGAACCCAATCGACGCCAGCGGAGGTCCTTGGACCCCCGTGGTGACCGTCTCGCAGACTCCGCAGACCGCCGACTCACTGTACCATGAGCAGGGGCCATATCGCCCCCGGGGCGTCTGGTGCGCCTTATCGCCCGGCGGGCTGTCGCTCCAACCGCCACACGTCAACATGGTCCAAGTCCATGTCGTCTTGGCGGACCGTCGCGAGATGATCGCCCCGGAAGACGGGGACGGTTCGCTCCTTGAACGGGACGGCGGGAACGCTGCCGAGCAGCCTCCCCTCCGGGTCGAAGAACTCCCAGCGGTTGCCGGCGGTGCGGATGACTTCGACCCACAGCTTGCCGTCGGGGGCTACGAAGATCTCGTTGATGAAGGACTTCCGCTCCGGTCGGCTGTAGCCGCGGGGTGTGCAGGAACCGCCCGGGGACCGCTCCATGGCCTCGTCGAACTCCGCACTGCCTGCGTCCCATTCCTCGTCCGTGACCGGCTCGGTCGGCAGCGTGCGCTCGATCACCCGCAAGGTGTCACCCTCGCCCTGCGTGACGGCCACCCGGTAGAAATAGCCATAGGCAGAATACATCACGCCGCCAGAACCCGGATGCTGCACCCACTTTGCCCCGGCCGTGTGTGCATAGAGGCCGATCATCCCGTTTTCCCAAGTACAGAAAATCGGCTCGATCAGCCCAGGAAGATCCTCAGGACCGGTCAGGAAGGAAACGCTGTCGCCCGTTTCCCCGCCGCTGTCGAAGCCCACCCACCGAACGCCGAGTTCGGGATCGCGCGCGAAGCGAAAGGCCTCGTCTTCGCCGACGGGGAAGAACCGAATGAACGCGGGCGATCCGGTCATACCGCCTGCGGTCCTTCTCTGGCCGAGCCATTCGCCATCAGCCGAAAACTCGCCGATGCGTCCTTGATGGGGATCGAAGGTCACGAGCCGGTCCCCGACCCACGCCAAGGAATAGAGGCTCCTGAACTCACCGGGTCCTTGGCCGCTCCGACCGAAGGTGCGCAGATGCGCCCCGTCGAAACCGAAGACGCGGACTTCGAGGTTGGTGTTGTCCGCAACGAACACGGTTTCGCCCGGGCCGAGAGCGACCGCGCTGACCGAACCGAACTCGTCGGGAGTCTGCTGTTCCGTCAGCGATTTGGGTCCGATCGAGACGACCGGGGTAAGTTGCCATCGGGGCGGCGTGCCGGTGTTGGTGACGTGGACGCCGCCGCCTATGGTGTCGAATGTGGTGGCGAGGTCGCCACCGCCAGCCGTCGAGGTCTCCTGATCGCAGGCGGCTGCCAAGGTTGCCGCGAGGAGGAGCGGAACCTTGGCGGTGGAGAAACGAAGCGGATTCGGCGGCGTGACCATTCCTGGCTCGATCTTGGTGGGGGAAGGCACCTACAAAGGTTGGCTTGCGCTCCGGTCCGTGCAAGGTCGAGCGGAAACAGGTGGAGGATGTGGGCAACGTCGCGGCAAGCAGCTCTCCACGGCACCGAGGGCGGGGAAACCCCGCCGCCGCAGCTCCGCGCGGCAACGTCTTCAGGGGGATCGAAGGGGGGAGCGTAGCCACCCCTCGTCAGCCTCCGTGTTATACACGGGGTATGCTGGCTTGTCCACCTTAGCGTGGCCAAGCCAGCCACGCGGGGCACCCGCGAAAACGTCCCACCGGGCATCGCCCGGAACAGCCTCGACCGGGCCGGCGCGGGCAAGCTCCCCGGCCTCTTGGCCGTCCGCCTCAAGAACGACGAAGACGTAACTCAGGCGCTTCCGGCCCAGCGGCCCAGTCTTGTCTGCCCTTACCCCTCGGGACCCGAGATCATCAAGCCTGCGGCCCGTAGTTCCCTTCAACCGGCCCGCCACGGCCAAGGCTCCACCAAGGGCTCCGAGTTTTCGAGGTCGCGGGCCTTTCCGTGCTCGGCATGGAGTCCGATGAGATGGACAGGCGAGGGCGTGGTACGTGCACGGGTGGGAAACGGGAGCCGCCTTCACTCCGAACGATTCAACCTCCACAACCGCACGTACTCGATATCCAAGGCATCGGTCACCTTCGCGAGGATGTAGTCCTCGCCGATCTCGAAGATCGTGAGGCCCTCGGGCGTTTCGACCAAGCCAAGCACCCGCCCCTCCCGATCAAAGATCGTCCAGAGCGTGCCCTCGACCTCCTCCCCGGGGAGCTCAAACTCGGCTATCCAGAGATAGCCCAACGCGTCACCGACGGTTCCGGCGAAAGCCGGGAAGGCATCGACGAGCGGCATGTTCGCGGCCACCTCGGCAGCCCCCGCACGTCGCTCTTCTGCAAACCTCGCCACCCGGCGGCGAAGTGCGACGTCCTGCTCCGCCTGGGTCGGGGTACGAGGTTCGTAGTCGCGGCGCACGATCCGCGCGAGGGATCCGTCGCTCCGGTAGGCCTTGATCTCGTAGGTCTCGGTGCGTCCTATGGCCGCCAAGTCTCCCCAGACCGTGGTGTGGGTCGTCTGGCCGAAGGGATGCCGCAGTGGAAAAAAGTACACCGTATTGCCCCGGGTCTCGCTGCCGCCGGAGAAGGTCTCTGGCCCGGGATGCTTGCCCAGCGAGGCGCGTGTGTCACCGTCGATGGTCCTCAATGCATAGGCGTGCTCTTGGCGCCAGAACCCCTGCGTCCGCCAGAACTCGGCATCCCTTGTGAAAAGGGTTCTATCGGGCAGGATACCGATTACGACATCTGGGCTCATCGCGAGACCCATCATTCCGCGCATGGCCTGAATCCCACTCGCCACGATCCCGGTAACCCCACTCCGGCTGCGTAGCGAGACGGTCCAACCGTGATTGCCCTCCAAGTCGAAGGCGGAGATCCTTCCCTGCTCGGGGTCGTCCGCGATCAATGAGTCCTTGGCCCACGGGCGAACCCGGTTCAGGTCCGTGAACTCCCCCGGGCCTTCGCCGTCGCCACCCCATGCTGCTAAGTATTGCCCCGTTGTGTCGAACACCAACAGCTCGTTGGAGCCCCCATTCGCAACCACGATCCTGCCGTCGGCGAGCCGGGTCGCATCCTCAACGCCGTGGAGTTGGAAGTCTTGCGTGGCTTCCGCAGTGCCTATCGAGATCAGAGGTTCGGTGCCAACCGTCCATCCCAGCCTTGAATCAGACACGCGGCGGGGGTTCTCGGCGATGCTGATTCCAGCGCTGTCGCGGACGCCGTGCTGCGGCATGCCCGTCTTGGGCCTTGGGTCCGACCCCGCGTCGCCACATGACGCGAGAATCCCGCTGCCAACGAAGGCAGTGCCGGTGACAAGCGCGGCAGCCCGCGTTCGTGCGAGCGGAAAGCGGGAGGACGCAAAGGGCTTCATGTGACGGAATGTACCATCGTCGAGAGCTTGGTAGCCAGCGCAGAAGGGCAACGGGACGCGGGAACGTGGCCCGCACCGAGCGGCCCGATGAGACTTGGCCACCCGCACCGCCCACCGCCCCGGCGGCAGACCTCTAAAGAACCTCTAGATACTCGGCCCAATCGTCCATGAGCCGCCTCCGCCGCTCGAACAGGTCGGTGCGCCGGTACGCCGCTTCCACCTTGTTCTGGACCACGTGCGCCAGCGCCGCCTCGACAACCTCCCGGGGATGGTCCGTTTCCTCGGCGGCCCAGTCCCGGAACGACGACCGGAACCCGTGCGGCACCGCAGCAATCCGGTGCTTGCGGATCAACTGGCGCAGCCGCTGCTCGATGAGGGGCCGCCCGTTCGGCCGCGTGAACACCAACCGGCTGTCCTCGCCGCCCAGCTTCCGGGCCTCGTCAAGGATCTCCAGCGCCCGCCCGCAGAGCGGCACCCGATGCTCCCGCTTCGCCTTCATGCGCCTCGCGGGCACCGTCCACACGCTCTCGCCCAAGTCGATCTCCGACCATTCGGCCCAGCGCACCTCGCCCCACCGCGCCGCCGTCAGCACCAGAAACTCGAACGCCAGCCGGGCCACCGGCATTTCGTCCGTCGTCCTTGCCTTCCTGATCGCCGCCCCGACCTCCCGATGCGGGATCGCCTTCATGTGCTTCACGACCCGGTTCTGCGGCCCGAGCACCGAGCGGACCCGGTCGCAGGGGTTGTCGGTCCGGTACTCCATTGCCACCGCCCACTCGAACACCGAGCGCATGCGCTGATGCACCGACTGCGCCGTGGACCCCTTCGAGTGCCAGATCGGGGTCAGGATATCCAGCACGTCGGCCGTAGCCACCTCCGAAACCGCGATGTCGCCGATCCGGGGAAAGGCGTAGCGCCGCAGAGTCGATAGCCAGTCCTTCCCGTGCCGCTTGCTGCGCCACCCGGCCTGCTTCTGCTTCAGGACGCGCCCGGTCGCCTCGGCGAAGCTGGGAACACCCCTTGCCCGCCGTCTCTCGGCGAGCGGATCGCCGCCCTCGCGGGCGAGCTTCCGGTTGGCCCTCGCCTTCTCGCGGGCCTCGGCCAGCGACACGAGGGCAACGCTGCCGAGTCCGAAGTCGCGGCGGCGGCCGCGAATGACGAGGCGCTGCACCCAGCTCCGGGCACCGCTCGGCTGGACGTAGAGATAGAGTCCATTGCCGTCGCAATGCCTCCCGGGACGTGCGGAGCGCACGAAGGCAGCCGAGAGCCGCTTGTGGGGGTGGCGGCCCTTCGGCTTGGTCTTACGGGTCGGAGCGGGTGTGCGGGTTACGTCATCCATTACCTCATAATATGTGGGATCGGATCGGAAGTCAAGGAACGGTGTGAGAGTCCGAGCGCGGGCGTGTGCAGATATAAACCTATGTGCAGCAATGATATGTCGTACGATACTGGACGTCCATGGACGCTGATGGATTCCAGTTAGCTACCGTCACCGTCGCAACGGCCGGTATCCCGGATACCTACACGGTGGTCGCCGTCGGCAGCGACGATCCCCACCGATTCCAGTTCGAAATCGCTCTGGTGGACCAGGGCGCACGCGAACTGCGCTCCCAGATCCTCGCCCAGGCAGACCGCTGGGCCAGAATCGTGGATGGCAGCGACCTGGAGAACATCGAGTGGGAACCGGGACCGGTCAGTTGCGGACGCCTTAGCTACGACTATCAACAGGATGTGCTGGACGACATCTTCGTCATGGTTTCGGCACAGGACTACAGAAGCGGCGCAGGTGTCAGGTCGGTGACCTGCGGATACCGCGAGTCCTCCGGTTTGCCCATCACCGGGACCATTCTGCTTGACGTGGAGGGGGTGCCCCGGGGACAAGTGGACGATCTGATCCTCCATGCGTTCGGGCACATGCTGGGATTCGGCACCTCCTGGAGGAGACTGGATCTGTTGCGCAACTCGTCGTCGGGACACCCGGGCGCCGACACCCACTTCACGGGTGACAGGGCGATCGCTGCTTTTGTAGCCTCGGGCGGTGCCTATTACCCGGGCCTCAGGGTCCCGGTCGAAAACGACCCGACCTACGGTTCGGTGGACAAACACTGGCGGGAATCGGTGTTCGCTTCCGAACTGATGACTTCGGGGCTGCGAGAGGGCGCCGCGGATCCGCTAAGCGCGATCACGATTCAGTCTTTGGCGGATATGGGCTACACGGTCGATGTGGAGGAGGCCGACGCCTACACTCTTCCGGCCGCCAGCGCGGCGGCAAGCGCGATGGAGGCCGGACACGCCATCGATCTCACCGAAGATGTGGTGATCACCCCGGCGGTCTTCTACGACGGGCAGGGGCGCGTGGTGCGGGTGGTACGGCACTGAAGCCGATGCTGCCGCTGCCGAGCCAACCAACGCCGGAGGTCCAGGCCTGCACCTGGTTCGACGCGGGATCCGGATTGTGACTGGCCAGGTCGGATTGCCGCACGGCCCGGCGTCATTCTAGGTTGCGCTCATGACCGACGCCAGCAACGAGCCCGCCGCCGAAGCCACGTCCGGCGCCGACGCCGCCAATACCCTGTGCGAGAACTGCGGACGCCCGCGTGCGGACCGCTTCTGCTCGCAGTGCGGACAGAACGACCGCACCTACACGAGGTCCCTCTTCCCCGTGCTGGGCGAACTGGTGCGCGAGTCGTTCGAGTTCGACGGTCGCCTCGCGCAGACACTCAAGCTCCTGCTTCTCAAGCCCGGCAGCCTGTCGACCGAGTTCTCCTGTAACCGGCGCGCACGCTACATGACGCCGGTGCGGCTCTACCTCTTCACCAGCGTGATCTTCTTCCTCACGATGTCGCTGGTGACGTCGCGGCTTCCGAACCCGCTCGCGGGGGAGTTGGACCGGGATCCATCTTCAAGCCTCGCCGAGATCCCGGGGGAGGTGATGGATTCCCTGCAGGTCGCGGTGGATTCCCTGCAGGCCATGGTGCCGGGACTGCAGCTGCAGATCGACGGCGAGGACGTTCCGGTGTCGATGGAGATCAGCGAGTCCGGGATTGCAGCGCTCAGGGCGAACCTGGAGCCTTCCCGGCACGGCAAGCTGGACGATCTGGTCCGACGCGAGTCGGCGAGGGGCACGCAGATTGCCCTCGCCATCCTGGCCGCGGCCTTCGATTCCGAAACTCGGGCGTCGTCGGTGGGCGGACGGCAAGCGGATCGAGGGCCGGAGGAGGACGCACCGCGGGGTGCCGACAGTACGGCGCAGACGGCCGGGACGGTCGCCGGCGACCCGCCCGCCAGCACTGCAGTCGTGTTGCCAACATCCCGCGGCTTCCTGGCGAGGATGTTCCTGAACAGCATGGTCGACCTGCTGCACGACTTCGACGCGTTCATCGAACGCATCATCGGCAACCTGTCGATTGCCATGTTCTTCCTGCTGCCCTTCTACGCGTTGATCCTCGCCGTGCTCTACTGGCGCCAGAAGCGCTACTATATCGAGCACCTCATCTTCGGCATGCATGTCCACTCGTTCCTGTTCATGATCGTCACCCTGATGCTGATCGCGTCGATCACACCGATGGGCGCGGCCGGGCAGGGGTGGACCCAGGGAATCCTCGGGCTGGCGGTCGTGGCCTACCCGATCATCGCCCTGCGCCGCTTCTACGGGAACGGCTGGTTCGTCACCCTCTTCAAGGCGTTCGTGCTGGCTGTCCTGTATTTCATGATCGTGAGTCCCCTGACTACGGTCGTCCTGTTCCTGACTGCCTGACCCATGCTTTTCCGCTCTGCTCTCGTCGCCCTCCTCGCGATGGCCTGCGCGTGCGGACCCCCGAGGTCCGCTACCGACACCGACTTCGAGGTCGCCGAGGCATCGATCGCCGACCTGCAGGCCGCGCTGGAGGACGGTCGCGTTACCTCCGCGCAGCTCGTCGACCTCTACCTGGCTCGCATCGCGGCCTATGACCGTGCGGGTCCGGCGCTCAACACCATCATCCGGCTGAATCCGCTCGCGCGTGAGCAGGCCGCGGCGCTGGACGCGGAGCGGGCGGCGGGAACGGTGCGCGGCCCCATGCACGGCGTCCCGGTCCTCATGAAGGACAACTACGACATGGACTGGATGCCGACGACGGGGTCCAGTCTGGCGCTCGCGGGCCTCCGCCCGGCCGACAACGCGTTTCAGGTGGAACGTCTTCTGGAGGCGGGCGCCGTGATCCTGGGCAAGACGAACCTGCACGAACTCGCGGCCGGAATCACCACGATCAGCTCGCTGGGCGGTCAGACGCGCAATCCGTACGATCCCGCGCGCAATCCGGGGGGTAGTTCCGGCGGCACGGGCGCGGCGGTGGCCGCCAGCTTCGCAGCCGTGGCGTGGGGCAGCGACACCTGCGGCTCCATCCGGATCCCCGCCTCCGTTCACAATCTCTTCGGCCTGCGGCCGACGAAGGGCTTGTCCAGCATCGACGGGATTCTGCCGCTGTCGCATTCGCAGGACACGGGCGGACCGCTGGCCCGCACGGTGGCCGATCTGGTGCTCGCACTCGCCGCCACGGTGGGACTTGATCCCGCCGACCCCGCCACAGCCATCCTCGAGGGGCGCGAAACGCCGAACTTCCAGGCCGCGCTCGACCCCGCCGCCCTGGACGGTGCCCGCATCGGCGTCCTGGAGACGTGGGTGCCGGAGCAGGGAAGCCCTGGGAGCGTGACGCGGGTGATTCGCGACGCCCTCGCCGAGATGGAAACCCTCGGCGCAACGGTCGTGGACGTCGAAATCCCCGACATGGACGAACTGCTCTCCAACACCGGCCTGATCGACTTCGAGTTCAAGTTCGACCTGATGGACTACCTGGCCGGGGTGCCCGACGCACCGGTCGCGACGCTGGAAGAGATCCTCGACGCGGGCCTCCATCACGAGGCCCTCGACGGCAACTTTCGCCGCCGCAACGCACGCGCCGCGCGCGACTCCCCCGAACTCACCGAGACCATGGAACGGCGGCGCGCCCTCACGGCGGCCGTCGTCGACTTCCTCGACCGGGAGGACCTGGACGCGCTCGCCTACCCCACCATGCGGCAGGAGACGGCCCTGATCGGCGCGGCGCCCACCGGCGCCACCTGCTTCCTGAGCGCTCACACCGGCCTCCCCGCGCTCACCATCCCGGCCGGCTTCACCGACAGCGGCCTCCCGGTCGGCCTGGAACTGCTGGGCCGCTCGCTCGACGACGCCCGCCTCGTCGCGGTCGCGGTCGGCGCAGTGGGGTAT
>VXMI01000084.1 GCA_009841165.1 Gemmatimonadota bacterium | reverse complement strand
ACCAGCAGACCCACCGCAGCAGCGCCTGCTACCTCTTCGGCTCGATGACCTGCGTCGACTGCCACGCCCCGCACTCCCAGAACTACCGCGATGCCTTCGGCAACCCGCTACGGGGGCGCTTCGACGACGGCCAATGCACCGCCTGCCACGCGGGGATCGCGGCCGAGCCCGAGCAGCACACCTTCCACCCCGCCGGCTCCCCGGGCGCCGCGTGCGTCGGCTGCCACATGCCCTACATCCAGCACCCCGAACTCTCGGACGCAATTCCCTACGGCCGCTCCGATCACACTATCGCGATCCCCAGGCCGGGAGTGGACGAGGCGATGGGCCTCGCGTCGGCGTGCGCGCAGTGCCACGGCGACATGACCGCCGCCGAACTTGCGGCGCAGGCCGAGGCGTGGTGGGGCCAGATCAGGCCGCACCGGGCGGAGGTGGCGTCCCTCATGGCGGCAAGGTCCTCCAACGCCGGACAGACCGAATGGGACAGTGCGCTCACGGCAGCCGCCGCGCTGGGCGACAAGCATGCATTGGCCAAGCTCATGGCGCTGGATACGTGGGTGTTGGGGTGGGTGGAGAGCGGCGTCGGCCTCCCGGGGCCGCGGCCGCAAGATGGCGAGGTGCGGAACCCGGAGACGGAGGAGGTGGGAGGCGCCGCCGCGGGCTCGCAATCGGCACCTGGCCTCGACGACTCTCCCGGCCGCGCTCTGGCGGCCATGGCCGAAGACGGCGACGAGGACGTGCGCGCCGTGGCCGCGGCCACCCTTCACGCCACGAGGGGCGGTCACCCGGACGTGCGCGCCCTCCTCGACCGCATGCCGCGGGCCGAGGCGGACCCCTCGCGACTGCGGGCTCGCTGGGCCGCCGCCCTGTCCCAGTGGGCAGCCGCCGCCGAGCGCACTTCCGGGCCCGAAGCGGGGCTCCACTTCCTGCGCCGCGCCCAGGAGGTCCTCCCGGACGCCCCGGAGACGCTGGTTGCACTGGGCTCGGGGCTGACCGGCGTGGGAGCGACGGAGGAGGCCGTGCAGACGTACCTCGAAGCGCTGCGAAGGCAGCCCGACGACCCTGTGGCGCTCGTCAACCTGGGATTGGGACTGGAAACACTCGGACGCGAAGCCGAGGCGGAAGCCGTCTACGAGCGCGCGACCGTCGTGCGTCCGACCGAGGCGCTCGCGCACCTCAACCTCGGCAACGCCCGGTTCCGGCGAGGCGATCTGGAGGGCGCCATCCTGGCCTACCGGGCCGCGATTCGCAACGACTTCGGGCTCTCTCGGGCCCACTTCTACCTGGCGGTCGCCCTGGTCAACAGCGGTCGCCCCGAAGAGGCACTGCCGTCGCTTTACGACGGGCTCGAGTTCGCCCCCGGCGACGAGGAGATCCTGGAGGTGATTCGACAGGTGCGCGCAATGTTAGGTTTACAGTCACCATGACCGTATCCCGAGCCTTGGCCGTCCTCCTGCTGTCGCTCTCCGCCGCGTCATGTCACGCCTACAGGCCCACCAGTATTCCGGAGCTTCAGGGCGGCGACCGGGTGCGCACGCTCCTGACGCAGGCCCAGCACGAGGAGCTCGCCGAATACCTGCTTGGCGGCGACCGGCTCGTCGAAGGAACCGTCGTCGAGGCGGATCCGGCCGGGCTGCTCCTGGAGGTCCCGGTGGTCACCGTCGCGGACGGGATCCGCGTACAGTCCTACAGCCAGCGCTTCCGAATCCCCGCCGCAGGAGTGGCGGACGTCGAGCTCCGTTCGCTCGACCGAGGCAGAACGTATTCGCTGGCCGGGGTCGTGGCAGCTGCGCTCGGAGGGATGGTGTGGTACGAGTTCGCGCGGCGTTCGAGGCGCGGGACCACGGTGCCGCCGGGACCGCCGGAAGAAGACCGGATCATCATCCAGATACCGTTTTTGGCACGATGAGCGCTCCAACAGGTGCTCGCGGCCGCCGCAGGGCTACTCGGATCGCGTCCTCAACCGCGCGCATGACCCGCTGTGTTCCGCTGTTTCGCGCTGCCCTGGGTGCCTCTTTCCTCTGCGTGGCCGGCGCCGGCCTGACCTCGTGTTACGAGGACGAGATCGGAACACCGCTGTCCATCGAACTGATCGGTCCGGAGACCGGCCTTGTCGACGAGGAGCTCTCCGTGCTCTACAATGTCAGCGGGCGGAGGCTGAACGGGATCGTTTTCACGTGGGGAGACGGAACGGTGGACTCGCTGGCGACCGCCGGAGCCCAGACGGCGTCGGGCGCCAGGGAGCACACCTACCAGTCCACGGGGCTGTATACCGTTCGGGCCCAAGCCGAGGATGCAGTCGAAGGAGTGGCGAGCGCCGAGGTGATCATAAATATTCAGCAGAGTCAATGAACCGGTGCCGTCCCGGGAAAGCCCCGGCAAAAAATGGCCCGGCAGGCAGAACCAGGTTTGAGAGGAGTCGAGCAAACATGGTAAACCGAATGTTGGAATCCGTACGCTTCTTCGGGAGCGGAGCGGTCGCAGCGGGGGCGGCCATCCTCGTGTTTGCGCTGGCGGCGCCCGCCGCTTTGCACGCACAGGACGGCACGGTCACCGGCCTCGTCACCGACGCTGCGAGCCAGCGTCCCGTCGGGTCGGTGCAGGTGTACCTTGAGGGCACCGCTCTCGGCACGCTTTCCCGCGACAACGGCCGCTTCATCATCCTCAACGTTCCGGCCGGCGAATACACCATTCGCGCCGAGCGCATCGGCTTCGCCACGGCGGAGGCGCAAATCACGGTCGGCGCCGGCGCCACGGTGCAGCAGGACTTCGCCATGTCCGCCCAGGCACTCGGTCTCGACGAGATCGTGGTGACCGGCACGGCGGGCGCTGCGCGACGGCGCGAAGTCGGGAACTCGATCTCACAGCTCAACATCGAGGAAGAGGTCGTGGGCCCGCCCCAGAACGTTGACGCGCTGCTTCAGGCGCGGGTCCCGGGGATGTCCGTCACGCAGAGCTCCGCCAGCTCGGGCGGAGGCGCGATGATCCGCCTGCGCGGCAACGTGTCGATGACCCAGTCCAACCAGCCGCTGATCTACGTGGACGGCGTGCGCGTTCGCAGCGAGGGCTTCGCCAAGAACGTGCCCCCGATCGGGTACTCGGGACGCAGCAACAACGATGTCTCGAGCCCTCTCAACAGCATCAGCCCGCAGGACATCGAACGGGTCGAGGTCATCAAGGGCGCGGCCGCAACCACCCTGTACGGCACCGAAGCGTCGGCCGGGGTGATCCAGATCTTCACCAAACGCGGATCGGTGGGTCAGGCGACCTGGACCGGCCAGATCAATCAGGGCGTGGCCCGCAACCTTCCCTTCGGCCCGGACCCGTCGATACGCCCGCCGTCGGAGAACCCGACATCGCTATCGGGCGGCCGCTCGGACTTCATCTTCATCAACCCGTGGCTGCGCGGCCACAAACCCGGCTGCGACGAATCGTTCGTCGTCGAGGGACAGCCTTGCGACAGCGGGCTCTTCAGCGATATCGGCGCGCACCAGCAGAACTACGCGCTGAGCGTGGGCGGCGGCGCCGAGACCGTCCGCTACTTCGTGTCGGGAAGTTACGAGTCCGACGACGGCGTCCTCGCCAACGACCACGAGGGCAAGCTGGTTCTGCGCGGCAACTTCACCTTCTCGCCCCGCGAAGACCTCCAGCTTCAGTGGAACACGTCGTACACAAACGACCAGCTGACCCACACCGCGGCCGGCAACAACGCTCACGGGCTCACGCTCAACACCTTCCGCCGTGACCGCAACTACTTGAACGACGAGTCGTTCAACGCGATCAACCCCTTCCTGGACCAGGAGATCACCACCCAGCTCGACCACCTCATCACGGGGATGACGGCCACCTATTCACCGATGGCCAACTTCACCAACCGGCTGAGCGTGGGCTATGACCTGGCCCAGCAGGACAACCGCAACCTGAGGCCCTTCGGGTTCATTCGGGCCCCCACCGGCATCCTTGCGACCTCTCGCTACGAGTTCAACACTCTGACCTTCGACTATCTGGGATCGGTCGACGTGGAGCTGCCGTCGGGGATCCGTTCCGCGCTCTCGTTCGGGGGCCAGTCGGTCACCGAGCGGGTCGAGGTGACGACGGCGTATGGCGACAACTTCCCCGGCCCCGGCGACCCGGACGTGGACAACGCGGGCAATACTCTGGGCTTCGAGGATCGGACCCGGGTCGTGAACGCCGGCCTCTTCGCCGAAGGCAGGCTGGACTTCTCCAACAAGTACTTCGTGACAGTGGGAGTGCGCGTGGACGGCAACTCGGCCTTCGGCGCGGATTTCGGTTTGCAGGCGTACCCGAAGGTCTCTGGATCGTACATCATCTCGGACGAGGACTTCTGGGACGAGAGCTGGGGATCGATGAAGCTGCGGGCCGCATGGGGACAGGCCGGCCGGGCGCCTGGCGCGTTCGATGCTGTCCGGACCTTCAGCGCGGCGGGCTGGGGCGGCGTCCCGGCATTCCTGCCAGCCAACGTGGGCAACGCCGCGATCGGCCCCGAGACCACCACCGAACTCGAAGCGGGCTTCGAGGCGTCGCTCGTGGACGACCGGCTGGCGCTGGACTTCACGTACTTCACGCAGAACACCGCCGAGGCGCTCTTCAGCGTCCGCCAGATTCCCTCGCTGGGCTTCACGAGTTCGCAGCTGGCCAACGTGGGCGAACTCGCCAACAGCGGCTTCGAGCTGGGGCTCAACTACAGCCTCATCCGGGGCCAGAGCTGGAACCTTGACCTGGGCGGCACCCTTTCCCTGCACGACTCCGAGATCCTGGACCTCGGGGGCGCGCCGGAATTCTCGATCGGCGGCTTCGGCTGGGTGATCGAAGGCCACCCCGCGCCGGTCATTCGTGCCGACCGCGTGGCCAACCCCGATGCGCACGCGGATCCGATCATCGTGCAGGACAGCACCTTCGGACCCAACCAGCCCACGACGATCGCGGGCATGAACATCACCCTGGGGCTGCCGCACGCGATGACCATCTCCGCCCGCGGCGAGTACCAGGGCGGCGCATGGATGTCGAACGGCGCGCAGGCCGCGGCCACCAGGCGCTCCGTCAAGTGGGCCGGGTGTTTCGAGGCGTATAACACCTGGGAGACACAGGGTTACGCTGCGTTGACCGCGGAAGAGCGCGCCCGCTGCGACGTCGCGCACTACCAGTCCGACTTCTCGATTCAGCCGGCGGACTTCTTCAAGATCCGCGAGCTCAGCTTCCAGGCGCCGCTGCCGGACAGCTGGGCCGAGATGGCACAGGCGTCACGCGCCAGCGTCACCTTCTCGGGACGGAACTTCTTCCGCTGGGTGGACCCTCGCATGCGGACGCTCGACCCCGAGGTCGGCGGCAACGTGGGCTACAACACGCGCGTACGCCGCATGCTGGAGCACGTGCCGCCACCCGCGTTCTACACCTTCTCGCTCCAGCTCGTCTTCTAGGGGAGGGGACAGACGAATGACGAACACGACAACGAAGGCGGCGCGGATCCGCGCCGCCGACCTGATCGGCAAGGCCGCCCTCCTGCCCGCCGCGCTGATCGCGCTGGTGTCCGCCTGCGACATCGACGTGGTCAACCCCGGCCGCGTCCAGGAGGAGTTCCTGTTCGAGCTCGCGGCCCAGGAAGCGATCGTCGCCGGGATCGGCCGCGCGATGGGCGAGGCCCAGAACTGGGTCGGCTACACCTCAGCCGCCATTTCCCGCGAACTCCATCCGTCGGGCTCCACGGGCAGCTTCGGCATCCAGGTCGAATGGCAGAACGGGGAGCTCGACTACGAGACCGTCAACACCCACTGGAACGTGTCACAGCGCGCCAGGTGGTGGGGTGACGACGGGGTGGCCAAGATCATGGAAACCGGTGCCTCGGAGCAGGCGTTGCTGGCGGAGGCGTACCTGTGGACGGGTTACGCATACCGCCTCCTCGGCGAGAACTTCTGCCTCTCCGTGATCGATGGCGAGGGTGCCGGCGACCGCAGCGTCTATTACGACCGCGCGATCGCGCGCTTCGACCAGGCCGCCTCGCTCGGTTCAGGCGACCTGGCCATGGCAGCCGTGGCCGGCCGCGCTTCGGTCAAGGCCTTCATGGGCGACTGGGCCGGAGCGGTTTCGGACGCGTCCGGCATCCCCGACGGCTTCACCTGGCACCTGCCGTACTGGGACACCTACGGCGACGCCACCCGCAACCGGATCCAGTTCGCGTCGCAGGCCGAGCCGTACAAGGCCCACACGCAGCGCTACACGAAGTACGAAGACTACGCGATGAGCGAGAACAACCCGGACGGCGATCCGCGCGTGCCGTACCGCGTCACCGACGAGACCGGCGACGCCGCGGTGCAGTGCTGCGGTCAGGTGCCGTGGTGGCCGCAGACCAAGTACCCGGACGCAGGCGCCGACATTCCGCTGTCCAAGGGAACCGAAATGCGCCTGATCGAGGCTGAAGCCATGCTGCAGAACGGAGATTGGCAGGGCGCACTGGCCAGGATCAACGCGCTCCGTTCGGGGGCCGGCGTAGACATGGCGATGGCATCGAGCGCTGCGGAAGCATGGACTGCGCTCAAGCGCGAGCGCGGCATCGTGCTCTGGCTCGAAGGCCGCCGCCTGGGCGACTTCTACCGCTGGAACCGCGACAACACACCGGGCGACCGGCATCCCCTCGAGGTGCCGTCGGGCAGCCAGAACGAGGGCTCGCACCTCATTCAGCAGGACCTCTGCTTCCCGATCGCGCGCGGCGAGGTCGACACCAACCCGAACGTCAACGGGCCGACCGGCTAGCCGGCCAACCGACCCGAACCCAATTCCGGCGGGGCGCTTCGCGGCAGCGGGGCGCCCCGTCGGCGTTGGCAGCTAACGCACCGCTACAACGTGCTCTGCAGCACCCCCCGCCCGATCGCCATGATCCCGAGCGCGATGAACACCATGGCCAGGATCGCGCCGACCAGGTGGGGGCCGTAGCTCCGCTCCTCCGGCGGTCGCCGCTTCACCACAGAGGCCGTGAACTGGGCCACCACCGCCGCAGCGATCATCAGGAAGATGTGCCCGATCAGGATCGTGCTGAACGGACGGACAAAGAGCGCCGCGAAGCCGACCAGCACCTGCAGGTGAATCAGGCCGGTGAACACGTACACCAGCCGCGCCATCGCGGACGAATACTCGCGCTTGCCGAAAAAACCCACGGCAGCATAGAGAATCACGAAGAGCCCGCCGACCAGCACCAGAAAGCGCAGGCCCGAATGAGCGGCGAATAGCATGGTTGCAGTCCCCGGGAATGTGGTGTGCTGGTGGGCCGGGCCACGCCACGGCGTCAACGAAACCGGACGCATGAGTCTGGTGGTTGCGCGCGCACCCGGCAACGCGGCCTCCGTGCCGGACCGGCCCGC
This sequence comes from Gemmatimonadota bacterium, assembly GCA_009841165.1. Lineage (GTDB taxonomy): Bacteria > Gemmatimonadota > Gemmatimonadetes > Longimicrobiales > Gaopeijiaceae > Bin94. The sequence continues at coordinate 17,670 of VXMI01000084.1, read as the reverse complement.
GCAGGGGCCGGAGGCGTGCGCCTGCCAGCGCCCCCGCGCGCGGACGGGCGGGCCCCGACCCCCGCCCCGGAACCAGGCACGCGCCCGTCACAACGCATTGATCCCCGTCCCATCCGCGCATACCGTGAATCCATGTTCAGAACCGGCTACATCCTGAACCCCCGCGCGGATTCGGTATGGTTCCTGGGGCTCCCCTTCTTCGCGGTGGCGCTCGCCCTGGGTTTCCAGGCCTGGCTGCCGTACGTGGCGGTCGCGTCGATCAACCTCTGGGTGACGACCCCGCACCACTACGCGACCTGGGTGCGCAGCTACGGCATGCCCGACGTGTGGGAGCGCTTCAAGGCCCGGCTGATCGTCGGCCCCGTCGCCATCTTCTCCCTCACCGCCGCCGGACTCGTCTGGGTGCCCATCACCCTGCTGCTGCTCGTGTCGGCGTGGGACCACCAGCACAGCATCATGCAGCAGCACGGCTTCAGCCGCGTCTACGACTTCAAGGCGAGAACCGGCCTCGAGAGCACGCGCAAATACGATCTCGCGCTTCACTGGATCCTCTACGGGAACATGTTCCTGCAGGCGCCCATGTTCCGCTTCCTCTGGATCCGCGAACTGCACCGCATGCAGATCCCCATCTCGGCGGGATTCGTCGAGGGGCTGCTCCTGCTCAGCTGGATCGTCACCGGCGGCTACCTGATCGTCTACCTCCTGCACCTGCGAAAGACGGTCAAGGCGGGCGCGCAGATCAATCCCATCAAGTACGCGTTCATCGCCGCGAGCTACTTCCTCTGGTACTTCGTGGCGTGGCACACCAACTCGATCCTGCTGTATGCGGTCGCGCACCGCGTCATGCACGGGGTTCAGTACATGGTGATGGTCTACTCCTACATGAAGCGCTCCGCTGCCACCGGCGCGTCCAGACCGGGGTTCTGGAGCAGGCTCACCGGGAGCGGCAGGCTGAAGTGGTTCCTGATCCTGGGCGGCGCGTACGCGGTCGCGTTCCAACTCCTCATCAACCGGCCGCTGGACGAGTTCGGGTTCGGCGTCGTCAACTTCGCCCCGTACCCCGCGATACCGCAGTTCAACATCCCGGCGCTGGACTATGCGGGCGGCTACGAACTCTGGTCGCAGATGATGCTGTACGCCTACGCGCTGCTCCACTACTACGTCGATTCCTTCATCTGGAAGGTGAGGGACAAGCAGGTGCAGGGGGGACTGTGAGCAGGCGCGGACGCGGGCACGGCGGTCGCAAGCGCGGCGGGGGGCCGCCTACGGCGAGGAAGGCGGGGCCCCGGCCGAGGCGGGGACGGTCCTCGTCGAAGCGTAGGCGCAAGTCCGCCACGCGACGCGCCCCGCTCCCCCCGGCGTCCGACCGTACCAGGAGGTCGTGGGGCCGTACCCTCGGCGTCGTGTTCCAGAGCTACCGGATCCTGTTCGTGATCTACGGCGTGGGTATCGCCGTCGGCGTGCGCGAGTTGTACCTGTCGAGGGTGGGTGAGCCGGTGGATTGGGGCAGCGACCGCTGGGCGGATATGACCGAGGTTGTCCGGCAGGTGAATCCCCAGGACCCCGATACGGACTTCCTCGAGGGCGTCCAGTCCATCGTCCGGGGCGCAGAGGGCGATTTCGTCACGCACTTCGAGGACGCGCTCGATGCTGGGGTGAAGCACAACGAGTTCCTCCTGCGCGACTATGCGCAGCACCTGCTTGCGTCCGGCGGCGACTGGCGCCAGGTCAACGATGCCGTCAACCGCTGGCGCGAGAACTACCCGTTCTCCAACGAGACCCTGACCCTGGAAATGGGGTCCGGACCGCGCAGCCAGGCCGACATCTCGATCCTGAACCGCGAACTGCGGGCGGTCCCGTGGATCGGGGATGTCGAACTGGAACCCTACGAGGCGGGTGGGCGGCAGGCCTGGAGGGTGCACATCACGTTTCGTCCGCCCCGCCCGGTCGACGTGCGGGAAGCCGTGGCCGCCGTGTCGATTCTCTCTGTGCCTGAAGCCGACCGGGGACGCCTCGCGGTGACGTGCACGACGTTGACCGACTGCACGGTCGCGCCGCGTTCCGGCCGCTGAAGCCGACGGATTCGGCCGGGAATACTCGCGTGGATACTTGCGCGCCGTCAATTAACGTCTCACTATGCCCGCTTCGCATTCTGTTGCATTGGGCGAGGGGTGCACACCTCGTCCGCAACCAAGGAGGATCCATGCGACTTCATGGACCGAATCGTGCCGGGCGCCTGGCCGCGCTCGGCGCCGCCCTTTCCTTCGTCTTTGCCTTCGGGCTCGCGGAGAGAGCGGCGGCTCAGACCGGAACGATCACCGGCAGCGTCCAGGACGCGGTGAGCCAGGCGCCCATTGCAGGGGCGCAGGTCTCCGTGGTCGGCACGTCGCTGGGGCAGCTCGCCAACAACGTCGGGCGCTACCTGATCATCAACGTTCCGGCAGGCCAGCACACGGTGCGGGTCGACATGATCGGCTACGGCAGTGTGGAGATCGAGGTGAACGTCCCGGCAGGAGGTGCGGCGACGGCCGATTTCAACGTCCGGCAGGATGCGATCTCGCTCGAAGGCGTGGTCGTCACCGGCACGGCCGGGCAGGCGCGCCGCAGAGAGGTCGGGAACAGCATCAGCGCCATCGTGGCCGAAGACATCCAGTATACGGCCGTGACCGATTTCGGCGACGTGCTTCAGGGACGCACCACCGGCATCCAGGTCAACGACCACAGCGGGCAGGTCGGCGCGGCCAGCCAGATCCGGCTGAGGGGCAACAACTCTCTCACCCAGGGCAACAACCCGCTCATCTACGTTGACGGGGTTCGCCTCGAGAGCAACCCGATCGGCTCCGACGACGAGGGCGCGCAGACGCCTTCGGCCTTCGACATGATCAACCCGGCGGACATCGACCGCATGGAGGTCATCAAGGGGCCGGCAGCCACGACGCTGTACGGGACCGAGGCTGCGGGCGGCGTGATTCAGATCTTCACGAAGCGCGGCGTGGCCGGAGCTCCGGCCTGGACCGCCTCGATCGAGCAGGGCATGAGCGTGATGCCCCACCAGGGGCCCGGCGCCGATGTCAATCCGTCAGGTCTTTTCCTCAACACCTGCCGGGACCCTGGCATCCTCAACCATCAGACAGGTCAGATGGGGGTGGACGAGCCTGGCTGCCCGGAGAACGGAAGCTGGTTCCGCAATGCCCACCACCAGGTCTACAACCTCAGCGTGCGGGGCGGCGGCGAAACGGCGACCTACTTCGTGTCGGGCCAGTACGGGGACCGGCAGGGCGTGGTCGATCCGCAGGGGGCCGACAACTACAGCGTCCGCGCCAACATCTCCTTCCAGCCGGCAGACGGCCTCAACATCCAGCTCAACAGCAGCTACGGGCGCCGGAACATCACCTGGATCCCGAATGGCAACAATGCTTCGGGACTCTACCTGAACGTGCTCCGCGGCACGGCCGGGTACACCCCCGGCAACGATGACTCGCTGGTTCTGGAGAACGAGATCATCACCCACCTCGACCAGTACGTGACGGGCCTGGCGGTCAACTGGGCGCCTAACAGCATGTTCTCCCATCGGATGAACGTGGGGATCGACTATACCTCGTCGGATTTCATCGACTTCAAGGGCTGGGGATTCTACGAGCGCCATACCGGGGACCGCGAGGTCGACCAGCAGTTCGACCGCAACCTCACCTTCGACTACAGCGGGACATTCAACTACAGCCCGTTAGAAGCCATTTCCTCCAACCTCTCGTTTGGGGGACAGGTGTACGAGGAATTCAACTACACCATCAACGGTTTCGACCGGGAGTTCGCCGGCCCGGGTGAACAGATCCTGGGTGGCGGCAACCTTCCTCAGGTGTTCGAGGGCCGTATCACGACCCGAAACGGGGGTTTCTTCGTGCAGGAAGTGGTGGGGCTCAACGACAAGCTCTTCCTGACCGCCGGGATGCGCTGGGACGGTTTCAGCACTTTCGGGGAAGGCTTCGGTCTCGCCGCCTATCCCAAGGTACAGGCGGCCTACACCATCTCGGACGAGGACTTCTTCCCGTTCGACTTCGCCGAGACTTTCAAGTTGCGGGCCGCATGGGGCGAGTCCGGCAAGGCACCCGGTGCCTTCGCCGCCAAGCGCACCTACTCTGCAACGTCGGCCGACGAGCAGGTTCCGGCCGTGATCATCTCCAACCTGGGGAATGCGGATCTGGGTCCGGAAGTATCCTCCGAGTTCGAGTACGGAGTGGACGCGTCCTTCCTGAACGGTCGGGTGAGTGTCGAGTTCACCGCCTACGACCAGACCACCCGCGACGCTCTGATCGGTGTCCAGGAAGCGCCGTCGGGAGGCACGGAGCAGGCGACCCTCAGGAACCTGGGTGAGGTAAAGAACTGGGGAACCGAGACCCTCGTCAACGTCGTTCCGATTCGGACCGACGACATCGAATGGGACATCGGGATCAACTACAGTACAAACGACAGCGAGATCACCGACCTGGGGCCTCTCGAGGACCTTGGCACCAGTCGGACCGTGGGCTTGCCGCTGTGGATCCGATGGGACGACATCATTCAGAACCCGAATGAGATCGGCGCGCTGCCACAGTGGGAGAAGGGATACATCGGCAACCTCTTCCCCACCGAGACGGTCGGGCTGAACTCGCGGCTGACGCTCTGGCGTACGCTGACCATCGATGTGGTCGGAGAGGGCCAGTACGGCATGGTGCGGCCCATCGGGATCGCATATCAGAACGTCCGCAGGCGTGTGTGGCCGGGTGACGGATGCCCCGCCATTCAGGAACAGTACTACTCGCTCCGTGGATCGGGAGCATCGCGGGTTGCAACGATGGGGTTGCCGGCGGCCGATATCGCCCGCTGCATCGGGCCCTACTCGGACCAGGGAATCTGGACGGATCCGGCGGATTTCTTCAAGATCCGCTCGGCGTCCGTGACCTACCGTCTGCCTGACGGCATCGTGCCGGGCGCCCGCAGCGCCCAGATCGGGATCGCAGGAAAGAACCTGTTGACCTGGACCGACTACCGCGGGCTGGATCCGGAGGCCAATGACAACGGATTCGGGGACTCGACGCCCAACGAGTACTACAACATGGCGCCGCCCAGGATCTTCATCCTGAACCTCTCCTTGAACTTCTGATGGGGGGACGGAAATGATCATGAAACGAATTGCAAGAGCAGGCAGGGGCGCCCTCGTGACGTTTATTGGCGTCTTTGCCCTGACTGCGTGCGAACTCGAGGTTCTCAATCCGGGGAGGATCCTGGACGAGGACCTTACCACGCGCGACCTCATGCCGATCCTGGTCTCCGGGGCTTCGGCGGAATTCAACCACATCGGCGACTTTTACGCCTTCGACATCGCCCGCCTCACGGACGACCTCGCCGGCACGGGCAGCTACTTCTCGACCGGGCAATACCGAAGGGGCGTGTTCGACAACGAGAATTCGGAAGGGCACTGGGAACAGGCCCACGAGGCCGCCTGGGCAGCAGGCAGTGCGTGGGAACGGCTTCAGGAGGTGCTTGAAGGCGAAGCCAACAGCTTCGATGGTGCCGCACGGCTGTTCCTGCTCATGGGTCTCGCCCACCGCATGCTGGGCGAGAATTTCTGCGATTTGGTGTACGACAAGGGACCGCTGCAACCCCGAACGGCCGCATTCGACAGTGCCATCGTGGCGCTCAATCAGTCTATCACCATTGGAAATGCGGCCGGTGCCAGCGCTTTTGTGACTGCTGCGCACGGCGGCATCGCCCAGGCTAATGTCGGGCTGGGCAACTGGTCGGCGGCGGTTCAGGCCGCCGCGCAGGTGCCGACCGACTTCGTGCACTACGCAATCTATCACCAGACGGCAAACAGCAATGGTGTGTGGAACGAATCCTGGGGACGAGCCGAGGTTGGCTTGTGGGCGACGCCCGCCCAGACCGTGTTCGACGGGGATCCCCGGGCACCGTACACGATCTGCGGCGCATGGGACGACCCCAGCGGCCCCTCCTGGGGCGAGGTGACTCCGACCGGTGACTGCACCGGCCAGGGCAGCGGCGCCCACCAGGGCGCGGACGGACTGACCGCGCACTATCGGCAGAACAAGTACCCGGAGCAGGGCAGCGATGTGCCGATCGTGTCCGGGACCGAGATGCGTCTGATCGAAGCGGAGGCCGCGCTGGCTGGTGGCGATCTCGCGACGTTCACCGCCAAGGTCAACGAGGTACGAGCGTTCTACGGCGCGGATCCGATCGACCAGCCGGCTTCGGTCGGTGCAATGGAATTCCCCAACGCCCAGGACGACGCCATGTCGATCCTGGATCGGGAACGCTACCTGACGCTGTGGATCGAGGGCCGACGGCTCTTCGATCTCGACCGTTGGCAGCACCCATTCCTCCAGGGTGGAACCCTGATTGGCCCGGGGGCCGAGCCGCGCGTGTCGTGCATGCCCGTCCCTGAGATCGAATGCACCCTCAACCCGGAGATTCAGAACTCGTCCGTATGCACGTAGCGGATTCCGGCATGTAAAGGCGGGATTACATTATGTAATCTTGTGTTTACATCAGTGCGGCGAGCGCCCCCGTCGGCCAGTTGGTTGGCGGGGGCGCTTTCGTGTCGGTGGCCCGGTAGTCGAGAAGAGTGAACTAGTCCGAAGTTCCGATGGGCACGCCTGACTGCGACTTGCCCGTCACCAGGAAGGTGATGACGATGGTCGCCCCCATGATCAGGCCCCCGACGATGAGGGAGCTTCGGGTTCCGTCCACTTCGTTGACCAGCACTTCGCTGATGTCCGCCAGTGGGAAGGTCGCGGCGGTAGTCTGCCCGTGATCGGGCTCGCCGGGTGCATGCACCACGCCGACAATCACTAGGCTCGTTTCAGTCCACCGGAAGTCCTCCACCTCAGAGAACTCGTAGGTCTCGCTGTCCGCCCCCTCGCCAAGCACCACTCCACGCACATTCAGATCGTCCCGGACCTCGGGTTCGGGAACGGGCATCCGCTGAATGGACATGCAACTCGAGACCATGAACGAGACCAGCGCGACTGAGGCCAAACCAGCGTTGGGCTTTCTCAAAGGGGTCCTCTCCGTCTACCTTGGAGGTCGCGGTTCGCCAACGGTACGGCGACCGCAGGTGTCGACTTGAAGTAACGAATTCGGCCGGTTTCCCGCAATCGCCGGGCGGAGCAGCAGGAAAGACGAGGTACGCCATGCTGACGCGAGCCCATTCATCTCTGGTTCTGGTGGCTACGCTCCTCTCAGCCGGATGCGCGTCGTCGGGAGAGCCCGGCGGCCCGAGCCGCTCGCGCAACCTGATTACTCAGGACGAGTTGATGGCGGTGCCTCACAGCACGGTCTACGAGGCCGTGCGGGCATTGCGCCCGAGATGGCTGCAAGCGAGAGCGGGAGCGACGTTCCAGAGTCGTGAACCGCAGACCGCCAGGGTCTACATCGACGGGCAGCTTCGCGGCGAACTGGGTGAGATGTGGAGTCTGCTCCCCACCGAGGTCAACGAAATCCGGTTCATGAGCGCCTCCGACGCCACCACGCGATTCGGCACCAACCACATCGGTGGCGCCATCGTAATCACCACCAGGCGTCGATGACCGTCGCGCCGCTGCCGCGGTCCCGCATGTGCTGACCCGAACCTCAAGCTCTGCCGGGGCGGCGCTCGCGTGCCTCACGGTGATCACCCTTCTCGGCGGGCTCGACGGCCGCCTGTCCGCTCAGGGACAGGGCGGCGTCAACGGCGATCGGGTCAGCGTCTTCCTTGACTGCGCGAGCCGCTTCTGCGACCTCACCTACTTCCGAACCGAGCTGCCCTGGGTGAACTGGGTGCGTATCCCCGAGGGTGCGGACGTCCATCTGATCATGACCAGCCAGGCCACGGGGTCGGGGGGGCGCGAGTACCAGTTCGACTTCATCGGCAACGGCGACTTCGGGTACGAGGAGCAGCTGGCCCATCAGGCGTCACCCACCGATACGGACCGGGAGACGCTCGACGAGATCGCGCGCACCCTCGGGGTCGGGCTGCTCTACTTCGCCGCGACCAACGGGTTCTTCGAATCCGTCGACGGGTTCGATGAGATCGTCGATGTTCTCGACATCGATTCCGAAGAACTCGATCCCGGGGAGCGCGTGGTGACGGTCCAGGAAGTGGAGGATCCGTGGGACTTCTGGGTGTTCCGTCTGGGCGGACGCACCGAGCTCAACGGGGAACAGACGCGCCAGACCAGGCGGATCGACGGGAACTTCAGCGCCTCCCGCGTGACGCCCACCTGGAAGATGAACTTCCGGGGCAACGTCAACTACAACCAGCGGGAAATCGACCTCGCCGACGAAACGACGTTCACCGATTCCAGGACGGACTGGGGATTCAGCCATCTGATTGCGTATTCGCTTGCCGAACACTGGTCGGTCGGCGTCCAGGGCGAGATGCGACGCATCGTGCGTTTCAACCAGGGGTTCCGCGCCGAGATGACCCCGGCGCTCGAGTACAGCTTCTTCCCCTACGAAGAGGCGACGCGGCGAGCGCTCACCGTCTTCTACCAGATCGGGCCGGCATATCGGAGCTACCTGGAAGAAACGGTGTTCGGCCACATGGAGGAAACCCGCTGGGAACAGTCCCTCGAGTTCGAGCTATCCCAGAGGCAGCCGTGGGGCGACGCGTCCATCAGCATGACCGGATCCCACTTCCTCCACGACATCGACCTCTACAACGTGCGGCTCGGGGGCGACATCGATTTCCGCATCGCGCGGGGAGTCAGCATCAACGCCGAGGGCAACATCTCGTGGGTCAATGACCAGATCTACCTCTCGGCCGAAGGCGCAACCGACGCGGAAGCCCTCCTGAACCTCCAGCAACGCTCCCAGGACTTCAACTACTCCCTTCAACTCGGCTTTTCGTTCCAGTTCGGCTCGATCTACAACAACGTCGTCAACAATCGCTTCCAGGGTGGCGGCGGTGGTTGGTGGTGGTTCCGCTGATCCGGTGTTTGAGCGCAAGATGCTCCGAGAGGCTTTCTCGGGGTCGAGTGTCCGCTAAGGGCGTTCAACCCGCTTAGGGCCCATCACGCGGCGGTACAGCAGTCCGTTGGCCAGCGCCACCGTGCCGAACGCGATCACGGCGTCCAGGATGTTCCAGAGGTAGAAGTCGGGCGGGTGGCTGTAGTGGTTCATGTAGATGGTGCTGACCGCCGCAAACATCAGCCACATCACCCCGAACGACTTTAAGCTGGCGGCGACGTCACCACCCTTCAGCACTGGTCGCAGCAGGTGGAACACCCACGCCGCAACGGCCCACATAGCGAAGTTGTAGAGGTACGAGGTGACCCAGTCCAGCGTCGTGAATTCGGTGCGGAAGTACTCCTGGCTCGCCGCCATGGCGGCGAACAGATGCGGCAGAATGAGCATCTGCTCCACGAAGCCCGCAACTACGTAGCGGACGATGTTGAGCAGAACCACGAGAACCAGGAAGCGGAGCAGCATCAACGTACCGGGCCTCGATGGCCTGGTTCCCTTTGCCATGCGCCAGTCACCACGGGTACCTACACCACCAGTCCCATGCGGCGAAGCGCCATCTTGATTCGCTCCAGCTGCTCGCGTTGTGTCGTGGTCGGGGGATGCAGCGTACCCTGACGCACGCCGCCGCCGTTGATCGCGCCGTAGAGTTGCATGAGGTCGCGGCGGTGTCTGTTCGCCTCGCCCTCAGCGCCTTCGAGCTGGCGGTTCAGTTCCAGGAGCTCGAGCAGGAACGCTTCCCGCTCACGGTAGTCCTCGGCGCTGAGGGGCAGATCCGGGTCGCCCTGCACGGAGACGTGCCGGGTCCGCACCATACCGCGCGCCGACAGCTCCAGCGTGTAGACGCCGGGTGAGACGAACGGCCCGCGCATCTCGAGCGGGCGCGGCACCACGGTCGGGTCGTGAGGCGTCCATTCGGGCTGATCGGTGGAGGGCAGGCCATGGCGCAGGTCCCAATTCACCCGGTGCATCCCCTCCCCCGACGGAACGCCCATCACCCGCACGACATCGCCGGCGCCGTTCCGGACCGTGAGGGTTGCGGGACCCGAGCCGGGGCCGAGGCGGTAGGTGATCGCCGTGCCGTCCACGGGATTTTCACCCATGAACACGGCCTGGGCCCGGTACGAGGTGTCCTTCCAGTAGTTCATGATCGTGCCGGACCCGGGCTCGAAGAAGGCGGCCGCGTCCGCCACGGCGGCGCCGTAGTCGGCCAGTGGGCCCACATCGTCGATAATGATGATCGAGCGGCCGTGCGTGCCGAGGACCAGGTCCTTCTCGCGCGGGTGGACCACCATGTCGTCGTAGGCGGTGGTGGGCAGGTTCGTGAAGCGTGCCCACGATTCGCCCCGGTCGGTGCTGGCGAAGACGTGGTGCTCGGTGCCGATGAAGAGAACCGCCGGGTTGTCGGGATGCTCGATGATCACGTTGATCGAGCCGGATGGGAGGTCGTCGTGCAAAGCCGTCCAGCGCGCGCCGAATTCCTCCGCGCGGTATACGTAGGGGCGAAAGTCGCCGTCGCGGTGGGCGTCGAAGGTGACGTACGCGGTGGCGGACGACTCGGCCGATGCGAGGACGCGGCTGACGTAGGTGCCATCGGGGAGGCCGGAGGCGCCGCCGGAGACTTCGTTCCAGCTGCGGCCGCCGTCCCGCGAGACCTGGACGTTGCCGTCGTCGGTGCCCACCCAGAGCACCGCCGGGTCGAGCGGCGACTCCGCGATGGTGACGATCTCGCCGTAGGATGAGGTGCCGTCGTTTCGCGACAGCGTGATGTCGGCGCCGCGCACCCCCATGATCTCCAGCTCGTCGCGGTCCTGCTGCCGGGTAAGGTCCCCGGTGCGGGTGAAACTGTCGCCCCGGTCACGCGATATGAACAGCCGGTTGCCGCCGAGGTACACCGTGTTGGGATCGTGCTGGGAGATCAGACTCGGGCTCACCCAGTCCCAGCGATAGGGCTCCTCGCCGTCCGGCGCGGTCAGGCGCAGGCTCATCATGTCGCCGGTCCTGTTGTCAAAACGCGTCCACGAACCGTTCTGGGCGTTGATGTACATCGTGCGCCCGTCCGGGTCGGCCTGCTGGTACATCCCGTCGCCGAAACCGCTCTGGCGCCACTCGTCGTCGACGATGCCCTCCCACGAGCGCGTCGCGGACGGGCCCATCCAGGAGTGGTTGTCCTGCATGCCGCCGTAGATCCAGTAGGGGTCCCGGTTGTCGACGGTAATCCCGTAGAATTGCCCGATCGGGATATTGTGAATGCGGCGGAAGGTGACGCCGCGGTCGTAGGTCTCGTGCAGCCCGGCGTCGCCGGCAAGGTAGAAGTGGTCGGGGTCGCCGGGATTGATCCACATGGTGTGCTGGTCCGCGTGCACGCCCACGTCGTAGGTGGGCCGCTCGGCGATCTCGGTGAAGGTGCGCCCGCCGTCTTCGCTGCGGTGGGACGAGGTGGCCAGCGTATAGACGCGGTCCTCGTTGGTGGGATCAATGAAGACATGGGAGTAGTACATCGGCCGGATGTTCTGGTCGCTCACCTTCTCCCAGCTTTCGCCCCCGTCCTCGCTGCGATAGCCCCCGGACTCGGTGGAATGCTGAACAAGAATGTTTAGTATCTGCGGATTGGTCTGCGCGATTGCGATCCCGATGCGGCCCTTGTCACCCTCCGGCAGCCCGTTGGTGAGCTCGCGCCAGGTGTCGCCGCCGTCCGTGGTCTTGTAGACGCCGCTGCCGGGTCCGCCTCCGTTGAAGCCCCAGGTGCGCCGCTGGCGCTGGTACATGGCCGCGTACAGGACATCCGGGTTTGAGGGGTCGATGGCCAGGTCGATTGCGCCGGTGTGCTCATCCACGAAAAGCACCTTGTCCCAGTCGCGACCGCCGTTGCGGGAGCGGTAGACGCCCCGGTCCGGTGTGGAGCGCCACAGGTTGCCCAGCGCGGCCACATAGACGACATCGGGATCGTTGGGATGCACTTGAACCCGTCCCGTATGGCGCGTCTCCTCGAGGCCGAGGCGCCGCCAGGTAGCGCCCGCGTCGTCGGACCGGTACACGCCGTTGCCCCACGACGTGCTCTGCCGATTCTGCTGCTCGCCGGTCCCCGCGTAGAGGATGTCCGGGTCGGAAGGCGCGATCGCCAGGTCGCCGAAGGTGCTGACCGGCATGTGCTCCCACAGGTTCGCCCAGGTGATGCCCCGGTTGACACTCTTCCACAGGCCGCCCGAAGCGGACGCGATGTAGATGGTTGACGGGTCGTACGGGAGCGCCTCGACGTCGTGAATGCGGCCGCCGGTCAACGCCGGGCCGACATGGCGGGGTGTGAAGGCCGCCAGCTCCTCGGAGGTGATGGCCTGCTGGGCCGTCAGCGGGTTGGCCAGCCCGGTCGGGAGCAGCGGCCCGGCGAGGGCAAGGGCGGTGGGGAAGACGGCGGCGCGGACGAGGTGGGCGCGGTTCCGGACGGTCATCGTGCGGGGTTCTCCTGACGAGGGGGTTTCAACATGGACCTCTGCAGAGTGTGGCGTCTTCAAGGTGTATCGTCTTCAAGGTCCGGGCGAGTCGGACCCTTCCGAATTGGGCACGGCCAGGACCTCACGCACCGCCTCCACCACCGCGCGCGGCATGTCGTCCGCCCGAAGCATCCAGTCCAGGTAGTCCGGCGCGTTGTTGGCCACGTCGCCGAGAAGCGAGCCCTTGTGCTTGCCGCGCCTGAACACCAGTCCACCGCGCGTCGTCTCGAACCAGCGGTCGAACTCGCTCACGTAGGGCCCCATCTTGTCGCAGTATGCATGCAGCCCGTCCATGTCCCGCGGCAGGTGGCGGTACCGGTCCAGTTGGGCCGTGAGCACGGCGGCGGTCGTTCGAATGTCCCCCAGCGCGCTGTGCGCGTCCTCGTGGTCGCGCCCCAGGTAGAAGCGGGCGGCCGCCGACAGGTCGCGCGGTTCTTCCCTGTGGAAGATCTGCTTCATGTCGATCAGCCGGCGATCCCGCACGTCGAAGTCGATCCCGGCGCGCTCGAACTCGGCGATCAGAATGGGCAGGTCGAAGCGGCGGATGTTGAACCCGGCCAGGTCGCAGGGCTCGAGCAGCTGGGCCAGCGACCTGGAAGTGGCCCGGAAGGAGGGCTCGTCGGCGACCATCTCGTCGGTGATCCCGTGGACGGCCGCTGCCTCGGGCGGGATCGGAATCCCCGGGTTGTAGCGGCGTACCCGCTCGAAGACGTCACCCCGCGGCGACACGCGGATTATCGCCAGCTCGATGATCCGGTCCCGGGAAAGGCTGAGGCCGGTCGTCTCGAGGTCGAAGAAGACGACGGGCCGGTCAAGTTCGAAGGGCAGTTTCATGACTCGGATAGTGTAATGAATGGTGCTCCCGGGCACATCACGGCCATTGGGCGGGACTTGTAACGACCGGCACGCGCCGAGCGCATATGGAGTAGCCTCACCTTGTCCGCGCAGGCTTGACTCGCTCAAGTTGCCAGACGGAACCGGAGGAGGCCGGAAGCGTACGATTCGGGTGACTATGAACGGTACACTGTCGATGAGCAGGCGGAGGCTGCGGGCGAGTCTCGTATCGGCTGCGGGGCTTGCGTTGACGGTCGTCGGGACCCTGTTGAGCCCGGCGGAACTCGGTGCACAGGATGAGACGAGCCCGGACCTGATAACTCTGGAAGGCGAAATCGTCGATGGCTCGAACAACGTCCCCGTGGAAGGCGCCATCGTCGGGCTGCCGGGCCTTGGGGTGACCGCGGTCAGCGACAGGATGGGGTACTACCGCATTAATGACGTTCCTGCCGGCGCTCATGCTGTCCGTGTCCTCCGCCTCGGCTATGAGAAGTTCGAGGCCTACGTGCCAGTCAACGGCGCGGAGGTGCTCGCCCTGTACCTGACCCCCGGCCCGATCCCGCTGGAGGGGATCGAGGTCAAGGTGGTGGGGCTCGAAGACCTCGAGTGGCGTAGCGCCGGGACGAGCGACCAGGGGTTCATCGGTCCCGGCGAATTCGAGGAGCTGCGCGACAGATACCACAGCCTCGACCATGTCCTCAGGGTTCGGAAGCTGCCGCGGGCACGCTACCTTCCCCCGGTTCAACCGGGAGGAGCTCCACCTCCGCCAACGGAACCCGGGGTGCCGGCACCACCATCGGACACAAACGGTTGTGTGCGGCTAACCCACTTGTCGCTGGGTACCCAAAGGCCGCCGTGCGCGATGGTCGTTCTGGACGGCGTACCGATGGATCCGGTGTCCGCAGGCTGGGTTTTTCAAACCAGTACGCAAGACATCTACTCGGTGCGGTTTCTACATGGAGCCGAAGCGGCGCTCCGCTATGGCCTCCGTGGCGGCTACGGTGCACTACTCATACAAACTCACCAAGGCCGGTGACAGAGGCCCGGCTTGCCTCGTCCGGTTCCGACGGGAACCGTCCAGTCGACGATGCATGATGCAGCTTTTACCTTGAGCAGCCGGGCATATCGGGCAAATTCGGCATTGTCCGTGTGCCCCGCGTTGACGCTCATCGGAACCCTGCTCGGCCCGCCGGAACTCGGTGCACAGGATGCGGAGGTCGGCGACCTGGTGACTCTGGAAGGCGAGGTCGTCGATGCGTCGAACAACCTCCCAGTCGAGGGTGCGATCGTCAGCTTGCCGAGCCTCGGTCTGACCACCGCTACGGACAGTCTGGGATACTACCGCCTGGATCGGGTTCCCGTGGACACTCATGCCATCCGGGTCTTCCGCCTGGGCTACGATGAGTTCGAAGCCGACGTCCCGGTCAACGGCGGGGAGGTGCTCGCCCTCCACCTGACCCCCGGCCCCATTCCCCTTGAGGGGATCGAGGTCGAGGTCGTGGGACTCGACGAGCTGGACTGGCGCACCGTGGGGACGAGCCGGCAAGCGTTCATCGGCCCCGGCGAGATCGAGGATCTCCGCGACACATACCAGAGTCTCGACCACATCCTCCAGGTGCGTAGGCTGCCCCAGGTGCGGTACTTTCCGCCGGTCCAGCCCGGGGGAAGGCCGGGCGATCACACCTCGAACGGTTGTCTCAGGCTCGTCACCCAGTCGGGCCGACCGGTGTGCGCGATGGTTGTCATGGACGGCATACCCATCGACAAGGTTTCCGCAGGCTGGATGTACCAGACGAGTTCGCACGACATCTATTCCGTACGTTTCCTCGGTGGAATGGAAGGGTTCCAACGATACGGCGAACGTGGCACAAACGGGGTGCTGGAGATCACCACGCATCACCGATGAAACCGGCGATCGCGGGAAACATGCGCGCCGTCGTCATCCCCGAATTCGGCGGGCCGGAAGTCCTCAGGCTCGATGCCGTGCCGCACCCCACACCCTCTCGCCGCGAGGTCGTCGTGCGGGTACACGCGTCGGGGGTCAACCGGGCCGACACCCTGCAGCGCCGCGGCCTCTACCCGCCGCCGCCGGGCGCGTCCGAGGTGCCGGGGCTGGAGTTCGCCGGAGTGGTGGACGAGGTGGGCGATGCCGTGACGCGCTGGCGCCACGGGGACCGCGTCATCGGGATCGTTGCGGGCGGGGGCTGCGCCGAGCGCGTGGCGGTGGACGAACGGGTGGCGGTGGCGGTCCCCGACGGGATGGACATGACGGTGGCCGGCGCGATCCCCGAGGTCTACATGACCGCATACGACGCCGTCTTCCTCCAGGCCGGCCTCGAGCGCGGCGAGACGCTCCTGATCCACGCAGTCGGCAGCGGTGTCGGAACCGCGGCCCTGCAGCTGGCCCGGCGCGCGGGGGCGGTCACGATCGGCACGTCGCGCACCGCGTCCAAGCTGGACAGGGCCGCGGCGATGGGGCTCGACGTGGGCGTGCCGGGGGAAGCGGAGTGGGATGAGGAGGTCATGGACGCGACCGGTGGCCGCGGGGCCGACGTGATCCTCGATCTGGTGGGAGCCCCCTACCTCGCGCGCAATCAGGCCGCGATCGCACAGCGCGGGCGCCACGTGGTGGTAGGCGTGCCGGGGGGAATCCGCGCCAGCCTCGACCTGCGGTTGCTGATGGCCCGCCGCGCGCGCATCTTCGGCACCGTGCTAAGGGCCCGGAGTGTGGAGGAGAAGGCCGGCCTGGCCCGCGACTTCACGAAATCGGTGCTCCCCGGCTTCGCCGACGGCGCCCTTGAGCCTGCGATAGACCGCGTCTTCCCCGCGGCCCGCGTGGCCGACGCACACCGCCGCATGGAAGCAAACGAGAATTTCGGCAAGATTGTTCTGGTCTGGTAGTGCCGCTTTTTCGCCCACGCGCTACCTTCGGCCATCCGGGGTCAATCCCGGCCTCGGAGCAACAAGACCTTGAACGGAGACAAACGAAATGGACTTGACGGACTTCGGATTCGGCCCCTTTGGCGCGCTGTTCAGCTTCTTCGCCGGAATCACGGCTCTGGTGCAACTCGGCGTATTCGTCCTGCTGATCCTGATCCTCCTCGACCTGCGCAGATTCCTCCGCGACGGGAGCAGCCTGATGAGCAGGGTGGACCGCTGGCTCGCGCGTCAGGAGGAGTCGACTTGAGCATCGTACGCGATTGGCTCGTCGCGGGTGTGCGACCCGTGATGGCCAGCCGTCCCTGGCGTCGCGCGCCTGCGGTGGCCGTCTGGGCGGCGGCCGGCGCCGCACTTCCGACCCCGCTCGCCGCGCAGGTGCCGCCTCAGATCGACACCCGCATCTACGACATCGTGGAGGCAGCATCTCCCGAGCGGGTCGAGGCCGACATCCGCATGCTGGCGGGCTTCGGCACCCGCAACACGTTCTCGGACACGCTGTCCGCGACGCGGGGGATCGGCGCGGCTCGCCGCTGGATCAAGGCCGAGTTCGAGCGCATCTCCGAGGCGTGCGGCGGCTGCTACGAGGTCGTGTACCAGCGCAACCTGGTCACCGCCGACTTCAGCCCCCGCATTCCCGGCGACACCTGGATCGTGAATGTCCTGGCAATCAAGCCCGGGACCGTCAACCCGAACCACTACGTCATCATGTCGGGCGACATCGATTCGCGCGCATCGCGCGGCAACGACGCCGAAACCGACGCCCCCGGGGCCAACGACAACGCATCCGGAATGGCGGGTGCGATCGAAGCCGCGCGACTCCTCGCCGACCGGGAGTTCGGCAACTCGGTGATCCTGGCCGGGCTGTCCGGCGAGGAACAGGGCCTCTGGGGCGGGCGCCACATGGCGCAGGTCGCGCGCGACGAGGGCTGGGAGATCATCGGCGTCCTGAACAACGACATGATCGGCAACATCGAGGGTGTCGACGGGGTGATCGAGAACAACACCTTCCGGGTGTTCTCGGAGCCCACGCCGGTCACCGACACGGAACAGGACCGCGCCCGGTACCGCGTCTTCGGCGGCGAGGTCGACGGACCGTCGCGCCAGTTGGCCCGGTACGTGGCCGCGACCGCCGACGCCTACATCCCGAACCTCGACCCCATCATGATCTACCGGCTCGACCGTTTCGGCCGCGGCGGCCACCACCGCCCCTTCAACGACGCGGGCTTCGCGGCGGTGCGGATCATGGAGACCCACGAGAACTACACGAGGCAGCACCAGGACATCCGCACCGAGAACGGGATCGAGTACGGCGACGTGATCGAGGGTGTCGACTTTGACTACGCGACATGAGCATTCGGATTCCCATGTCGTTGTGATCGTTCAGCTTACGGGATTCGTCGGTCGGATT
>VXMI01000226.1 GCA_009841165.1 Gemmatimonadota bacterium | reverse complement strand
GGGGGGAAGAGGGCGACCGTGACCGCTCCGGCCGCGGTTCCCGCGACGACCGCCAGGGAGGTCGCGACGACGACGAGGAAAAGCCGCCTCTCCAGCTGACCGTCGCGGCCATCGACGCGGACGGCGACACCGCGCGGGTCGGCCTGACCGGCTACGGTGCGTTGCGCAGGCCGCTCACCATTCGGGTGCTGCGCCGCCGCGACATCGAGGACAACCGCTTCGCCAATCCCTGGGAGTTGATCCTGCAGCACTTCTCCATTCCGCTCGGCGACTTCGCAGTCGACAATCCCGCCTTCGACCCCGGCACGCTCCGCGCGGTGGCGCTGGTTTTCGACGGGAGCGACGTCGGCACCGTGGTGGTGGATGACGTGGGAGTGTCGCACCTGCACCCGGGGTTCAGGGCAGCCCGGGTTCCACCGGGGTGATTGTGCCGGTCTGGACCCGCTCCCCGGTGATCCTCGTGCTGACGACCGGCACCCTCGTTTCTGCGTGTGGCGAAGCTGCGGTCGAGCCGCCTCAGCCCGCCAACCGTGCGCCTGTCGCGGAGGGCGCGATTGCCGACCGGAGCGTGCGCATCGGTGGCACCGACACGCTTGATGTATCCGGGTACTTCAGCGACCCGGACGGGGACGTGCTGACATATGCCGTGGAGACGTCGGACGCGGGCGTGGTGACCTCGGTCGCGGTGAACAGCACGGTGACCCTGTCGGGGGTCGCGGAGGGTACCGCAAACGTTACCGTTACGGCGCGCGATCCCGGCGGGTCGTCGGCCCGACAGAGCTTCGGTGTGTCGGTAGTGCCGTTCCTGCTTTCGATCATGGTTTCGCCCACTTCCGACACCATCGCGCCCGCCGATGTTGATGGGCTGTCTGCAACCGCGACCGATCCGGACGGCGACAGAGTGGACGGAGTGGACTTCAAGTGGTCGTCGAGTGACCCGAACGTGGTTCGGATCATGCCGCCTTCCTTCCTCCTGCGTTCTGACACGGTGCGGATTCTTGCCGAAGCGGAGGGCACCGCCACGATTACTGCAACTGCTCAGGGCGCGTCGGGAAGCTCGACGATTACGGTCGTGAATACGGATTGGGCGGCTCTGAAGGCGCTCTATGACGCCACCGACGGACCCGGCTGGCGTTCGAAGACCAACTGGCTTTCCGACGAACCGATTGCGACCTGGCACGGAGTAGTCGGGAACACGTACGATCGCGTGGTCGAGCTGCATTTGCAGGACAACGACCTGAGCGGCGAGATCCCTCCCGAACTCGGTCAATTGTCGTTTCTGAGAGAGCTCGTGTTGAACGAAAACTCGGGTCTGTCCGGAGAGCTTCCCTCCAGCATTGCGGAACTGCAGGCGCTGCAGGTGTTCCTGGTGAATGACACAGGGTTGTGCTTGCCCCCCGAACCCCGCCTGCTGTCATGGCTGGACGGTATCCACAGAGTGCGAGTTCCTCGCTGCAATGCGGAGAACGTACTTGCGCATCTGTCTCAGGCAGTGCAATCACGCGCGTTCCCCGTTCCGCTGGTGGCTGGAGACCGCGCGCTGCTACGGGTGTTTCCCGTTGCCAATCGCGCCACCGATGCGGGCATTCCACCCGTTCGGGCCAGTTTCCATCTTCCGGGCGGTGCAACCCACGTCGTTGAGATACCGGGAAGCGACACCCCGATACCGACAGCCGCTTCCGTTTCCGAGGGGTCGCTGACGAGTTCCGCAAACGCCGAAATCGACGGCTCGCTCGTTGAGCCGGGACTGGAAATGGTGATCGAGGTCGACCCGGAGGGTACGCTTGATCCCGGGCTGCTCGTGACAAGGCGAATTCCCGAGAGCGGTCGAGTCGCGCTGGATGTGCGGACCATGCCCACCTTCCAGCTCACGCTGATCCCGTTCCTTCTCGAGGCTGCGCCGGACTCCTCCGTGCTGAGGATCACTCGGGCGATGTCGGAAAACCCGTTGAATCACACGCTTCTGGGCAAAACGAGGACCCTTCTGCCGGTGGGTGACATGGAGGTGCTGTTGCACGACCCGGTGGTAACCTCGAATCACAATGCCCAGAGCTTGCTTCAGGAAACCGACCTGATTCGCGTCATGGAAGCTGCCGCGGGCTACTATCTGGGCACCATGACCGGACCTGTTCTGGGCAACCATGGGCTGGGCTACCAGTCCGGTCGTTCCAGCTTCTCGGTGGTCGATCTCGGGGAGCGGTCGGAACTCGTCATCGCCCACGAGCTGGGGCACAACATGAACCTGCTACATCCGCCGGGGTGTGGAGCGGGGTACGTCGACACATCGTTTCCGCACCCACGCGGCACGACCGGCGCGTGGGGCTATGATTTTCGCTACGGGGGCCGACTCGTTGCGCCGGACGCCGGCGATTTGATGTCCTATTGCCAATACGACTGGATCAGCGACTACCACTTCGCGAATGCGCTCCGCCATCGGCTGGCGGACGAGAGGACGGACCTGGCCGCAACGGTTTCCGCTCCCGTCAGATCACTCCTGCTGTGGGGCGGTGTATCCAGCCGCGGCACCCCCTACCTGGAACCTGCCTTCCTGGTCCACGCCCCTGCGACGCTGCCTCGACGCGGCGGAGTGTATGCGATCACGGGACACCGCGTGAGTGGCGAAGAGGCCTTTTCCCTCCGCTTCGATGTGTTGGAGGTAGCCGATGGTGACGGGAGCACCAGCTTTGCCTTCACACTCCCGGTTGAAGAGGAGTGGGACGGCTCGATCGCCAGCATATCGCTGTCGGGACCCGGCGGGACCGCGTTGCTGACTCACGATACCGATCGGCCGGTGACTATACTGCGTGACGCGACAACCGGCCGGATCCGCGGCATCCTGCGCGGCGAATCGGCCGGATTCGCCGACCCGGACATGGCAAGCGGGTCGATTCACCCCCACCTCGAGGCCCTTTTCAGCCGCGGACTGCCCGACACGGAGCCATGGCACCCCCGGTGAGGTAGCCGCCGGCACGTCCCGGGATTGCTGTCTACCGTATCGCGATCCCCACGCTGTGCCGGTCCGCCCCGAGATCATGGTGCGTGTAGTCGCCGCCGTAAGCGTAGTCGATCCGGATCCGATCGCCTTCGAAGCCCGCGCCGAAGGTGAGCGGTGAGCCGCCGTCCTCCCCCACCCGCCGCACGGCACCGATCCGCGCGATGAAGATGCGGCGCTGGATCGGCCACCACGCGATCTCGAATCCGCCGCCCGGGATGATGTCTCCGCGGCCGTCACGGGCCACCTGGACAGCCGCGCCGATGTCGAATGGCCCGACGGGTCTTCGGCCACCGGTTCCAGCTCCCACTACCACGCGTCGCGCCAGCGGCGTCTCGTACCGCCCCAGCTTCAACGCGCGGCCGAGATTCTGCACAGTCACGGTACCGGTAACCGGCCCGAGGCCCCTCGCGACCCCGACGTCCACCGCCAACGTGCTGCCGTGCCGCCCACCCAGCCGCTGTCCGACAAGCTTGGCCGAGACTCCCAGGTCCATCCCGAAAAGCTCGTTTGCAAATCCCACTGCCGCCGTGTACTCGGAGGCCGACCGCTTGCCTCCGGCGATCAGTTCCGCCACCTCGCGAGGCAGTTCGAGCGGCGAATCGGCGGATGTCCCGTACTCCAGAAGCGACACCCCGGCTGCGAGCGTGCCGCCCATCCAGCCGCCGCTGCCGCTGAAGGCAAGATGCGTGCTGCCCCCCAGCCGTTGCCGGGCGCCGCCAAACCCTTCGCCGGCGATCAGCGCGGGATGATGGAAGAGGGCCAGGTTCCCGTCGCTGCCGACCGGGAACGCGCCGCCGAGGGCCATGCCGCGCGTGCTGGAAGGGAACTCGAGCACCAGAGGGCCCGCCTGACTTCCGTCCTGTGCCGCGACGGGCGCGGCGAACACGCAGACCGCCGCCAGGGGTGCCAGCAACGTCGCAACCGGCGAGCGCGACAGGGCTTCGGCTGCACGACGGGATCGGTGGTTCAGGGTCGGGCTTCCTCTTGGCTGAGGTCGAAAGCGTGCGGGTGTCAACGATAGCCCGCGGCGGCGAACCCGGCCAACAGGGTTTGCCGGGTGCCGGTTCGATCCACGCTACCCGCCCAGCTCCCGGGCCTCGAGCGCGCAGCTGCGCAGACACCGTGAGCAGCGCACCAGCACCCTGTCACGCACGTACGCGACATCGCCCCTCGGCCCGGTGTGGATCACGGCGCAGGGTCCTTCACAGCGGGGGCAGCGGGGTGAGGCGATGCCCTCCGCAACCTGATCCAGGAGGTGTCGCTTCTGCCGGGCGGTAAAGGGGTCCATGGTCACTCAACGAATCGCGCGATCGAGGTGTCTATTAAGGCTGGCTTCATTTCGGTCCAGATCGGACCCGGGGGCTGCGCGAACCTCCCGGGCCGATGCCCTGGAGCCTGAATTCAGATAAAAAACCGAAAACCGAAAGACATAGATCCAATGGTATCACTTCTGGCGGCGATGACCGTCACCCTTGGGGCAGCGGGTCAGGACACGCAACTCAACGCGAATCGAGGTGCGTCCACGACCGACGGAGAGACGGTCCCCATGGATGTCGAATACCACGGCACCGAGGGGCAACTCGATGTTCCCAGCCCCAGGTTGGCCGGTGCCGAAATCAGCATCGACGGGGTTGCGGACGAGGAGGCCTGGGCCAATGCGCCGGTGCTGACCGGATTCACCCAGTTCGACCCCGTCGAGGGCGTGCCCGCCACCCAGCGCACCGAGGCGAGGGTTCTGCTCACCGACGACGCCATCTACTTCAGCGTCAAGGCTTACGACGACGTCGAGGGCGGGGTCCGGGCCACGCTGGGCGACCGCGATTCGTACGGGTTCTCCGACGACTACGTCCGGTTCATCCTCGATACCTTCAACGATCGCCGCCGCGGCTATGTGATCATGGTCAACCCGCTGGGCGTGCAGCAGGACGGATTGTGGGTTGTGGGCGGTGGTGGCCGGCGGGAGCGTCGGATGGGTCCGCCGATCGACTGGAATCCCGATTTCGTGTGGGACTCCCAGGGCCAGGTGCACGACTGGGGCTATTCGGTCGAGGTCAAGCTCCCCTTGAAGAGCATCAAGTTCAAGGAGGCTGAAGTCCAGGACTGGGGGCTGCAGGTCGAGCGTCGGATCGCGCGGAACGGCTATTCGGAGTCGTGGGCACCGGTCACGGCGAACGTGGCCAACCGGATGGAGCAGTTCGGGCGGCTGACGGGGCTCTCGGGTCTGGATGCCGGTCTCTTTCTGGAGATCAACCCCGTGCAGACCTTCTCGCAGCAGGGGGTCTACGACGCGGACGCCGGAGCGCTTCAGCGCGGGGGTATCGACGGCGACTTCGGGTTGAACCTGACCTATGGGATTACCTCGAATCTGACCCTCGACGGCACCTACAACCCGGACTTCTCGCAGGTCGAGGCCGATGCGGGCCAGATCCGGGTCAACGAGCGCTTTGCCCTCTATCTGCGCGAGAAGCGTCCATTCTTCCTGGAAGGGACCGAGGTCTTCCGGCTGCCGCAGCAGCTCGTCTACACGCGGTCGATCATCAACCCGGTCGGCGGCGCCAAGATCCAGGGGAAGATCGGCAGCTTCAACGCCGGATTCCTGAGCGCCGTGGACGATGTCTCCAGCCCGGACGGGCTGGCGGAATCGGCCCACCCCGTCGTCAACATCTTCCGGCTGCGGCGCGATCTCGGCACCACCTCAAACGTCGGCATGGTTTACACGGACCGCACCTACAACGTGGACCGGTTCAACCGCGTGGCCGGAATCGACGGACGGTTCCAGTTCCAGCAGCGCTACACGATGACCCTTCTCGCGGCCGGCAGCCGCACCGCCGAGGGCGCCTCCGACAGGACCACCGGCTCACTGGTCTCTGCCCAGTTCGCCCGCTCGGGACGCAACCTGCAGTTCGACGCCAGCATGCTGGACGTGACGGACGACTTCCTGGCCCAAAGCGGCTTCATACGCCGCACCGGAACCACCAATCTCCGGTCTTCGATCAGCTACAACTTTCGCGGTCAACCCGGTGACCTCCTCGAGCGCTGGGGGCCCAGTCTCGAAATGGAGGGATTCTGGGATCACGACGCGTTCTGGCAGCGAAACTGGGCCGAGGAACGCCGCGTGCGGCTTGGCGGAAGCCTCTCGTTCCGCAACAACATCACGATCTGGGGGAACTACTCCCGCTCCTACTTCCAGTTCAATCCCCAGGATTACGAGGGACTCTTCGCGATGGCGACGGACGGCGGTTCCGTGCCTTTCCGCCCCGATCAATCCCTCTTCCAGGGGCTGAACTCGGGCACCCTTTTCATCTGGGTGAGTCCCTTCGACAAGGTGCGAGGCAACGTACGCGTGACCCGGTCGGAAACACCGCTCTTCGACTTCATCACGGACACCCCGGTCGACATCGCCAATTCCTGGTCGGGCAACGCGAGCCTCAACCTCTTTCTCACCACCAACTTCAGTTCCGAGCTGGAGGTCACTCACACGAGCCTCTTTCGGCAGCGCGACGGGTCGCTCTACTCGAGCGCGACGATTCCGAGGGTGCGGGGCCAGTACCAGTTCAGCCGGGCACTCTTCTTCAGGGCGATCGTCGAGTACGGCAGCCAGGAGCGGGGAGTGCTGATGACCCCGACGGACGGGCAGCACGTCTCCTACTGTTCGAGCACCTCGTGCCGAGCACTGCAGGGATCCGAGTCGAACGACTTCTCGATCGAGACGCTGCTCAGCTACGAACCGACGCCGGGCACCGTGTTCTTCGTGGGCTATTCGCGGCGCATGGAAGACATGCAGGCCTTCCGGTTCCGCGACATCCGCCCGGAGGCCGAGGGTGTCTTCATGAAACTTTCCTACCGTTTCCGTGGGTAGGGTGGCCCAAGGTATCCTGATCGCTGGAGGAGATTGAATGAGCTACGTGAAGACTTTCGGCGCGGTGGCGGCGACGGGCGCCATCAGCGTTCTCTTGCTCAAGCTGCTGGTTGCGGCGGCGAGCCCGATCCTCGGAATGTTGTTCGGCTTCCTGCTGACCGCCCTCAAGATCGGCCTGTTCGTCGCGGTGGGGGTTTTCCTCTACCGGATGTTCCGGAGGCGCCGCGACGAAATGGCGGCCTAGAGGGGCCTCCCCTCGACGCGCCACCGCCCGGTTTTCCCTGAGGCCGCCGGTCCCTGGGCCGGCGGTCTTTCGCACGGTCGTAGTCCACGCGGAGGCTCCGTCCCCCGAGCGTGGTACCGTTGAGGGCCTTGATGACCTTTCCCGCATCGCTCTCGTAGACCTCGATCAGGGAATGACTCTCGCGCACATCGATCCGCCCCACTCTCTTGCCCGCGACTCCCGACTCGCTCGTAAGTGCACCCAGCAGTTCACGCGGCCCGATCTCGTCGCGCTTCCCCGCCGAAACGAACAGGCGCACCCAGCTCTCCGGGATCTCGGGCGATTTGCCGGCGGTTCGGGCCACCGCCGATTTGGCGCTCGCGCGGTCCAGCAGCAGGAGCGCCGCAGCCGCAACCTCGGCCGCTGTGAATCGATCGAGCAGCGACTCCACCAAGAGATAGTACGGGGTGGCTTCGGGGGCGCGGGCCGCCTCGTGCAGCCTGTCGGCCAACTGGTCGAGCGCGCCTGAGACTCGCGTTGGCCGCTCGGGCCGGACACGCTTGAGCTTCAGCCCGGCCTCGGCCGCCGTCTGCCTGAGGTGGCCGAGTTCGCGCACCGCCGGCAACGCCCAGGCCGGGCCCCCACTGCCGCCGTGACGCGCGGTCGCAGCCTGGGCACCCGCGGGTACCGTGCAGGATACCGTAGCCACCTGATCGGGGTCCGACAGCGCGTCGATGGCGGCTCGTGCTTCGGCCTCCTCCTCGGCCGGGCACAGCCACACGGGCACGCTTTCGTCGCCGGGAGGGCCCGAGTGGTACCCGTGCACCGCCAGGTAGTCGCCCAGGTCCGCCGCCTGATCGGCGGTAGTCGCGTAGAGCAGCACGTGGCGCACCGTGTCGCTCAGGAGGTCGGCGGTCAGGGCCAGGACCGATTCCGCACGATCGCCTTCGACGACGGTGAAGTGGAGACCGCGCTTGCGCGCGGCCTTCCCGGAGCGGTTGCGGGGCACTGTGTCCCCGGGCGGTACGGTCACCGCGCGGGAGGTGAATCGCCGGGCGATGGAGAGGAGCTCGGGGCCGAACGGGAGGCCGCAGAAGACGCGCTGACAGTCGCTCGGCAGCCCGGTGAGGAATGCTTCGAGATGGTCCCGCGGCACGCTCTTCACCACACCGTCGCCGTCGTGGACGACCACGGTGCGGACCCGGTCCACCGGGACGGTCCCGTCGTAGAGCGCGCTGAGACGGTCGGCGGGGACGAAGAGGAAGTCCGCGCGCTCGGGGAGGTTCCAGTGCGGGGCCAGGGCCGCCGCACGCAGCCCGGACCCGTCACACAGGCGCGCGAAGGATCGGGCCAGTTCGGTAGCCTGTCGAGCGCCCGAGCAGAGCACGAGGCATGCGGGAGCGCCGGCGCCGCCTTCGAGCCGGTCGATCAACGGTGCCCCGTACGCGACGAGTGCACCGCTCCCGGGCCCGGCGCGGCCCATCAGGTCCTTGCCGCGCGCGATTACGGGGATCGCGGCCGTCTGGAAGGGCGTGGGCACCTCCATGCCCTCGGCCGCCAGCGCCGCCACCGTCTCGGGGCCGAGCTGCAGATCCTCGAATGTCGACATCGGAGGGTGGTTCCGTGACTACTGGCCGAAGTCGCCGGGCTGAGCCCCTACGGGGTCGCCGTACTCGTAGGGGAGCGTCATGAGGAAGCGCTGGATCTCGTAGTCCATCCGGGATGTTCTGAGCCGGTCGGTCTGGGCGGTCACGTCCGTGTAGGGACCGTGGCGGTGAGCCCGCAGGACGACCGTCCCCTCCTTGCCGATGTACGTGGCCCCGTGCGACGAACGCTTGGAACGCATCAGTCCGATGTACTTCGGCAGGTGTTTTTCCGCATGCGCCAGAACTTCGCCCGGTCCGAGGGCCGTCTTTCGCTGGTATCCCGCCATTCTTCCGCTCGCTCCTGTTCTCCGTTCGCACCTATTCGCCGTTCGACACACCGCCGGCCAGCAACCGCTGAATCTGGCGCAGCGAGCCCGTGTCATCCAGACGCCCGCTTGCCGTGATCACCGTGGGCACCGTCCCGATCCCTCGATCGACCGCCGAATCGCGGCTACGCAGGATCGCCTCTTCGTACCGATCCACGTCGAGCACTGCCCTGGTCTCGGTCCGGTCCAGGCCGGCTTCGCGCGCGAGTTCGGTCAGCAAATCTATGCGACCGATGTCGACCCCGTCGATGAAGTGCGCGCGGAAGAGCGCGCGGCGTACGGCATGAAAGCGATCCCGTTCGCGCGCAAACTCGCACAGTTCGTGAGCCTTGCGCGTCCACGGCAGGAACTCCGGCTCGCACATGGGCAGGTCCAGGGGCCGGGCAAACCGCAGTGCCTCCGAGTGGCGGGAGCGCCAAGACGAATCGCGCGAGTCGATCATCGGTGCCGGGGGAGGACAAAGCTCCAGCCCGAACCAGCTGAACGACTCTTTGGCACCGGCCCGGTCGATCATGTGGCTGACGACGTAGGATCTGGGATCGATGAAATCGTAGTGGAACTCGCCCGACCGGGTGCCCGGGGTTGCGCGCATTTCCCCTTGCGGTCCTATTGTCCGCTCGGTGCCAATGGATCCACCCCCTGCCGTTTCTCTCGCGTAGCGGTAACACCCAAGGCTAATCGATGACCTTTTCGGAGAACATTGCAAGACTGCGGCCCTCTGCCACCGTGGCGGTGAGTACGCTGGCAAGGAAGCTGGCCGCCGAGGGGCGCGACATCATCAACCTCGGCGCCGGCGAGCCGGATTTCGACACCCCGGAATGGGTGTCGGCGGCTGCGATCGACGGCATCCGGGCCGGACGTACCCGGTACACTCCGTCCGCGGGGCTTCCCGAGTTGCGGACGGCCGCGGCCAGGTACATGACGGCGGGTACGGCCTATCCGGCGGACGGTGCCAGGGTCGTGGTGTCGGCCGGCGCGAAGCAGTCGCTCTTCAACGCGTGCTTCTGCCTCTTCGGACCCGGAGACGAAGTGCTGATCGGGTCGCCGTACTGGACTTCGTACCCCGAGATGGTCACGCTGGCGAGGGCTGAACCCGTTCCCGTAGCCGGGAGCGAGAACCTCGACTTTCTCCTTACTCCCGAGGATCTGGACGGCGTAGCTACGCCCCGGACCAGGGGGCTCATCCTCTCCACCCCCTCCAATCCCACCGGCGCGGTCTATTCGAAGGATCAGCTCGGTGCGATCGCCGGGTGGGCGAGAGAGCACGGCGTCACGCTGATTTCGGATGAGATCTACCAGGAGATCCATTTCGGTGACGAAGGCGGGAAGGCGCCGGGAGCGCTCGACCTGGATCCGGAGACCGTGGGCGACCTGGTGGTGACCAACGGGATGTCGAAGGCGTACGCCATGACCGGATGGCGGGTCGGCTTCTCGTATACGACGCCGGAGCTGGCCTCCAAAATGTCGGCCTTCCAGAGCCATGTTTCGCTGAACGCCGCGACGCCGTCGCAGGTGGCCGCGTTGGAAGCGCTGACCCGGAGCGACGATGCCGCGCGCGACAAAGCCCGGATGCTGGCGGCCTTTCGGCGGCGGCGGGACCTGGTGGCCCGGCTCTTCGACGAGCTGCTTCCGGGATGTCCCTACATCCTGCCGGGAGGCGCGTTCTACCTGTACTTCCGGGTGGACGGCGCGTTCAACGACAAACTCACCTGTGCGAACGACGTGTGCGCAAGGATTCTGGAGGAATCCGGGGTGGCCATCGTGCCGGGCGAAGCGTTCGGCGACACACGGTTCGCGCGCATGAGCACGGCCTCGTCGGACGAAGAGATCGAGGCGGGCGTGAGGCGCATGGCGGCGGTTCTGGGTGGCTGACCGCGCCGACAGCGACCCCGGGCCGATCCCGTCCGGGGCCCCCGCTCCCTCCGAACTCGACCACGACGCCCTGGACGGCTATGTCCAGCGGCTCTTTGCCCGCGAGGACGACCACCTGCGGCGCGTTCGGGTTCGCGCCGACGAGGCCGGAATGCCAACGATCCAGCTGCCGCCCGCCACCGCCAGGGCACTTCAGTTGCTGGTGCGGGCGGCCCGCGCGCGACGCGTGGTCGAGGTCGGCACGCTGGCGGGCTATTCCGCGATCTGGACTGCCCGCGCGCTGCCCGAGGACGGCGAACTCGTCACGATCGAGATCGATCCCGACCACGCTGCGGTGGCGCGGCGGTCGATCGAGGACGCAGGGGTGGACGACCGCGTGGATGTTCGCCTCGGCGATGCGGCCGAGATCCTCGGCGGCCTGGGCCCCGAAGGCTCATTCGACGCGGTCTTTCTCGACGCCGACAAGGAACGCTACACCGTCTATCTGGAGGAAGCGGCGCGGCTCCTCAGGCAGGGAGGGCTGCTGCTGGCCGACAACGCCTTCTGGTCGGGGCGCGTGCTGGACCCCGACTCCAACGAGACCGCCGCCAGGCTCAACCACTTCAACGAGGTGGTGTCCTCGGATCCTCGTTTCGACGCGACGATCCTTCCGGTGGGTGACGGCCTGATGGTCGCTGTGCGGCGCTGATCCGGGCGGCCGCCCTGACCGCCGCGGCGACGTATCCGCCGCCGAACAGCCGCGCGTGCACCAGGAGCGGGTAGAGTTGATAGGCGGGCAGGCGGAGTTCGTGCCCCGGCTGGAGCGGCCAGGCTTCTTCGTAGGCACGGTAGAAGGCGCGGGGGAAGCCGCCGAAGAGGCGGGACATGGCGAGGTCCACCTCGCGGTGCCCCACATAGACGGCCGGGTCGATCAGGACCGGTTCGCCCCGCGCCGCGAAGAGGACGTTGCCGGACCAGAGGTCGCCGTGCAGGAGTGATGGGCCGTCCGCGGACGCGGCCGCATCGAGAAGGTCGCCGGCGTGGTCGGCGGCCCGGTCCAGCGTGCTCGCCTGTTGCGATGTGACAGCCCCGGCGTCGCGGAGTTCCCGCGCAAGGGGCCGGATCCGGTTTTCGGCCCAGAACCGACCCCAGTTCGCCCTCCATCCATTCGGCTGGGGCAGCGAGCCGATCACGTTGTCGCGCGCCCACCCGAAGCCGCTCTCGTCGCTCCGGCTGCGATGCAGCGATGCGAGGCGCCGTCCCAGGTCCTGCCAGGAGTTCCTCCCGGCCCTGCCCTCCTCGATCCACTCAAGCAGGAGCCACGGCACCTCGGCCTGGTCTTCGCAGCACGCCACAACCCGGGGCGTCCTCACCCCACCCGCCGCCGCCAGGACCGACAATCCCTCCGCCTCCGCGCGAAAAAAGCCCTCTCCCACACTCGCATTCCACTTCAGCAAGAAGGTGCCGATCGTGGTCCGCAGCGCGGCGGCCGAGTTGATGCAGCCACCGCCAACCCCCCGGGTGCCGAGCAGATCCGATTGACCCAACCCCGTCGCGAGACCGACGTCGGCCAGGACGGATGCCGGAATCAAGGTCGCGGACGATCCCGGCGCAGTCCCGCGGACAGGTCGTCCAGCAGCCCCTCGCAGGAGCGCTCGAGGATCCGGAAGACCCGCTCGAACCCGTGCGAGCCGCCGTAGTAGGGGTCGGGAACGTCGGGATCGCGCGCCCGAGGTTCGTAGGCTCGCATCATGACCACATCGGCCTTGCCCGCCCGGGCACCGTAGCCGCGCAGCCGCTCCAGCGACCGCCGGTTGCTGCGGTCCATCGCCACGATGACGTCGAAGTCGTCGAAGTCCCGCCGCGTGACCTGGCGGGCGACCCCCACGAGGCGAACTCCGTGGGCGGCGGCCACGGAGATGGACCTGGTGTCCGGAGGCTCGCCGGTGTGCCAGGAACCGGTGCCGGCGGAGTCGACGTGGAAGCGATCACCCAGGCCCCGGGATTCCGCCAGGCTCAGGAAGATCCCTTCCGCCAGGGGAGACCTGCAGATGTTGCCCAGGCAGACGAAGAGGACGGATACGGTGTCGGTGGCCATCCCCAAAGATGGCGACTTCATTACATTCGTGCGGGGCCACCGTGGCCCCACCCCGCAAGACATGGACGGCCCAACTTCATTTGACTGAACCAACCGACTTTGCGGCATTCGGACTTTCCGACCTCCGATTGGCCGCGGTAGAGGCGCTCGACTGGTCGACGCCGACCCCGATTCAACAGCAGGCGATTCCCAGGATCATGGCCGGGAGGGATGTGGTCGGGATCGCCCGTACCGGCACCGGCAAGACCGGAGCGTTCATGCTTCCGGCGCTGGAATCGATCCGCGAGGGCGCCGGACTCCAGGTCCTCGTGCTTTGCCCGACCAGGGAACTGGCGCAGCAGGTGCGCGACGACACCGACGCGTTGAGCAACGGGTCGGCCTTCCGCTCGGCAGCGATCTACGGGGGCGTGTCCTACGGCCCGCAGCTCGACGCGCTGGCCCGCGGCGACGAGATCGTCGTGGCCACTCCCGGGCGCCTGATCGATCTGCAGAACCGGGGCAGGGCGAAGCTGAAGGGCATTCGGCTCCTGATCCTCGACGAGGCGGACCGGATGCTCGACATGGGTTTCCGGCCCCAGATCGAAGAGGTGGTCAAGGGTCTCGGCAAGCGGCCGCAGACGCTCCTCTTTTCAGCGACGATGCCGAACGCCGTGCACGCCCTGGCGCTACGCATGACGCGCGATCCCGTCTGGGTCGAGGTCAGCCCGTCGGGCACCAAGGCACAGGGCATCTCCGAAGTCGCGTACTCGGTACGCCCCGAGTTGAAGCCGGACCTCCTCGTCCACCTCCTCGCCCAGCCCGGATGGGACCAGGTCCTCGTCTTCACGCGCACGAAGATCGGGGCGGACACCCTCAGGTCGCGCCTGGACAAGGCCGCGATCGAGTGCGACGTCATCCACTCCGACCGCCACATGCGGCACCGCACCCGCGCCATGGACCGCTTCACGGAGGGCAAGGTACGGGTGCTGGTGGCGACCGACATCGCGCAGCGCGGACTCGACATCGAGGGCATTTCCCATGTGGTCAACTACGACGTCCCCCTCGACCCGGGCGACTACGTGCACCGGATCGGCCGCACGGCCAGGGCGGGGGCGACCGGAGAGGCGGTCACCTTCGTCACCGCGGCGGACCTCGGGGCCTTCCGCACGCTCGAGCACCAGCTGGAACGCAAGCTCGAGAAGGTCCACCACCCCGACTTCGACTTCGCCGGGGGCGTCGTGAGCGAGAGGAAGTCCACGCGCAGCCGTTCTTCCCGATCGGGACGCGGGATGGGCAGCAAGGCGGGAACGCAACTCGACGCGGATGAACTGGCCGCGTTGCTCAGCCACGACACACCGGAACGCAAGCGATGATACTCAGGCGATACGGCTCCTTCTACCACAGCGTCACGCCGAACTTCAACCCGACGGCGATCACGGAAATCGGCTTCATGCGCGACCGCGTCTTTTCGATCCGCACCGCCGATTTCGATTCCGGCCACAAGCTGGCGGAGACGCACGAACTGGTCGCCGAAGCGAACGCCGCCGTGCAGCGGCACGCAGAGAAGGCGCTCCTGGCCAATCTCGAAGACGCCGTGCAGGCACGGGTCGCGCAGCTGGCGCCCGGACAGGTGCTGGTCGTGCTGAACGAACGCGAGGACTGGCCCAAGACGCGCGAGCGGCGGGAAGCGGTCATCGTCGAGGGCGAGAACCGCTTCCACTTCCACTGGTGGGTCGACCCGCCGCTCAGGGTGGCCGTCTACAGCGCACCCTGAGCGGGGGTCGCGATCCCGAGCGCGGAAGGCGCGCCCGCTAGTCCTCCGTTACCGGCCCGCCCCGCCGGTGCTTCTCGAACCACTCGCGCAGATAGATCTGCGTGCGCAGGAAGTTCGACGGGGTCGAGCTGGTGCCGTGCCACTCGTTCTTGAAGCGCACCATCGCGGTCGGGGCCTTGTTCAGCACCCGCAGCGCCTGGTAGTACTCCTCGGTCTGCGGCATCGGAGTGCGCAGGTCGCCTTCGCCGGTCATCAGCATGGTGGGGGTGACGACGTTGTCCACGTACATCAGGGGCGACCGCCGCAGGTGCTCCGAGGGGTCGTCCCAGGGGAAGTGCTCGAAGTTGCGGTACCAGCTGGCGCCGTCGGTCGTGCCCACGAACGAGAACCAGTTGGTGACCGGGCAGTTCGCGGAGGCCGCGGCGAAGCGGTCGGTGTGGCCGACCACCCACGACGTCAGGACGCCGCCGCCCGAGCATCCATAGACGAACATGTTCTGGTCGTCGATGTAGCCCTGCTCGATCACGAGGTCGACGCCGGCCATGAGGTCGTCGAAGTCCTTGCCCGGATACGCGTTCTTGATCGAGTTGCCGAAAGCGCTGCCGTAGCCGGACGAGCCGCGCGGATTCGTGTAGAGCACCACGTATCCGTTGGCCGCGTGATTCTGCCATCCGAAGTTGAAGCCGACGTTGTACATGCCGTGCGGGCCCCCGTGGATCGCGAGGATCAGGGGGTACTTGCGAGACGGGTCGAAGTCCGGGGGCTTGATGATCCATCCCTGGATGTCATAGTCCTCCACCGACTTGTACCAGACCTCCTCGACGTCGCCGAGAGCGACGCCCTCCAGCACATCGGCGTTCACCTCGGTCAGCTGGGTGATCCGGTCGGGGCTGTTCAGCGGGAACGAGACCACGTCGCCAGGGCTCTGATAGTCGGTAAGCGTGCCGACCGCGAGGCCGGATCCGATCGACGACACGCTGAGCATGTGGTTCCCGCTCGTAACCGGAGTGACGCCCCCGTCCACCGACGCGAAGTGGAGGTTGCGGGTGCCTTCGCTGGACACGTTCATGTAGAAGCCGCTTCCGTCCTCGGCCCAGACGAAGTTGGAGCCCTGGCGGTCGAAGCCGTCGCTGATCATGCGGACGTTCGAACCGTCGCGGTTCATCACATACAGCTTGCGCGTGATGTACGTGTCGGTTGTCAGGTCGTTGCCTGAAAAAGCGATGAGCCTGCCGTCCGGCGACGGAACCGGCGAGCCGTCGGGACCGGACCGATCCGTCAGGCGGGTGATAGTCCCGCTGGCGACCGAAACCGAGTAGATGTCCGACTGGCGCCATTGGTGATCGGCGTCCTCCACGCGCAGCGACGTGAACAGGATCTCGGCCCCGTCCGGCGTCCAGGCCACCCCGTTGTGGTTCCAGTCACCGTCCGTGAGCTGGCGCTCAGTGCCGCCGTCGGCGGGAATGACGAAGAGGTGCGAGAAGCCCTCGTCGATGTATCCGCGGCGGTCGCGACGATACACGAGCCGGTCGACGACCTTCGGCCCCTCGGTCCACTCGGCGCCGTCCGGACGCCCCGGCACGCTGATCGGCCAGGGATGGTCCGAATCGACCGACATCGTGAACGCAATCTGCGTGCCGTCGGGAGACCACTCCACGTTGCCGGGACCGTTCTCGAGGCGTGAGATCTGGGTCGCCTGTCCCTCGTCGTCCATCCAGCGGACGAAGATCTGGCTGCCCTCGGGATCACCCGGGGCAGTGTAGAGGATGCGGTCACCGCTCGGAGACCATTGGGGCGAGGAGCCGTCCTCGACCAGCACGCGCGGGCGGCTGCCGTCGACATCCATGATGTAGATGGACGAGGCGCGGCGGTCGTTCTGCGGGTCGATCCATCCGCGGGTGAAGATGATCTGGCTGCCGTTGGGAGAGATCTGCGGATTGGAAACGGTTTCCCAGTCGAGGTAGGTGACGAGCTTGAGCGTGCCGTCGGGCTCGTTCTGGGCGGCGAGCGCGGCGGGCAGGAGGAAAAAGGGAAGTAGCAGGGACAAGAGGGTGCGCGGTCTGACCATGGGTATCTCCGAGTTCTGGGTCTGCGCCGGGCCTTGTGGGCGAATCGCGGGTAAGGTAGGGTGCTGGCCCGCGCGGGGAAACAAGGCACGGTCCGGGCTCGTCTGCAACGATCGGCGTCCCTGGGCGTGTCCAACGATCAGGAGTCGGAATGCCCCGCGGCCCGATTGGAGAATCCACCATGAGATCGACCGTTCCACCTCGCGGCGCGCTGCTGCTGTCGTGCGCGGTTTGCTTGTGCTTCGTTGTCGCGTGCGGCGATCAACGACGCGACCCTGCTACTGACGGGAGCGACCTCCCGTTGGCCGCGGTGACCGAAGCGATGTACACCGTCGGGGCCTTCTCGGGGGAAGACTGGGAGACCTTCGGCCGAATCGCCGATGTCGACTTCGACGCATCGGGCAACCTGTACATCCTGGACGAGGGCAACTACCGGGTTGTCGTGCTGAACCGTGATGGCGCCCTGGTGCGAACGCTCGGGTCGCAGGGAGAGGGTCCGGGCGAGCTGTCGGGGCCGACGAGCGCCGCGATCCTCGACGACGGCCGCTTCGTCGTGTACGACATGGGATTCCCGGGCGCGCTCGAGGTGTTCGATCAGCAGGGGACTTTCGTCAGCAGCACTCCGGTGGATCCGCTCAGCGGAATGCCGGGACAGTTGTTGCTGCCCCTTGGCGGTGATCGGATGGTGACCACCGGTGGAATGACGATCAGGATGGCGGGGCAGGACGAACCGGACGAACCCCCCGAAGACGCGCACCTTCGCGACATCGACATCTTCTCGCTGGGCGGATCGGGCAAGGAGGTGCTGTACCGGGCCTGGAACCTGCCACCCGACGAGGTGGTCGAGGACTTCACGGCGACGAACGCGCAGGGACAGAATGTGTTCACCATGGGATTGCAGAGACAGCGGGCATTTCGCCCCTGGCTGCACATCGGAGTCCTGTCGGATGGGCGGGTCGCGGTCGCGGATTCGGTGGGATACCGTGTCAAGCTGATTGGCGCGGACGGCAGCGTGACCGGCGTGATCCAGCGGGACATCGCGCCCGAACCGGTGACCGAGGCGATTCAGGAGGCCGAGCGGGCCCGGCGGATCGAAGGCCTGACCGCCCAATCCGCAAGCTCCAGGATCTCCCTGATGGGAGGCTTGGAGGAGCTCAGCGGCGACGCCGCCGAACAGCTGCGGGAACAGATGTTGCCCATGATCGAGAACATGCTCTTCCCCGACGAGATCCCGGTCGTGGCCGGAATGGCCGTGGACGGCGAGGGCAGGCTCTGGATCGCTCGGACGGCTCCGGGCGGCGACGGCGACGGCCCGATCGACATCATCAGCGCCGAAGGTGACTACATCGGAACGCTGCCTTCAGACGCGCCACGGATTCCCGACGCGTTCGGGCCCGACGGACTCATGGCGTATGTCGAGACCGACGAAATGGATGTGCCGAGCGTCCGCGTGATCCGGCTGGTGTCGTTGCAGTCGCCCTGAGTGGCAGTCGAGCCTGTTGAAAAACAGGGAGACGATCCTGCCCCGCCCGGTTTTGCCAGCGGGTCGTCAGAGTAGATCCAGCAAGCCCCGATTGGGAACCATTCGCTGAAGGAAGCCTTCAACCGGCAGGCACCAGATGCCATCGATCTTCAGTCGTTCCGTGCCGCGGTACAGGAGGACGCCGTCCGCCTCCGGGTAGTCCGCCCGAAAGGCCCGCAACGCCCGCAGGTCGGAAGAGTGCACACGGCGTGCGCTCTTGACCTCGAACGCATGGAAGCCGGTCTGTCCGTAAACGACAAAGTCCACTTCCGTGCCGGCCCTGGTGCGCCAGAAGTACACCGACGAGTGACCGCCGGAGTAGGCCGCCCAGGCCCGCAGGTGTTGTGCCACCAGACCTTCCAGAGCTTGCCCCTCGATTTCGCCGGGTCGATCCAGGGGGCCCGTTGGGCGCAGCGAACGAAAGACGCCCGCATCGAACAGGTAGAGTCTGTCGCGTGCGACGGTTGCTCGCTTGGCCCGCTTGCGAAACACCGGAAGTCGGAACGCCATCAGCAGGTCTTCCAGGATATCCACGTAGGCCCCCACGGTCTTGCGCCGCACTTCGCACTCCCGGGCAATCGCAGCGACATTCAGCTGTCCACCGTGGGAGAAGCTGATCGCTTCAAGGAATCGCGCGAAGGCACCGACGTCACGAGTGAGGCCTTCCGCGCGTACCTCCTGGTCGATGTAGAGGCTGGCGTATGCATCCAGGGTGCCCTGGGGGTCGGCAGAGTCAACCACCAGCGGAACGAGCCCGATCCGCAGCGCTCGCTGGAGGTTGAATTCGGGCAGTTCGGCCGCCATGAACGGATGCAGAGTGAGGTGCAGCGCCCGCCCACCCAGAAGGTTGACCTCCGCTCGGCGGAGCTTCCGCGCACTCGATCCCGTTAGTACAAAGCGCGGGGGCGACGACCCCTCGAGAACCGCATGGACGACCGAAAGCAACTCCGGAGCCCGCTGTATCTCGTCTATCACCACGGTAGGCGCGCGGGGGGAGCCCGCCAGGATGTCGCGGAGCCGCTCGGGCCGCGCCACCAGACTTCTGTGAAGCCGTGGTTCCAGGAGGTCGAGGTACAGCGAGTCGGGCAATTGAGCCTGGAGCCATGTGGATTTGCCAGTGCCCCGGGGACCGAACAGGAAGAAGCTCTGCCCCGGAATCGTGAAAAATCGTGTTACAAATTCCATTTTGAGTCGAAAAGTGGCAGTGACAATGCCATAATGTACCAAGACTGAGCCATCAGTCAATCGATAGGGGACTCAATTGAGGGCATGTATACCTGGGTGTGTAATGACGACTTTACACAATGACATGTCTGGATTACACGCCCCTACGGCCCATCCTGTCCAAACACCGCCACCCTCCACAGGAATCCGTCGCGCAGGTATCGCCGCGACAGCCCGTGCTGCTCCAGGACCGCCTCGATCTCGGCCGGATCGTGGACGAAGACGCGGAACGGGTGCCTTCGCAACCGCTGCAACAGGTTCACCAGCGCAACGCCGGACCGAATGAACCGGGTGCCGCGGGGGAAGACCAGGCCCAGCGCTCCGCGGGCGAGGGCGGCGGCCGCCCCCAGCAACGCGGGCATGTCGGGGTAGCAGCAGACGACGCGGTCAAGCGTGACCATGTCCGCGGCTTCGATCTCGGCGGCCCGGTCCACGAAGTCACCGTCGAGATACCTGACCCGGTCGGCATAGCCGCGCGCCTCGGCCTCGGTGCGTGCCGCCGCAAGGTATGCGGGCGATGCGTCTGCGCTCGTGCCGCCAGCGGCGCCGCGGTCCATGAGCTCGTGCTGGATGGCGCCGACGCCGCCGCCGACGTCCAGAAAGGTGCGGCCCTCGGCCCCACCTGCCGCCACCGCGTCGATAAGCTGCCGGGTGACCTTCCCCGGCCCCTTGCGCCGGTACTGGCGAAGCTGCCGCTGGGCCATCCTGTGGCCGAACATGTCCTCGATGCCGCGGCACTGTGCGCAACAGCTCATCGCGCGGGCCCTCGGCCGGGGGGACTCGCCGTCCGCCTCATCAGCACCACTCCCACCGCCAGCACCGTCAGCGCGCCGATCACGTTGTGCCACAGGAACGACACGGACGGTGCGCCGAAGGTCACCGCCGCGACCGCCGCCATCCCCGCGATCAGCCCTGCGAATGCGCCGAGGCCGCGCGCCCGCGGCACCATGGCCAGCAGGAAGACGCCCAGGATGGAGCCGTAGAAGAATGAGCCGAACCGGTTCACCACCTCAATGAGCGAGCCCAGGCTGACGGCGTAGACCGCCACGAAGCACGCGAACACGCCCCAGAACGCGGTGGTGACCTTCGACACTGTCAGGTAGTGGGCGTCGCTGGCCTCGGGGCGGAACCAGCGCCGGTAGAAGTCGATGATGCTCGTCGTCGACAGCGAGTTCAGCTCGGACGAGATGCTGGACATGGCCGCGGCGATGATGGCCGCGATGAACAGGCCGGCCAGGCCGATCGGCAGCTCACCGAGGACGAAGCGGGGGATGATGTAGTTGACGTCGCGGGATGGTTCGCCGGTGACGTCCTCCGCCATGGCCAGCGCTTCGGCGCGGATCTCCTGGACGGCGGCTTCGCGGGAGAGGAACTCGTTCATGGCCGCCTGGCGGGCCGCGTCCTGGGCGGTGGCCGGCACCGGCGTTGGCGCCGCCTGCGGCGCTGCCGCCGCTCCTGGCGGGACGCCCGCGGCCGCCTCGGGTGTGGCCAGGCCGGCCGCGCGGCGAGCGGCGCCCTCCCTCAACTCAAACGCCTCTCCGTAGCGATCCTGGAGAGCCTGGTACTCGGCGCCCCGGGCATCGACGACCGCAACCTCGTGGGCTGGGTTGTACAGCAGCGGGGCGGGCTGGAACTGGTAGTAGACGAAGACCATCACGCCGACGAGGAGCACGAGCGCCTGGAGCGGGATCTTCCAGTAGGCGCTCATCAGGAGCGAGGTGCGCGCGGCGTCGACCGACTTCGCCGCCAGGTAGCGCTGCACCTGGCTCTGGTCGGTGCCGAAGTAGGAGAGCATGAGGAAGGTGCCGCCGATCAGGCCCGACCAGAAGGTGTAGGTCTCGTTGATGTTGAACGAGAAGTCGAAGACCTTGAGGCGGCCTGTCGCGCCGGCGATATGCAGCGCCTCGCCCGGTGAAACCGGCATCTGGACGATCAGGACGACGACGACCGCCAGCAGCGCGAAGACGATCAGGATCATCTGTTTCACGTCGGCCCAGGTGACCGCCTGGATGCCGCCGAGCATGGTGTAGGCGACGGTCGGGATGCCGATCAGTGCGACGCACCAGATGAGCGGCCAGCCGAAGATCGCCGAGAAGACCACCGCGGGGGCGGCGATGATGACGCCGCACGACATCCCGCGCGAGAGCAGGAAAAGGAGCGCGGTGAGGGTGCGCGTTTCGGGGCCGAAGCGGCGCTCCAGGTACTCGTAGGCGGTGTAGACTCCGGCTCCCCGCAGGAATGGCACGAGGGTGACGCCGAGGATGACCATCGCGAGCGGTAGTCCGAAGTAGAACTGCACGAAGCGGAGTCCGTCGGTGGCGCCCTGGCCGGTGGTGCCGATCATGGTGACGGCGGAGAGTTGCGTCGCCATCACCGAGAGGCCGACGGCCCACCACGGCAGCGTGCGGCTCGCCAGGAAGTAGCCCTCGATCTCGTTGGTGCCGCGCGCCCGGCGGATGCCGTCGACGAGGACGTATGCGACGTAGACGCCGACGATCAGCCAGTTGATGGGGTGCATGTGGGCCTGGAATCAGGAATGGTAGGTGGCCTGCAGCAGCCACAGGATGACCAGCGTCACGACCTGGACCAGGAGCACCCGCACCAGCGTCGTGCGGAAGCGGGTGCGGGTGCCCTGTCCGTCAGTGGTCACGAGCGATTCCTCCAGCGCGCCTCGTTTGCCCGGATCGCGTCCTGGACAAACACGGCCAGCCCCCTGGCGCGCTTCTCGAAGTACTCTTCGAAGCGCGGATCGGCCGTGTACATCTCGGCGAGGTTCCTGTGCATGCCGTGGCTGCACGGGTAGAACCAGCGGTCGATGTGGCAGCGGTGCTCCTCGGCCAGGTCCATGGCGGCGCGTCCGGCGGCCTGCGCGCCCTCGGCCATCAGCTCGGCCAGCCGGATCACCACCGTCTCGCCCTCCGCCTTGATCCGCGCCCAGTCGCTCTTGCCGTACCGGCGCGTGCGACGCATCGACTCCTTGTATTCGTCGCTGTGGCCCCAGCGGCGTTCGGCCTCGTCCTGGTACTGCGCGTGGTCGAACTCTTCCAGACCCTCGAACATCTCGGTCCTGTCCATTTCAGTCTCCTGTTCCATCGCCCGCAGGGCCCGGTCGACCCCGCGAATGATACTGTCTGTCCTCTCCTGCCGCTCCCTCAGCAACTCCCGCTGCGCCTCGAGCGCGCTCCGACGGTCGTACGCCGGGGCATCGAGCATCTGCCCGATCGCATCGAGGCTGAACCGCAGTTCGCGCAGCAGCCGAATCTGGCGCAGCCGCTCGAGATCGCCGTAGGCGTAGAGCCGGTAGCCGTTCTCCGACCGCCCCGACGGGACGAGCAGGCCGATCCGGTCGTAGTGGTGCAGCGTGCGCACCGTGACGCGGGCCAGCGCGGCGACCTCGCCAACCGTGTGGAGTTGCTGAGCTTCCATGGCTGACATGGTAAACCCTGACGTTACGTCAGGGTCAAGGGGGACTTGTATCTTGTTTGATTCTTGGACTTACGGGATTCGGTGGCCGGATTCCCGCTATTCTGTTCCCGCCAAATTGGGGATCAGACGGGAACTCCGTCGATGCGGGTAGCACCGGAGTCTTTCCTGCCCCCGGATTCCGCCTTTGTGCCCATCCCAAAGCGGCGAGTGCCTCGGCAGTGACCGGCGTGCAGTGCTCGTATCCGGTCTTCTCGTGCTCCGCGCGCCACCGAACCACTCCGCCATCGAGGTCGATGTCCGACCACCTGAGTTGCCGGATGGCTCCGATTCGGTGTCCGGTCTCGTGCGCGAGCACGAGCGCCAAATGGAACCGCCAGTCGAACTGACGGGACACGCCGAGCGAGCCGCGCCCGTGAACGGTTCGGCTCAACGCGCCTAATCGGCGTCCTCCACGCGCTCACGCGCCCGCGACCGGCATTAGGGTTCCGAGCATGGATGCCGCAGGACTCGTCCGTTTCCGCCGATGGCGGGCACGGTCTTCCCGGCGGCCAAGCCTCGTGGGATCGGCTTGCATGCCGCGGCACAACTGTTCGGGGCGCGAGTCCACGATCCGCCCGTCCTGACGGCCCATCGAACCGAAGGGCTTCGGCGCGTTCTCGCGTGCCCTCGGGTGAGCGACCGTCCTCCGGCCACCGGTGCCTGCACCGTAACGGCGCGAATTGCCGTCATCGGGGTGGCGTCCGGCCCGGAACCCCACCGTGTGCGGCGCGACCTGCCTCGTCACGATCTTCATGGCATGAAGGCAAACATGGGATCGGAAAGTCACGCAAGTGTATGCGGTGTAGGACATTTCCCACCTTGCGCCGTGGCAGCGACTTGCGGAATCGGGGTCCGGGCACGCGCCGCCAGTCGCGTCTCGGTGCCCGTCCCGTGTACCGCCCAGCCGACGATCCAGACCGTCCAAGGCCTTCGTCGCGAAAGTCGTCGGGGAAGGCAAGGCCGGGTCCTCGAGGAACACGTTCACCCGCGTGTCGAACAACTGCTTCGGCGTCTCCATGCTTGGAACTCTGAAGAAGCGCTCGCGAGCAAGTTAACCCGTAGGAAGCGTCCTACCATCCGCCGCTGTCCAGTGTTGTCCGAGAAGGTACGCATGCGGCTGGACACCGGCGCCAGTGGCTTGCCCGAAAACGCCTCCGCCGCGCTCCTTGGAGGTCCCGCCAGGGAATGGAACGCGACCGGGATGACCGGTCTGGTCCCCTTGCACACTGCTCTTCGGCTACGGTAATCTCATGCACATGGACTGTTAACTCACGAAATAATCACGATGTCAAATGATTCGTGACGCCGTCGGTGCGATTGTGAAGCCCCAACGCCGAAGCAGGCAACGCGAGGGAGGACGGACATGCAATCGAGAAGGCTCCCGGAACATGGTCGGGCAAGGACGCACCGTTGGCACACTCGCCGGAGGCGCGAGGGCGGAGGACCGGGGCGGCTGAAGGCGGGCTTCGCGATGCCGGTCATGACGGTCGTCGCGATCGCCATGCTGATCCTGTCCTGCGGCGACGGCACCGTCGAGCCGGCTCCTCCTCCGGCTCCTCCTCCGGCTCCCGTGGCTACCACCGTGACGGTCAGTCCGGGTTCGGCCACGCTGACCGCCCTTGGAGGGACGGCTCGGTTCACTGCCGAAGTACGTGACCAGAACGGGCAGGTAATGGCAGGTGTAGGAGTCGCCTGGTC
Organism: Gemmatimonadota bacterium; assembly: GCA_009841165.1. Taxonomy (GTDB): domain Bacteria; phylum Gemmatimonadota; class Gemmatimonadetes; order Longimicrobiales; family Gaopeijiaceae; genus Bin94. The sequence goes on along the minus strand of VXMI01000226.1, from coordinate 351 downwards.
GTCGAGCGACACGCTGGTGGCTCGGGTGGACAATGCGGGGTTGGCAACGGGAGTGGCAGAAGGGGCGGCCACCATCACGGCAGCGGTCGGTGAGGTCTCGGGCACGGCCGAGATCACGACCGTGGAGAATCCGGACCGAGCCGCGCTAGTGGCCCTCTACGCAGCCACGGACGGCCCTAACTGGGTCGACAACACCAACTGGCTGACTGACGCGCCGTTGGGCGAGTGGTACGGAATCGACACCGACGCGGCCGGGCGGGTAGTCCGGATTGACCTCAGTGGACGATACAACGAAGCAACGTTCCGGACAGACCGCCATGGGCTTTCCGGCCAGATTCCGCCGGAACTCGG
>VXMI01000230.1 GCA_009841165.1 Gemmatimonadota bacterium | reverse complement strand
AGGCAGATCGCCACCGGCGCCTCGATCTCGCCCCTCCCCCCCGCCTCGGCCACCCAGGCCAGCGCGTGGGCGGTCTCGAGCGCGGGGATGATCCCCTCGAGCCCGGGCAGCTCCCGGAACGCCGCCTGCGCGGCCCCATCCCCCACGCTCACGTAGCGGGCGCGCCCCGTGTCGTGCATGTGCGAGTGCTCGGGGCCCACTCCCGGATAGTCCAGCCCGGCCGCGATCGAGTGCGCCGGCGCGACCTGCCCGTCGGCGTCCTGCAGCAGGTAGCTCAGCGACCCGTGCAGCACCCCCGGACGACCCTCGCTGAGCGGCGCCGACGACCGTCCCGTGCCGAGACCCTCGCCAGCCGCCTCCACCCCGACCAGCGCGACCCCCTCGTCAGCGGCGAAGGCGTGGAACATCCCCATCGCGTTGGAGCCGCCGCCGACGCACGCCACCACCGTCGCCGGCAACCGCCCCTCGACCTCGAGGATCTGCCGCCGCGCCTCGCGCCCGATCACGGCCTGGAAGTCGCGCACGATGAGCGGGAACGGGTGCGGCCCGACCACCGACCCGATGATGTAGTGGGTGTCGCCCACGTTGGTCACCCAGTCGCGCAGCGCCTCGTTGGTGGCGTCCTTCAGCGTGCGCGTCCCGGAATCCACCGGCCGAACCTCGGCGCCGAGCAGCTCCATGCGGTAGACGTTGAGCGACTGCCGCACCACGTCCTCCGTGCCCATGTAGACGACGCACTCCAGGTCGAAGAGGGCGCACGCTGTCGCCGTGGCCACTCCGTGCTGCCCCGCCCCCGTCTCGGCGATGATGCGCGGCTTCCCCATCCGCTTCGCAAGCAGCGCCTGCCCCACGGTGTTGTTGATCTTGTGTGCGCCGGTATGGTTGAGGTCCTCACGCTTCAGGTAGACCGGCGCGACCTGCGCCCGTGCCTCGAAGCGACGCGCGCGGTATAGCGGCGTGGGTCGCCCCACGTAGTCCGCTGCGAGCCGGTCCACCTCGGCGAGGAAACCGGGGTCGCGGGACGCTTGCGCGTACGCTTCGGCCAGTTCGTCGAGGGCGGGAATCAGCGTTTCGGGAACGTAGCGTCCCCCGAAGCGCCCAAAGCGCCCGGTCTCAGCCGTGCCAGTCTGCATTCATCCTCCCGCGCCGGCCCGCCGGACTGCTTCCACGAATGCGCGGACGCGTTCCGGGTCCTTGGCGCCAGGCGTCGATTCCACCCCGGAGCTGACGTCGAGCACGTCTGGCGAGAGTGCGGCGACGGCCGCGCCGGCGTTCTCCGGGGTCATTCCGCCGGCGGCAATGAAGGTCGCCGAACCGATCGCCTCGCGCACCTCCCTGCCGACGCCTGCCCACTCGAAGGTGCGCCCGGTGCCCCCGGGAAGGGACGGATCCCATGCGTCGAGGAGGATGCCGTGGGCGGCGCCCGCGTAGGGGCCGGCCGATTCAGCCATGGGAACGCCCGTTTTCGCGTGCACGGTCTTCCACACGCGCCACGGACCGGCCGCGGCCACCTCGGTCACGGCGCCGGCGGGCTCGCGCCCCGACAGCTGGACGACGTCGAGCTCGAGTTCGCGTGCAGCGGCGGCCACGTGCCGGGCGTCGGCATCGACGAAGACCCCGACCCTCTTCGCAGGCGCCGCCGCATAGATCCCGCCCGCGCGTGCGAGAGCCACGCTGCGCGAAAAGCCCGGCGATAGTATCACACCCAGGTAATCGGCCCCCGCGCTCGCCACGGCGCCGGCGTCCCCGGGGGACATCACGCCGCACACCTTGGCCCGCACGCGCGATGCGTCGCCCCTCACCGCCGCCCCTCCACCCGCGGCACAGCGGCCATCTCCTGCACCAGCCGGCCCGGCGTCCCGCTCCGCACCAGCGCTTCGCCCACCAGCACGGCGTCGGCTCCGGCGGCCGCCACCCGCGCCACGTCGTCCGCGCCGCCGATTCCGCTCTCGGACATCAGCGCCACCTCGCCCGGCAGGTACGGCGCCAGGCGCTCCGTGACCGCGAGATCGGTGCGGAACACGGAGAGGTCGCGGTTGTTGACGCCGACCAGTTCGGCCCCCGCGTCGAGAGCCGAGTCGACCTCCCGTTCGTCGTGGACCTCCACGAGAGCGGTCATGCCGAGGTCGTGGATCATGACTCTCAGGTCGGCCAGGAGCGGGGGTTCCAGGATGCGCACGATCAGCAGCATCAGGTCCGCCCCGGCCGCACGCCCCTCGTACACCTGCAGCGGATCGATGACGAAATCCTTGCGGAGCACCGGTATGCCGCGCTCCTCGCGAATCGCCAGCAAGTCGTCGAGCGAGCCCCCGAACCAGGGCCCGTCGGTCAGCACGCTGACGGCAAGGGCGCCCGCGGATTCGTACTCGGCCGAGAGCGCGACCGGATCGAGTCCGGTGTCGATGTCCCCCGCCCCCGGGGAGCGGCGCTTGACCTCGGCGAAGACGCCGACGCACGGGCTCGTCCTCAGCGGCCCCAGCACCGGCCTGGGCGGAGCAGCGTCGTCGGCCGCCCTCCGCAGGTCGGCCCGCATGCTTCGGAGCGCCGCCACTTCGTTCCGCTTGGTCGCGACGATTCGCTCCAGGATCCCGAACTGCGCGTCACTCTGATTGCGCGCCTTCGCGCCCACTTGCACTTCGGTCAAGATTCGGTTACCATTCTTCGGCGGTTATTCGGTATCGCACACGCATTCGATATAGAGGAGGCAGACCATGGCCCTGACCAAGAAGCAGAAACGGATTCTCGACTATCTCAAGGACTTCATCGGCGAACACGGCTATTCCCCGAGCTTCGAGGAGATCTGCCAGGCCTTCGGCTACACCTCCCTGGCGACGGTCCACGAGCACCTGACCAATCTGGAAGCCAAGGGATACATACGGAAGTCATACCGCGGCAGCCGATCGATCGAGGTCGCGCTCGATGTCGAACCGTCGGTCGCGCTCCCCCTGCTGGGCACCGTGGCCGCGGGGCAGCCGATCGAAGCCATCGAGGACAGCGAGACCCTGGCCGTTCCCAGCGACATGGTCCCGAGGCGCTTCCGGCACTACGCGCTCCGCGTCGCCGGCGACTCGATGATCGACGAACAGATCCGCGACGGCGACCACATCGTGGTCCGCGCACGCGAAACGGCGAACGACGGCGAGACGGTGATCGCGCTGATCCGCGACGAGGCCGCGACCGTCAAGAAGCTCTACCGCGAGCCCGGCAACCGCATCCGCCTGCAGCCGGCCAACGAGACCATGGACCCCATCATCGAGGACGCCGCCGACGTGCGGATCCAGGGCGTCGTGGTCGGGCTCGTCCGCAACTACCAGTAGACAGAGGGGGATGAAGATGAGGACGATGTTCGCAGTCGGGCACCAGAACCGCACGCATACCACGATCGTCATCAAGGGGCGCCTGCAGCAGGAGCGCCGGATGGATACTGCGAAGCGGGAAGGGCCGGTGGCTTCCGCTGCTCCGCGGCGTGAAGCTCCCGTGGCGCTTCCGCCACGCACCAGGGTGCACTGACGCGCGGGAGCGAGGCGCCGGCGGGCTAATCCCGGGCGGCGGCCGCGCGCTGGCTGGCGCGAATGAGCCGGTCGAGCGCGGCCGCGGCGGCTCCGGAGTCGATGGACTCGGCGGCCGCCGCCACGCCGTCGGCCAGCGAGTCCGTGCGGCCGGCCACCTGGAACGCAGCGGCAGCATTGATCAGCACCGCTGTTCGGGCTGCCCCACGCTGGTCGCCCGCGAGCACGGCGCGCACCACCGCCGCGTTCTGTTCCGGCTCCCCGCCCGCCAGTGCTTCCGGTGCGACGGGATCGAGGCCGAGCTCCTCGGGCGTGACCTCATAACCGGACACCCTGCCGTCCCTGAGTTCCGCGACGCGGGTGGGGCCGCACGGGCTCAGTTCGTCGAGCCCCGGTTCGCCGTATACGACGAGTGCCCTGTCGTGCCCAAGTTCCATGAGCGCCCGCACCACGAGGTCGATGAAGGCCGGGTCCGCCACGCCCACGACCTGCCGCCGCGCCCGCGCCGGATTGGTGAGCGGGCCGAGCAGGTTCATGATCGTGGTGATCCCGAGGTCGCGGCGCACCGGTACCACATGGCGCATGGCCGGGTGGAGGAGCGGCGCGAACATGAACACGATCCCCGCCTCGTCGAGGACCCGGCTCATCCCTTCCGGAGTCAGGTCGACCGCGACGCCCAGCGCCTCGAGCACATCCGCGCTGCCGCATTTCGAGGTGAAGGAGCGGTTGCCGTGCTTCGCCACCGGGACGCCGGCGGCCGCCACGACCAGAGCGGACGCGGTGGAGATGTTGAAGGTTGACACGCTCCCACCACCGGTTCCGCAGGTGTCGACGAGGGCTCCCGGATCCCGCGACTCGACGGGGATCATGGCACCGCGCAGCGCCTCGACACCCCCGGCGACCTCGGACGGTGCCAGTCCCTTGGTCTGCAGGGCCGCGAGCAGTCCGCCGGTCCGCACCGGGGACTCGAGACCCGAGACGATGTGGCCGAACGCCCTGGCGGCTTCGGTTGCGGTGAGATCTTCCCCCTCCACCACCTTGGCGAGAAGGGGAACCAGGCTGAAGGCCGTGTCTGTCACTGGTTCGACTCTATCTCGAGAACAGGTACGTCACCTTGACGATCAACTGCCGCTCCCGGAAGGGATTGAACTCCGAGACCCCGCCCGGGAGATGGTCCTCGTAGTCCCGACGCAACTCGTCGTAGACGATGTAGATGTCGCTCCCGGGCCGGTAGATGTAGTTCAGGCGCGCCGCGGTGCTCCACTGGTCGGTGAGCGAGTTGTATTGCGTGAGGGCGCGCAGCGTCATCGTCGGCGAGATCGCGTAGTCGACGCGGAACGAGGCGATGTCGGCGCTGAAGTCTCCCCCGGGCAGGCGGACGTCGTTGCGGGTGACAGCCCCTTCGGCCGCCAGCCGGCTGGTAAGCCGCAGCCCCGCGCGTGCGTTGTAGTCGGTTCGGTTGCCATCGAAAAAGGTCTGCGGGGAGTAGTAGACCGTGCCGTAGAGCCGGCGGGACGGATCACTGGTGAACGAGAAGCGCCATTCGCCGAACCGGTGGGTGCCCGGGGCCACCACGACGTCCGGCCGCACGTGGAACGGATCGTCCAGCACCTCCAGGTAGTCGTTGTACCAGATGTTGATGTAGGCCCCGTTCTCGAGCCTGGTACCCAGCATGTTGTGGATTCGGCGCGTGACCAGCCGGTTGTTCTGGTCGGTGGTGTAGGTGATGTTGACCATCGGGTCAAAGACCCGGACCCCGAAGCGGCCCGGCCGCGGGTTGCGCTCAAGGTGCGCCTTGCTGATACGGATGCCACGCCGCGGAAGGAAGCCCACCTCGGGGTTGAAGTTCTCCTGCAGGTCGGCGTACTCGCCGTAGACGTTCCAGTCCTCGTCGAGCCAGCCGAGGCGAACGTACCCGGCCAGATCCCCATCGTCCACCCCCGTGGTGGAGGTCTTGGCGATGAAGCTGTTCACCAGGAAGGACGGGTGCGGAGCGAGGGTCATGTCCGCGGCAAGGGTGCGGTTGACGTAGTCGCCGTTGCCCACGTGCTTGTTGATGATCAGCGCCCCCACCTTTGAACGCTCCATGATGTCGCGGCTGTAGCGGGCGACGAAGAAGTTCTCGCCGTCTCGACCGACGAGGCCCTGCGCGACATCGCCGGGCAGGCCGTCGGTCTGGATGTCCATGACGGCGATGTTGTGGCGCCCCACCTTCCCCGTGAGCCGCGCCCCACCCAGGATGGGGATCGGGTCACCCGTCTCCGACAGGCCGATGCGCCGGCTGAAGAACAGGTCCGCCACGCGCTGGACGGCGCTGTTGGTGCCGACGTTGAACTGCCCGGAGTTCTCCAGGAAGAAGTCGCGCTTCTCCGGGTAGAAGAGCGCGAAGCGGGTGAGATTGACCTGCTCGTCGTCGACCTCCGCCTGGGCGAAGTCGGTGTTCCAGGTGAGATCCAGGTTCAGTCCGGCCGAAACGCCGTACTTGATGTCGAAGCCGATTTCGCGTTGCCCGTCGTTCTCGACGAGGCCGGCATCCGATACGCGGGTCGCGCCTCCGGAGACGAAAGGCTTGACGCGCAGGTCCATGCCGCGGTTGAGCGACTCCAGGCCGGTGAGGTTCCCGGCCAGGCTGACGCGCGTGAGCGTGTAGGGCTTCGGGATTCCCGCCCAGAACGCCTGTTCGTTCTTGCGGCGGATGTTGCGCATGAAGTTGATGCCCCATTCCTGCCGCTCCTGGTCGGGGAAGCGCAGGGTGACCATCGGGATCGCGATCTCAGCGGTCCAGCCGTCGTCCGTTCGGCTCGCGCTGACGTGCCAGACCCCGTCCCAATCCTTGTTGATGTTGGTCGCAACCCCGAAGCCCCGCCGGCCGCTGCCCTCGCCCTCCTCGAAGACCTGCTGCTCCAGCTTCGCGCCCAGCGGTGTGGTGACGAACATGTAGGCGGAGCGGTAGTCTCTGAAGGTGTCGAGGATGATCTGGAAGTTGTCCTCGTCCAGGATGCGGTCCGAGTCCCGCCGCATCTCGGTCGCGATGACCCCGTCCGGCTCCGAGTCGAACGCCCGGACCCCGATGTAGAGGTTCTCGCCGTCGTAGAGGATCCTCGCCTCGGTGCGTTCGGAGGCCGGAGCGCCCTCGTCCGGCTCCTGTTGAACGAATGCGTCGATGACTTCGGCCGCATTCCAGACCGCCTCATCGAGGACTCCGTCCAGGACCGGCGCCACTTCGACGCGCGAAGCCGCAACGGTGCGCCCGCTCCGGCCGTTTTGTGCGGCGAGGGGTGCTGCCGCGCCGAGGACAAGGAGGACCGCGACCGCCACGGCGTGCAGGTTCAGTCTCAAGAGGGAATCCTGTGGGGTTTGGAGGAAAAGGCCGCGCAAACCTATCTCCGTGCGCTTTCCGGTCGCCAGTCCACACCCGCCCACCACCCGAAGGTTGACTCGCGCGCGTCCCCGGGTAGCTTTTCCCTTTACGACACGCCGGCGTTCCCGAAGACTCGGCCGACATTCCGGAGCGCCCGGCACGTCCCGGCGGGAGAATGGGCGACCGAGAGACCCGCTTCAAACTGATTCTCCACTACGACGGCTCTTCCTTCCGGGGATGGCAGAGCCAACCGGGCGCATCCACCGTCCAGGGGGAGATCGAGGCTGCGATCGCGCAGCTGACGGGGGAGCGTCGCCCGGTCGTCGGATCGGGACGTACCGACACGGGGGTCCACGCGACGGGGCAGGTGGCCGCGGTCACGATGCCCGCGCCCTGGACGGCTCAGGCTCTCCTTCGCTCGCTGAACGCGCTGCTCCCCGACGCCGTCTGGGTCAGAGAGGCCGTGGCGGTTCACGACGGCTTCCACCCCCGGCGCGACGCGGTCGAGCGCAGCTACTCCTACCGCGTGGGGACCGCCCCCGAGGTTGCGTCCCCGTTCCATCGAAGGTGGTGCTGGCCGCTCTGCCGCCCGATCGACCTGGAAGCCGCGTCCCGCGCGGCCCACCACCTTGCCGGTGAGCACGAGTTCCGTTCGTTCGCCAAGTCCGGCCAGCCGCAACGGGGGTATGCGTGCCGTGTCACGCATGCACGCTGGCGCCGCTGGGAGGACCTCGGAGCGGTCTTCGAAATCTCCGCCAACCGCTTCCTACACCGGATGGTGCGATATTTGGTCGGTACGATGGTGGACATGGCCCTTGGCCGCCGTGACGAATCGGAAATGGTCCTCATGCTGCAAGGTGACGCGAAGCAACACGGCCTGACGACGTCGCCCCCGGCACCACCCGACGGACTCTTGCTCACCAGGGTGGACTACGCCACATCTTGCAGCCCGTGGACAAAACCCCCGCGGCATTCGAGCGGCGATGCATCCGGCCTGGACGCTTCGCCCCACCTTTCGAAAACGTAACCATAACATGACAATCTGTAATGTCCAGTTGACATTCTTCAGGACCCCAATCGCACTCGCACTGCTGGCGGGGTCCATCGGGCTCGCGACGGGCGGGTGTGAGCTGATGCCCAGAGACGGGGCCGTGCCGCCAGCCGCAACCGCGCAGTCCATCTCCCAGAGCCGCACCACGGCGATCGTCCGGGCGGCGCAGACGGTGGCGCCTGCGGTGGTCACCATCGCGGTCCGCCGCCGGGAGCGGGTCCGCCGCCGGAGCTTCTTCGACGACTACTATCTGCCCTTCCGCGAGACGCAGGGACTCGGCTCGGGCGTCATCATCGACGACGGGGGCACGGTTCTCACCAATCACCACGTCGTCGACGGCGCGACCGAGATCCTCGTCACCCTCCCTGACGCGCGCGATTTCAACGCCCGGCTGGTCGGGTCCGATCCGGCGACCGACATCGCCGTCCTCTCCCTCCAGAACGCCTCCGACGTCCCCGTCGCCCCCCTCGGCACGGCGAGGGACCTGATGATCGGCGAGTGGACGGTCGCGATCGGGAACCCCTTTGGCGGACTGATCTCGAACCCCGAACCCACCGTCACGGCCGGCGTGGTGAGCGCGCTGGGGCGCCACATCGTCCCCGGCGATGACGACGAGGGCTTCCACCTCGGCATGATTCAGACCGACGCCTCCATCAACCCGGGCAACTCGGGCGGCCCGCTTGTCAACGCGCTCGGGCAGGTGATCGGCATCAACGCCTCGATCCTTTCGCGCTCGGGCGGCAGCGAAGGGTTGGGCTTCGCGATCCCGATCGACCGTGCGCTTCGGATCGCGTCCGACCTGGTGCGCCACGGCGAGGTGCGCCGCGCCTGGCTGGGGCTCGACGTGGACGCGGTGGAGGCCGACGACTTCGGCCGCTCGCGGGGGGTGCGGGTAGCGCGGGTCACTCCCGGATCTCCGGCGGGCGAAGCCGGGATCAGGCCCGGTGCGCGGCTCGTCAGCGCGGGCGGCACCCGAATGGCAACTCCCCTCGACTACGCGGCGGCGCTTCTCGAACTGCGGGCAGGCGACCGGATCGAACTGGCGGTCGAGGGCATGGACGCCGTGCTCGTCGAGGCCGCGTCCCTGCCCTCCGTGAGCGCCGAACGCGTCGAGCTGCTGCGCGATCTCGAGGTCGTCACGGTCACTCCCGGCATCCGGGCCGAACGGGGTCTGGCCGCGTCGGAAGGCGCGCTGGTGGTCGAGATCTCGGATCTGCTGGTGCGCCGCACCGGTCTCGCCCGCGGCGACGTGCTCCTCGCGGTCAACAACGCGCGGCTGCGCACGGCACGCGACGCTGCGGACGCGCTGCGCCGGACCCAGCAGAGCGGGCGGCCGTTCGTCCTGGTCTTCGAACGCAACGGGCGCGTGGTTCGCACGGGGCTGCTGGAGTGGGCGTCCTGAGGGTGGACACCTCACCCGGCGACCGCTACACGCACCCGCTCTCGGGCCGGTACGTCTCCCGGGAGATGGAGCGCGTCTTCGCCCCGGGCTTCCGCTTCGGCACCTGGCGCCGGCTGTGGCTCGCACTTGCCGAGGCGCAGCGCGACCTCGGGCTCGACATTCCGCCCGAGGCCATCCGGCAGATGCGCGACGGCCTCGACGACATCGACCTGGAGGCCGCCGCCGGCTACGAGCGGCGCTTCCGGCACGACGTCATGGCGCACATCCACGCCTTCGGCGACGTGGCACCGGCGGCGCGCGGCATCCTGCACCTCGGCGCGACCAGCGCGTTCGTCGGCGACAACACCGACCTGATCCAGCACCGCGAGGCCATGACGCTGGTGCGGGACCGGATCGTCGCCGCCGTCCGCGCGCTCGCCCGCTTCGCCCGTGAGCACCGCGGCCTCCCCACCCTTGCCTACACCCACTTCCAGCCGGCCCAGCCGACCACCGTGGGCAAGCGGGCCACCCTCTGGATCCAGGACTTCCTCCTCGACCTGGAGGAGATCGAGCACCGGCTGGCGTCGCTCCGGCTACGCGGCGTGCGCGGCACCACCGGGACCCAGGCCTCGTTCCTGCAACTCTTCGGCGGCGACCACGACAAGGTCGACGCCCTGGAGCGCGCCGTGTGCCGCCGCCTCGGCTTCGAGGGCGCATACCCCGTCACGGGCCAGACCTATCCGCGCAAGGTCGACCAGGCGTTCCTCGCCACCCTGGCCGGCGTCGCGGCCTCGGCATCGAAGATGGCGCACGACATCCGCCTCCTCTCGCACCTGCGCGAACTCGAGGAGCCCTTCGAGAGCGAGCAGGTGGGCTCGTCCGCGATGCCGTACAAGCGCAACCCCATGCGCTCGGAGCGGATCTGCGCGGTGGCGCGCCACGTGATCGCGCTGGCCGCCGACCCCGCGCACACCGCCGCAACCCAGTGGCTGGAACGCACGCTGGACGACTCGGCCAACAAGCGGTTCGCGATCCCCGATGCCTACATGGCGACGGACGCGCTGCTGATCCTGGCCGGGAACGTCGCGTCCGGGCTGCGCGTCAACGCCGGAGTCGTCGCGGCGAACCTGCGCCTGCACCTGCCGTTCATGGTCATGGAGTCGGTGATGATGGACGCGGCCGCCGGGGGCGGCGACCGACAGGAGGCGCACGAGCGCATCCGGAGCCACACGCTAGAAGCCGCCCGCCGCATGACCGAGGGGGAGGAGGGCGATCTCTTCGCCAGCATTGCGGCCGACGAGTCCCTCGGGGTTAGCGCCGAGGCGCTCGAAGAGATGGCGCGCCCGGAGAAGCTGGTCGGGCGAGCCCCCGAGCAGGTGGACGAGTTCCTGCGCGGTAATGTGGAACCGACCCTTGCGCGCTACGGCGACACGACGCTGCACGCCGGCGAGGTGCGGGTGTGATTCCGCTGCCGCTGCTGCTTCGCGGGAAGGTCCGGGATGTGTACGAGGTTCCCGGAGAGGACGGCGGCGACGGCGACCGCCTGCTCCTCGTCGCCAGCGACCGGGTCAGCGCCTTCGACGTGGTCATGGACGAGCCCGTTCCCGGCAAGGGCGCCGTGCTGACGCAGATCACCGCGTGGTGGCTGAGCACGGTCCTGCGTGACATCCCCCACCACCTGATCGCGGTGCGCACCGACGAGATCCGGGCGGCCGTGCCCGCGCTGGCCGGGTGCGAGGCCGAATGGGCAGGCCGCGCCAGCCTGGTCCGCCGGACCCGGCCCGTTCCGGTCGAGTGCGTGGTGCGGGGCTACCTGTCCGGGTCCGCATGGAAGGAGTACCGTGAGTCGGGGACGCTGGCCGGGGAGCCGCTCGGGGAGGGGCTGGTCGAGAGCGACGCGCTCGTCCCGGCCATCTTCTCGCCAGCGACCAAGGCGCAGGAGGGCCATGACGAGAACATCACTTTCGGCGCGGTGATCGACCTTCTGGGTGCCGAGCTTGCGCACCGTCTGCGCGACCGATCGATCGACATCTACGAGCGCGGCCGCGCGGCCGCCGCGGAGAGGGGAATCATCCTGGCCGACACCAAGTTCGAGTTCGGGATCTCGCCCCAGGGCGAACTGCTCCTGATCGACGAGGTGCTCACCCCCGACTCGTCGCGTTTCTGGCCGCGGGAGCACTACCGCACGGGCCGGGGGCAGCCATCGCTCGACAAGCAGCCGCTGCGCGACTACCTGAACGGCCTCTCCGAATGGCCGAAGCGGTACCCGCCGCCGCCGCTGCCCGGCAGCGTGGTGGCCGCCACGGAGGAGCGGTATCGCGGGGTCTTCGAGCGGCTCACCGGCGTGGCACTGGACGACTACGGGCCGCCGCGGTTCACGGCGGCGGTGCGGGAGGCGATCGCGCCGTGAGGATCCCCATCGCGCGGGAAGGGATGCCATTCGTGGTGGTCTGCGTCGTGCTGGCCATCGGCACCCTCCTCTGGGCGCGGCACGGGGGCTGGGGCGTCCGTACGGTGGCGCCGGCCGTGTTCGGGATCGTCGCTCTCTTCGTCCTCTACTTCTTCCGCGATCCCGAGCGGACAGCCCCGCCAGGCGAGGATGTCGTGGTATCGCCGGCGGACGGCAGGGTCATGAGCGTGGGCCCGGTTGCGGGCGAGGACTTCATGGGCGGGACAGCGACGCGGGTGACAATCTTTCTGAGCGTGTTCAATGTGCACGTGCAGCGGGCGCCCGTTGCGGGGGGCGTCGACCACTATTCCTACCGGGCGGGCCAGTATCTGGCGGCGTGGCGGGAGGAGGCGAGCAGCAACAATGAGCGTGCTTCGCTCGGGATCCAGACCAGGGGCGGACCGGTTCTGGTGCGGCAGATCGCGGGGCTGGTGGCGCGGAGGATCGTGACGTACCCCCGCGAGGGGGACCGGGTGGCCAGGGGAGACCGCATCGGCCTGATCCGCTTCGGCTCGCGGGTGGACCTTTTCCTGCCGCCGGACTGGCCGGTCACCGTCGCGCCGGGAGACGTGGTGCGGGGGGGCGAGACCCCCGTCGCGCGGATGGTTCCATCGGAGGAGCCGTCATGACGCCTCGCAACCGCGGCGCTCGACGCTGGCGCGGACTGCGGGAACGCCCGCGCGGCAACCTGAGGCGCGGAGTGATCATCCTGCCCTCGGCGTTTACGCTGGGCAACCTCTTCTTCGGCTTCTACGCCATCGTCGCGGCCTTTCGGGGCGACTTCATCTGGGCGTCGTGGTGCATCATCATCGCGTGGGTCCTGGACTACTTCGACGGCAGGGTGGCGCGCGTCACGCGCACGGGATCGGCCTTCGGGGCCGAGTTGGATTCGCTCACCGACGCGGTTTCCTTCGGGGTCGCGCCGGCGCTGATCCTGGTTCTGCTGTACTTCCCGGAATCCGACTGGAGCTGGCTGATCGGTTTCGCTTACGTCTCGGTCGCCGTGCTCAGGCTGGCGCGCTTCAACGTCGAACAGGGCGGCGAGGCACGCACGCACTTTCACGGCTTGCCGTCGCCCGCGGCCGGTCTGATTCTGGCCACGCACTACCCCTTCACCACCACACCGCTCTTTCAGCAGTACCTTGCCGGCCTCCCCTGGCCGCAGATCATGGTGATCACGACCGTACTGGTCTCGATCCTCATGGTGAGCCACATCCCGTACGCCAAGCTGCCCCCGCTGGACTTCCGGACCCGGCGCGGGATCGTCAGGACGGCGCTGCTCCTGGCCTGTCTGGGGCTCGCCGTCACGGTCCCGTACTACTGGTTCTTCCCGGCCATCGTCGGCTATGCGCTGTGGGGTCTGCTGAGATCGGTCTTCCTCGGGCTGCTGCAGAGGCTGCCCGAGCGGGACCCCCTCCTGGACGAGGAGCCGGACGACGCGGACTCGGATGTCGAGCCCCGCGAGGTCGACTACCAGGAACTGACCCACGAGCCCGAAACGGCCGAAGACGACCGCCGCACATCCGGCACCCCCGAAACCGATATCATTGAATGGAAGGAGAAGCGCTCTTGAGCCGATTCACAGTGGAGGTCCTGGTCACGCCCCGGCCCGGCCTGCTGGATCCGCAGGGCAAGGCGATTCATCACGCCCTTTCGTCGCTGGGGTATGACGCCGTCGACGACGTGCGCGTCGGCAAGGCGATCTACCTGGAGGTGAGCGCCGCGACTTCAGAAGCGGCGGCCGAGCGCGTAGAGGAGATGTGCCGCAAGCTGCTCGCCAACCCGGTCACCGAGGACTTCCGCGTGACGGCGGCCGCGAGTGGAGCGGGCTCATGAACGTCGCGGTCATCACCTTCCCCGGCTCGAACTGCGACCAAGACTGCGTCCGCTCCGTCGAACTGGCGGGCGGGTCGGCACGCTACGTCTGGCACCGCGAAGTCTCGCTCGGTGACTCGGACGCCGTGATCGTGCCCGGCGGATTCGCGCACGGCGACTACCTGCGGCCCGGTGCGATCGCCCGCTTCAGCCCGATCATGGACGCCGTGATCGACTTCGGGCGCGGCGGCGGCCTGGTGGTCGGTATCTGCAACGGATTCCAGGTGCTCTGCGAGGCGGGACTGCTGCCCGGCGCGCTGCTTCGCAACCGTTCGCTCCGCTTCCAGTCGCACGACTGCTTCATGCGCGTCGAGCGCGCCGACACTCCGTACACCGGCGACTACCGCGTCGGTCAGGTCATCGGCATGCCGCTCTCCCACGCCGACGGCAACTACTACGCGGATCCGGACACGCTGGCCGCGCTGGAGGCGGAGGGCCGCGTCGTGTTCCGCTACTGCGACGCCGACGGGTCCGTGACGCAAGAAGCCAATCCGAACGGCTCGCTGAACAACATCGCGGGCATCGCCAACGCGCAGGGCAACGTGCTCGGCATGATGCCCCACCCGGACCGTGCCATCGAAGCCGTGCTCGGCTCGGTGGACGGGCTGCCCCTGTTCACGTCGCTGGTCGGCGCCCTGGCGCGCGCGGAGGTCGCGTGATGAGCACCGGAAACGGCGTCGCCCCGCGCCCCGGCGACCCGCCGATCACGCCCGAACTGGTCGACGAACACGGCCTCTCGCCGGACGAGTTCGCACAGATCCAGCGCATTCTCGGCCGCGACCCCACCTTCACTGAACTGGGCGTGTTCTCGGCGATGTGGTCCGAGCACTGCGGCTACAAGAACTCGAAGCGGCTCTTGCGGCTGCTGCCGACGAAGGCCCCTTGGGTCATCCAGGGCCCGGGCGAAAACGCCGGCGTGATCGATGTCGGCGAAGGCTACGCTCTCGCCTTCAAGATCGAGTCCCACAACCACCCCTCCGCGGTCGAGCCCTACCAGGGCGCGGCGACGGGGATCGGCGGCATCCTGCGCGACGTCTTCACCATGGGCGCGCGCCCGGTCGCGACCCTCAACTCGCTCCACTTCGGCGACCTGGACCGCCCCCGCGTGCGCTACCTCTTCGGCGGCGTCGTCAAGGGGATCGGGGACTACGGCAACTGCGTCGGCATCCCGTCCACCGGCGGCGAGGTGTACTTCGACCGTGGCTACGAAGAGAACCCGATCGTCAACGCCATGTGCCTGGGTCTGATGCGCACGGAGGACCTGATCCGGGGCACGGCCGAGGGGGTCGGCAATACGCTGATGGCGGTGGGAGCGCGCACCGGCCGCGACGGGATCCACGGCGCCACCTTCGCGTCTGAGGAGCTGTCCGAGGGCGACGACGAAGCCAGCCGCCCGCAGGTCCAGGTGGGCGACCCGTTCACCGAGAAGCTGCTCCTCGAGGCGTCGCTCGAGCTGATCGCCAGCGGCCACATCGTGGGCATTCAGGACATGGGGGCCGCGGGGCTGACGTCGAGCGGTTCCGAGATGGCGGGGCGCTCCGGGACCGGCGTGGAGATGGATGTGGCGCTGGTGCCGGTCCGCGAGGACGGGATGACGCCGTACGAGATCCTGCTTTCGGAGTCGCAGGAGAGGATGCTCGTGGTCGCCGCGGCCGGCCGGGAGGACGCCGTCCGCGAGATCCTGGAGAAGTGGGAGCTGGAAGCGGCGACGATCGGGCGCGTCACGGCCAGCGGGGCGTTTCGCGTTCTCGAGGATGGCGTCGTGGTCGCGGACATCCCCGCCCTGCCCCTGACCGAAGGCTGCCCGACGTATGAGCGGCCGGGCGAGGAGGGCGACGAGGTGCACGCGCTCCGCACGATGGACATCTCGCCGTATGCGGAGCCGCCCGCGGGCCTGCGGGACGCTTTCCTGCGCGTCGTGGGATCGCCCAACGTGGCCTCGAAGCAGTGGGTGTACGAGCAGTACGACACCACCGTGCGGGCCAACTCGATCGAGCGCCCGGGCGGCGACGCGGGCGTGATCCGGATCCCGGGCACCAACCGCGGGGTCGCGGCGTCCACGGACTGCAACGGCCGCCACACGTATCTGAACCCGCGCGCGGGCGCCATGGGCGCGGTGGCCGAGGCGGCGCGCAATGTCGCGTGCACGGGCGCGGTGCCGATGGCGATCACCAACTGCCTCAACTTCGGCAGCCCGCTCAAGACCCACATCATGTACCAGTTCCGCGAGGCGGTGCTGGGGATGCGCGACGCCAGCGCCCACTTCGAGACCCCGGTCACCGGCGGCAACGTGTCGTTCTACAACGAGACCGACGGGAAGGCCGTCTACCCGACGCCCGTCATCGGGATGATCGGCGTCATCGGCAACCTGGACACGATCGTGCGGCACGCCTTCCGCGACGCCGGCGACGCGATCTTCCTGCTCGGCACCAACACCGGCGAACTGGGCGGCTCCGAGTACCTGTACGCGGTGCACGACCTGGTCGCGGGCGAGCCGCCCGGCGTGGATCTGGCCGCCGAACGCACGCTCCAGCGCTGCGTGTTGGCGATGGCGGCGTCGCGGGTGCTGAGCTCGGCCCACGATGTGGCCAGCGGCGGGCTCGCGGCGACTCTGACCGAGTCCTGTCTGGGCAGGCCGCGCAAGGGCGGCGGAGTGGGTGCGGCGGTGCGCTTCGAGGACGCGCTTCCCGACACCGCGCTGCTCTTCGGCGAGGACCAGGGGCGTGTCGTGGTCAGTTGCGCGCCCGGCGACGAGGAGCAGGTGCGCCGGCTCGCGGTGGATTTCGGGGTGCCCTGCACGCGCATCGGAACCGTGACGGGAGCCGGCTCGGCGCTTAGGATCGAAACCGTATCGTCCGCCCTGCGACTCGAACTCGACGTGCTGCGGGAGCGGTACTTCGGCGCCATTCCGGGGATCATGAACGAGGCGGGATAATGCGACGCCGCGCTCCGACCGACATTCACCTGCCGCTCCTCGACGACCGTCCGCGCGAGGAATGCGGCATCGTCGGGATCTGCGGGATCGAAAACGCCTCGGAACTCGCCTTCCTGGCGCTGTATGCCCTGCAGCATCGCGGCCAGGAGGCGGCGGGCATCTGCGCGGCCAACAACGGCCGCACGCGGGTGTACAAGGAGCTCGGCCTGGTCTCCGACGTCTTCGACGCGAAGCGGATCGCGTCGCTTCCCGGCAATACCGCACTGGGTCATGTGCGCTACTCGACGGCGGGCGGCGGCCAGCGCGTCAACGCCCAGCCAATCGTGGTGCGCTACGCCGAGGGTGATCTCGCGATCGTGCACAACGGCAACCTGACCAACGCGCGCATGGTGAAGCGCCAGCTCGTCCGGGAAGGCGCGATCTTCCAGAGCACTTCCGACTCCGAGGTCATCGTGCACCTCGTGGCACGGTCGCGGCACCGACTGGTGCAGGCGCAACTGCGCGACGCGCTCAGCTTTCTCGAAGGCGCCTATTCGCTCGTGCTGACCGTCGGCGAGACGATGTACGCGGTGCGCGATCCGCGAGGGTTCAGGCCGCTGGTGATGGGCGAGCTGGACGGCGGACACATCGTGACCAGCGAGACCTGCGCCCTCGACCTCATGGGCGCGACCTACGTCCGGGACATCGAGCCGGGCGAGCTGGTGCGCTTCCGTGGAGGCGAGGTCGAGAGCCTCCCGGGTCTGCACCCGCAGACCCCCGCGCCCTGCATCTTCGAGCTTGTCTACTTCGCCCGGCCCGATTCGAACCTGTGGGGGATCAGCGTGGACCGGGCCCGGCGCGCCTTCGGGCGGCAGCTCGCGCGAGAGCACCCGGTCACCGCGGATTGCGTGATCGCCGTGCCGGACAGCGCCAACTCGGCGGCGCTCGGGTACAGCGAGCAGAGCGGGATTCCCTACGAACTCGGCCTGCTGCGCAATCACTACGTGGGCCGCACGTTCATCCGGCCGTCGCAGGCCGACCGCGACTTCGGGGCGCGGGTGAAGTACAACCCCGTGCGCGAGGTGCTGGAGGGCCAGCGCGTGGTCGTGGTGGACGACTCGATCGTGCGGGGCACGACTTCGACCAGCCTGGTCAAGTTCATCCGCGGGGCGGGGGCGGCCGAGGTGCACTTCCGGGTCGCCAGCCCCCCGGTGCGCTATCCCTGCTACTACGGGATCGACATGCCGTCGAAGGAAGAGCTGATGGGGTCCCGGAGGAGCGTGGACGACATTGCGGCCGCGATAGGGGTGGACTCGCTGGGTTACCTGTCGCTGGACGGCATGGAAAGCGCGGTCGCGGAGCGTGCGCCGTTCTGCACGGCGTGCTTCTCCGGCGAATACTCGGCGCCATTGGTGGATCTGGACGAACAAGCCGACAATACTAAACAAATTGATTTAGTATTGTAGGTGCCGAAACCGAGCGCGTGTCACATTCCCGGGCTCGCCGCCGGTGGGCTCGCGAGCTTGCCGGCAAAGAGTATGGTGCCGGAAAGGCGCTCCCGGATGAAGAAGAGGAAGGGGCGGTCCGCGCGCACGACCGGGCCGGCGGAGGATTCGCGTATCTCGACCACGGTTGCGGCGGCCGCCTCCGTGCCCTCCTCGTTGACTTCCACCCAGGACTTCTGCCTGACCTCGGAGATGAACAGACCGGTGACGGGAGAGAGTCTGGTGAAGTCGGCCCGCCGGTCGAATGCGTCGACCATGCCCAGGGCGGCAAGGTCGTCGTTGAGCTTGCGCTCGTAGGGCAGCCGAAAGCGCGGTAGGTACAGCAGCAGTTCGGTATCGCTGAAGCCGCCGGCGATGGCCTCCCATTCGGCTGCGTCGAGCGACGCCGCGAGGGAGTCCACGGTCACGCCTGGCCTTGGCAGGAGCACGGTCATAGAGAACGCACGGCCCCCGTACGGAAGGTCCACCGCCTGAAACCGGCCGTTCTCCTGATACGGGAGTTCTCTCCGGAAGGTCATCAGTGGCACGGTCCGAGTGGAACCGTCGTCGAGATGGAAGCGCTCGCGTCGAGTTTCGGACGGATCGAACCGATAGGTCCACGAGCCCTTGAAGTAGATGGTGTTGATCAGGTACATGACGACGCTGACGGGAATCACCGCGGGGACGATGTCCTCGATGCGACCGTTTGTCGCGGCCTTGACCCACTCGTTGATCCGCGCGGACGCGGCAGGATTCGCGAAATCGAGTTCCGCGACCTCGGCACCAAACGTTTCTCGCACGGAGTCCAGGAAGTCCGCATGCACCGGGAAGCCCTGCCGGGTCCACACGGAGTTGCCGATCGCGGTCTCCACGGCGGGATCGAGACCGACCAGGAGGTCGATCAGGGACTCGTAGGAGGCGTTGATCTCTTCCTGCGTCAGGTTACCGAACCCGAGGACGCCGCGCATCTGATTCCAGGTCTCCCCCGCCGCGCCGTTCAGGGTCATTCCAAGCGCCATCGACGCCGAGAGCGGCGACAGGAAGAGGTTCTCGCCGGGGCGGTTGGCCTGGCCGAGCAGATCGAAGGTGAACCGGTTGCTCGCCCCGATGATCTCGCCCTCCGCCGCGGTCAAGGCGCGCGGAAGCTCGGTGATTTCGTCGGCGCCGGGATCGGTGACCGATTCTCCGCACCCGGTGACGGCAAGCATGAGGATGGTTGCGGTACCGGGGAACCACGGCTGAGGCCGATGACTCCCTTCGAGGTTCAATGTTCGCATGACCGTGGCGGGCGTTACGTTCGTGGCAAACCCGAGGGTGCCAAGCAAGGGATGCATAACAATGTCACTTTCCCGACGAGAGTTTGTACAGGGAGCCGACGACGCTGGGCGCTCCGGGGGACCCGCCGTTCGGCTACGGTAGCTGGCCGGGGCTGGCGGCCCAGTCAGACAGCTGCGCGAGGCTCGATTCGCGAGCGTATCCAGTCAGCGATTTCTTCCTCGCCGAGCCAGCCGGATGCGACGGCCGTCATCTTCTCGACCACTTCCTCATCGGAAGCCACAAGGTCACAACCGTTGAGGCCCAGGAAGACAACCGCTGCCAGGAATGAGATGCGCTTGTTGCCGTCACGGAAAGGGTGATTGGTGCAAATCCCGAAGGCATAGCCAGCGGCTAGACGCGACAGATCCGAGTCGGGTTCATAGCTCCATCTTTGCCTTGCACGCGCCAGACCCGACTCGAGGGCGTTCTCGTCTCGAATGCCGATCAGACCACCGTGTTCGCGGACCTGGTCGAGATGGACCGCCTCGACGACCAGCGGGGAAAGCCACCTCGGTTCCTGCGGCGTCACCCGGCCAGTTCCCTAAGTGCTCCCCGATAGCGTTTCTGAGCCTCGGCTGCTATCGCCAGCCCTTCCACTACATCGAGATCGTAGGGGCTCAAAAGGATCCCGTGTGCCGTCTCGACGGCCAACACTTCGTCGCCAGCCGCCAGGTGAAGGCGTTCCGCCATTTCCTTTGGCAGCGTAGCCCCAACAGACCCACCCATGCGCCGCAGTTTGACATTTCGAACCATTGGTGGCCTCCTTCGTGTAGCACACGAATGCTACTCTAGTCCGTACCTTCTCACAAGGTGTTGAAACTGACGCGCCTCGGCGTCGTGACCATCCGCCAACTCTTGTCTGACTTGCGCGGCGTTGTCTCATCCGCTAAATGGACGCCCACCCTCATGACCGACGCTATGAAGTGCAGCGAATGCCGAAACCCCTGACCTGGTTGGCTGTCCGTATCACGGCCGGCGTTACACTGGTTGTCGTGTCCTTCGGATATGCGTTTACCGGGGTTCACACCGATGTCCTGATAGGAGCGGGTTGCGGGATTGCGATCGGGACGGGCGTCGGCCTCCGGGGACGCTCGCTAGGTGGCCCGTGGACCGGCATCCTGATTGGCTCAATGGTGGGGATCACCGCAGTGTTTGCTGCCGGGGGGCTATCTGGCGACCGATGGGGATTGATCATCCCGACCACGCTCGCCTTGGCAGTCGGCCTCGTAAGTGGGATCCGCGGGCCATCGCTTGTGGGGTATCGCGACCTGGGGCGCGAAACGTTCATCATGTCCGTGCTACTCGCCCTGGGGCTCCTTCCCTATGTGTTGGTCACCTCCTTTCGCACCTTGGTGATACCGATTGTGATACTGATTCAGCCTCTCCTGTTGGCGCCTTGGACCGCGCTGATGGTCGGCTTCCTCAGCCGCCGCCGGGAGGGTTGGCAAGACGCCCGTCCTTCCCGGCTTCTGGTGCTGGGCGCGGTTGCAACACTGGTCGTGATGGGCGTTCTGTTTGCGTCCGAGGTCAATGGGCCCGCGGTGGTCGTCGTGCTCATCGCCGCCGGTGTCCTGGCTGTCTTGCTGGTGGCGCTCCCGGCGGGCGCATTTCTTCTTGGCCACGCCGTGATAACCTGGCTACAACCGCGGCTTCAAGTTTACGCTCGCCTTGCCGACTACCTGCGCGTCATGTGGGTCCCGATCGGAGGGTTTGCCGTAGGCTATCTGACGATCATCGCCCTGTTCGCCGGGTTCTACGGGACGCTGGAACGTTTTCGTCCAGGCTCGTTTGCCGGCGCCGGCACAGGAATCACCGATTGGCTGACTTTCGCGTTCTTCACCGCCCTTGGCCAGGATTTCGCGACCGTTGCCCCGGTCTCCGTCGCCGCGAGGGTACTGGTGGGAGTCCACCTGATCTTCTCGGCAGGGTGGGCGCTTGTGTTGTTTGCGGCGGTGATGTCATCCATCCGGCCCAAGCTTGACCGGATCGCACAGCGTCTCGGCGACGAGAGCCACGACTAACCAGCGGAGGATACCCGTGACCAAACGAAAGCAGGCGAGCGATTTCCCCAAAGAGGTACTGGCCCTCTTCGATGGCTACGTACACGGGCACATTCAACGTCGGGATTTCCTTGAAGGAGCCGGCAAGGTCCTGGGCGGCGGCGCAGCTGCGGCAGCGGTCCTCGAGGCTCTTCGTCCGAACTACGCGTGGGCGCGGCAGGTGGCGACCGACGATGCCCGGATCCGGCAGGAGTACGTCACCTACCCTTCGCCCGACGGCTCGGGGACCATGCGTGGCTACATGGCCCTGCCCGCCGGCGCGACGGAGCCCGAGCCCGCGGTCCTGGTCATCCACGAGAATCGCGGCTTGAACCCGTACATCGAAGACGTGGTCCGCAGGTTCGCCGCCGCGGGCTTCGTGGCGCTGGGGCCGGACGCACTCACCCCCCTGGGTGGCTATCCCGGCAATGACGACGAGGGCCGCGTGATGCAGCGGCAGCTCGACCGGGACGTGATGATGGAAGACTGGGTGGCCGCGTTCCGGTTCCTGCGGGACCACGACACGACCACCGGGCGAGTCGGGGCCGTCGGGTTCTGCTACGGCGGCGGAGTGGTGAATCAACTCGCGGTCCGGCTTCCGGATCTGGGTGCCGGCGTGCCGTTCTACGGGTCGGCGGCGGCCCCGGAGGACGTGCCCTCGATACAGGCGCCCCTCATGATCCAGCTCGCGGGGCTGGACGAACGGATCAACGCTCGCTACCCGGCCTACCAGGAGGCGCTGGAGGCGAACGGGAAGGACTTCGTGGTCCACATGTATGAGGGCGCGAACCACGGCTTCCACAACGACACTACCCCTCGCTACGACCAGGAAGCCGCCAGCCTTGCACAGGAGCGGACCATCGCGTTCTTCAACGAGCACCTGCGGGGCTGAGTCGACGCGCGCCTACGGCACGTCGTGGCCGGATTGGCGTGCGGCAGTGGTCAGCGGCTGGCGGGGGGGAGACGCGAAGAACGTTTCAGCTGAACAGGTCATGGCCGCCGGATCTGGCCACCCTGCGGGGCTGAAACGATGTTGCCAGCGGGGGAGAGGTCGTCCGCGTTAGTGGTGCTGGCAAGCCCGGCGGTGAACCTGACCTGAGGCGCTTCGAGGGACCGTACAGTGTTGACGCGACCCGCGAGGGCCGCGAGCACGGACAGAAAAATCGAGATCGCATAAGCGCCTTCCCCCGTCCATGAACCCAGCGGCTGAAGGAGGCAGGAAATGGACGTGGTAAACGAACGGTGTGCGGGCCTCGACGTGCACAAGAAGACGGTGGTGGCGTGCGTTCGCGTTCCCGGCCTGGACGCCGGGGGTCAACGAGAGAAGGTGATCCGGACGTTCCAGACGACGATGGCGGGACTCGAGGCGCTACGCGACTGGCTCGGCAGGTACGGCGTGACCCGGGTGGCGATGGAGTCGACGGGGGTGTACTGGCGGCCGGTCTACACGGTGCTGGAGCCCGGCTTCGAGCTGATGCTGGTCAACGCCCGCCACGTCAAGCACCTGCCCGGGCGCAAGACGGACGTGAAGGACTGCGAGTGGCTGGCGCAGCTTCTCGAACACGGGCTGCTCCGGGGAAGCTTCATTCCGCCCGCACCCCTTCGGGACCTGCGGGATCTGACGCGCCGCCGCAAGGCGCTGTCCCGGGACCGCGGCAAGGAGGTCACCCGGGTGGCCAAGACGCTCGAGCTCGCGAACGTGAAGCTGGGCTCGGTGGTCACCGACATCATGGGTCTCACCGGCCGGTTGATCCTCGAGGCCATGATCAGGGGAGAGAAGGATCCCCAGGTTCTGGCCGGGCTGGCCCGCGGGTCGCTTCGCCGCAAGCAGAAGGAACTTGCCGAGGCCGTCCCCGGACTGTTGCGTGACCATCACCGCTTCCTGCTCTCCGAACAGCTGGCCACCATCGACCATCTGACGGAGCGAATCCGCAAGCTGGATGCTCGGATCGAAGAGGTGACGCGCCCTTTCTCGCCAGCTCTCGATCTCCTCGAGACCATTCCGGGCGTGGCGAGGAGGTCGGCGGAGGCCATTCTGGCGGAGACCGGTGACGACATGTCGAAGTTCCCGACGCCAGGACACTTCGCTTCCTGGGCCCGGCTCTGCCCCGGCAACCACGAGAGCGCCGGCAAGCGCAGTCCGGTGTCGACGGGCAGGGGCAACCCGTGGCTCCGAGCCGCGTTGTCACAGGTCGCTTGGGCCGCGGTGCGGACGAAGGGAAGCTACTACCGGGCCCTCTACCACCGGCACAAGTCGCGTGGAGGGCCCAAGAAGGCGATCGTCGTCGTTCAGCACGCGTTGCTCGTCGCCATCTGGCACATGTTCTCCAGGGGCACGACCCACGAAGACCTCGGGCCGGACCACCTGCAGCGTAGCGACAAGGAGCGCCAGGCCCGCTACCTTCTCCGACGCCTCCACAAGCTGGGCGTCAACGTCCAGGTGCAGCCCGCCGCCTGAACGCCATAACCCCTACCGGCTCCACCCCGGTGTTTCACGGAAAAAAACGCTGTAGATCTATTCAGGGCATGAATAGTCGGCTGAAGCCGGTGGGAATCCGGGCACTCACCCCTCCACGAGAATCTCGCCTTCGCGGAGCACCATCTCCTCGTCGATCCAAACAGAAGGCGCCCGTGCCACGGCGTCGAAGTGCGTCTTCGCGGACACGGTGCCGCCCAGGTTGGCGGACGTTCCGATCCCGATGTGCACCGTGCCGTTCACGCCTTCGTCGTTGAGCATTTCGCCCGTGAACTCGGTGCAGGCCGGATTCAGGCCGAAGGCGAACTGGGCCATGTTGTAGACCCAGCGGTCGTTTTGCCGGGCCAGCAGGTCGGCAAGGAAGTCGGCTTGGTCACCCCCCTCGATGCACGTGACGAAGCCGTCCGAGATGCGAAAGGTGACAGGGCGGCTGACCGGACCCACGCCGTAGTACGGGATGCTCCCGTCGCACACGAATACGCCCTCGGCGGTTCCCTGGGCAGGCGCACAATTGGCCTCGATGTTGGGAACCGCGGTGAAGCCAGGGCCGTCGAGCAGACAGGCATGGCTGTTCCCGGTAACGCCCGCGAGACTCATGCTCAGGTCGGTGCCGGCGGGGTTGGTGACCCGCAGCCGCGTGCCGACGGTGAGCCTGGCCGCGAGCGCCCGGCACAGCGGCTGTCGCGCCCGGAAGTCCGTAAAGAGTCCGCCTTCGTGCATCATTCGTTCAGTGAACGCGGTCATCGACAGCACGCGGGCACCCGCGCCGACGGCCTCGCGCACGGCTCGCGTGTGCGCCATGGCAAGGGTCACCGGGAGGAAGACGACGTCGGTAGCCGCCAGGGCCGCGGCGATGGCTGGACCAGGTTCCTCGTTGTCGATAGACAGCTCGGGCGGGATCAGGATGCTCGCGACGGCTCCGGCCTCGCGCGCCTCGTCGGCGACGGCTTCGGCGATGCGCATCCGCTCCGGATCGGTCACGATCACCGCATCTTCGGCGGCCCGGACGTTGGCGCACGTCCGCACGAGGATTCGCGCGCCCTCCTTCACACCAGCACCTCCGTGTCCCGCTGCACGACCCGCCCGTCGACGACAATCGTCGGCGCCCACATGAGCAGGTCGTAGTGGGTCGGCGCCACGATCTCGCCGCCCAGCGTGTGGCTGGTGCCGATTCCGATGTGGATGGTGCCCAGGACGCCTTCGTCCTCGAGCATCTCGCCGGTGAGGCGGGCGTTCGGATTCAGGCCCACGCCCAGTTCGGCGACGTTGAAGCAGTGGGGGTCGGCGAAATACTCCAGGTGCTCCCGCAGGAAGTCGGCCTGGGCGCCACCCGTCATCTCCACGATGTAGCCAGCCCGCACCCGGCAGATGATGGGCTCGTCAAGGATCCCGATACCCAGGTAGGGCACCGATGCGTCGGCTATGATCGTGCCTTCGGCCGACCCGGTGACCGGCACCACGTTGACCTCGATGTCGGGGACGGGGGCAAGCTCGCCGGGCGCCGGAATGTTGGTCAGCACATTGGCCCACCCGGCCCTCGATCCCGAAGCGGAGGTCGGTGCCACGTGGTGAGGTCAGCCGCACCGAATTGCCAGCGGTGAATGCGGCTCCAAGACGACGACAGACCGCGGCCTGGGCCTCGAAGTCGGTGTCGAGCAGCGCCGGGCTGGTCATGATCGCGTCGGTATAGGCTGTCATCATGCATACGCGGGCACCCGCGTCCAGCGCGGCCCGCATCGCCCGCGTGTGAGTGATCGAGACGCGCACTGGCGAGAAGATCACGTCGGCTTCCAACATCGCGCGGGCCACCGGCGGGGGTGGCTCCTGCCCGTCCTGGTCTCGCACCGAAATGATACAGACGGTGACCGCGGCCCCGGCGTCGCGGGCGGCAGCCGCCACGGCATCGGAGTAGCGCCGCATCGTGGGGTCGGTCACGACGACGACTGCCTCGCCCGACTGAACGCGTCCGTTGACGTGCACGAGCCGGCGGGCGCCCGGGGAGAGGTCAGCCACGTTCCCTCGCGAAGTACTCATCGAACCGGCCATCAAAGATGATCGCGGTGTAGCCGTCGCCGGTACAATTGGTCGCCGTGCGGAGCATGTCGGGGATGCCGCCCGAGAGCGCGATCCAGCTCGCGACGAAGTCGCCCTGCGCCTGGCCCTCCAGACCCAGGATGCTCGCGAACAGCGTGGCGCTCCAGAGCGCCGTGCCCATCCCGGCCGGCAGCCCCGGCGCCGCGATCGTGAACAGGACGACGGCGGGCCACGCGGCCAGCATCATCACCCAGCTCAGCTCCATGCCGAAGACGTAGCTCACGACGAACGGCCCGTACGCGAGGTAGGCCAGCGCGCTCGCGTCCAGGTTCACCACGGCGCCGAAGGGCAGGACGAAGTCGGCCACCTCGTCGCGGACACCCATCTTCTTCGCGTTGGCGAGATTGACCGGCAGTGTTGGGAGCACATGAATTGTCCGGTTTCGTAGCACAACATCTGTCCGGTT
>VXMI01000194.1 GCA_009841165.1 Gemmatimonadota bacterium | reverse complement strand
GGGAGGGGGCGGGGGGGGGCGGCGGGGGGGGAGTGGTGGAGTGGGGGGTCGGGCCCGCGCCCATTCGGCCGCCACCAGCGGGGCGGGATCGTCGCCGCGAAGAGGTGTCACAACAGCGGGCTGAACAGGCCGGCCACGTTCTCTACAAGCCGGCGCGGCCAGCTGCGCGCCGCCCAGCCACGCGGGTCGACCCGGCGGCAATCGTCCAGGTAGCGCTTCTGCAGAAGCCGCAGCTCAGAGGCGAAATCACTGTCGTACACCAGCGTGCTGATCTCGAAGTTGATCTCGAAGCTGCGCCGGTCGAGGTTGGCCGTGCTCACCATTGCGAAATCCCGGTCCACGGTGATCGTCTTCGCGTGCAGCAGCCCCCGCGTGTACTCGTGAATCTCGGCCCCCGCTTCGAGCAGGGGCTGGTAGAAGCTGCGGCTTGCCAGCGCCACGATCGGCGAATCGTTTCGCGCGGGCACCACGATGATCGTGTGGACGCCCCGGACGGCCGCGGTCGTGATCGCGGCCAGGGTGCCTTCGTCGGGCACGAAATAGGGCGTCGTCAGGATCAGTTCCTCCCGGGCCATGTGCACCGCCGACTGGATCACCCGCACAAGGGCCTCGTTCTGCGAGTTCACTCCCGTGCCGACGATCTGCACGATCCGGCCGTCCTCGTGTTCCTCCGGTTCCACCGCGATCAGGTGGTCGAGGTTCTCGGCGCTGTCCATGTACCAGTCCTCGATGAAGAGCGCCTGCAGATCCCGCACGGTGGGCCCTTCGATTCGCAGCGTGGCGTCCACCCAGGGCGCGAACCGCGGCTTGGGGTGGAACGCCTCCTCGGCGATGTTGTGGCTTCCGGTATATCCCACCCTGCCGTCGAGCACCGCGATCTTCCGGTGATTGCGCATGTCGAACCGGATCGAGGCGATCTGGGTGATGTGGGTCCGCAGCGCCCGAACGACCTGTACGCCGGCCCGCATCAGCTCCCTGCGGAGTTCGGATTTCAGGAACTCGCTCGATCCGACGTGGTCGACCAGGAGCCGGCATTCGACCCCCCTGGCCTCTGCACGGATGAGTGCGTCGCCGACTGCGCGTCCAACCCTGTCGTCCAGATAGATATAGAAGAGCAGGTGGACATGTTCGCGGGCGTTGTCGATGTCGCTGACCAGCGCCCCGACGAAGTCCTGGGCACCTGTCAGCAGCTGCAGCCGGTTGCCGTCACGGGGCAGGGTGTTGCTTCCCAGGCGCGCGAGGCGGGCGATGGCCTCCGTGCCCCACGGAACGATCGCGCTCGAACTGGTGTCGCTCCAGACGCGCTTGAGCACCGCGCGGATATTTCCCTGGATCCTCCGGTGGCGCCGCTTGCGCCGGCTTCCGGCCCGGATGTCGCCCACGACGAGATAGAGCACGATGCCCACGAAGGGCACCGCGACGATGAAGAGAATCCAGGCCATCGACGATTGTTGCCTGGATCGCGGGCGCAGAAGAACATAGACCACGAAGAGGACGTGAAGGGAATACGCCGCCACCGTGAAGGCGAACGTGGAGATGTTCCCTAGCATCCGGTTCCCGCCGAGAGTCTCACCCTCCGCTGCCACCCCCTCCGGTCGAGCGGGCTATCCGCCGCGGGGCGGCACAATCATGATGTGAGCCCCGGGCGTACCCGGGTCCATGATCCATGGACCGCCTTCCTGTGGCACGACGGACAGACCGGTCGATTCTGGAGTCCCCCCGGGTACGTAGATCACCCAGCGCACCATCCCCGTAGCTGTCGCCGTTTCCGAGTCCCATTCGCCGTCCAAGACATACTGTGTGGCCGACATGACCGGCATATCGAGGATGCCGGCCTCCATTTCCTCGAAGCGGATGCGGTAGCGATCCGCTGTGGAAACACCTTCCGCGGTGAGTTCACGGCCCCGCGCAAAATACGGCTCCAGCGACCCATGGTAACACGAACTGGAAAAGCGCTCATTCGCCGGATTGGATGCCAGACAGATGAAGTCGTTCGATCCCGCGCGAATCTCCACGACGCTGCCGTCGGTTGCGTAACCGAGTATCCGGGCGCCATCGGCCTTGTCCTCCGGGGCGGCTGCCAGCGCCTGGGCGACCTGCTCGTCGGGATTGGCCACCTGGGGCGACACGCAGCTCCAGGCGGCCGAGACCGCCAGGAAAGTCAGGGCGAGCGAAACACGTCTTGTGAGCATTCAACACCTCTGGTTGCGGGGACTGAAGCTGGTGCCGGTCCCGGTCTTTCGGGCAACGGCCAGGCACTTGCCAGTGTCCAAGATACGATCCGTACGCGGTTTTCGCCGGGGGAGTTGCCGTCTGGTCGCGACTGGCGTGAGGTACGGTTCTGTTGCAGATTGCCAACGCAAGAGACGGACTCCAACGGCAACGGAGCCTTATCCTGGTGCCACCCAGCCCCCCAACGACTCGATTTCCGAGCCTCCGGCTGCGCATCGCGCGACGATCCCACCTGCTGGCCGCAGCCCTTGTCGTGGGCGCCTGCACGGAGACCACGTCGGGTCCCGAAGCCGACCAGCCACTCGATATCGATCTCGCGCTCCCGTGGAGCACGGCCGCCGTCGCGGACGCCGGAGGCTCGCCGGCCCTGGTGGAACGTGGTATCGACCGCGCGCGCGCCAACCATCGGATGCGCAGTCTTCTCGTGGTCAAGGACGGACGCCTCGTTGTCGAGGAGTATTTCGGCGTCGGTGGTCCGGACGATCTTCACGATGTCCGGTCGGTCACGAAGAGCGTGGTGTCCGCGCTGACCGGCGTAGCGCTGGCTCGGGGAGACATCAGGAGCCTGGACGATCCCGCGACCGACTACCTCGGTCCTCTCGTGCCCGACCTCGACCCGGAGAAAAGGGCAATCACCATCCGTCACCTGTTGACGATGACCAGCGGCCTCGAGTGGGACGAGTCGGGAGGGTTCGGATCGTACAGTGAGTGGATCCGCTCGCGAGACCATCTCGGCTTCCTCCTCGACAAGCCCTTTGTGGCTGCTCCGGGGAGCCGGTTCAACTACAATTCGGCGGCGGTCCACCTCCTCGGCGTGGTTGTGGAGCAGGCCACGACCATGCAGTTGCCGACGCTGGCCCAGTTCGCACTCTTCGACCCGATGGGGATTTCCCGCAGCCGCTGGGAGTCGCTGGGCGGGGGCTTCCATAACGGCGGGGCGGGGCTCGACCTGCGTCCCCGCGACCTTGCCAGATTCGGGCAACTCTTCCTCCAGCGCGGCTCGAGCGGCGGACGCCGGATCATGCCGGCGGACTGGGTCGACATTTCCTCCGAGAATGGGGCGGGCTGGCGCATCGGAGCCGGTTCGCTCGATGGTATTTCCTCCCTCGGCGGCACATCCTACGGGTATCTCTGGTGGGTCGCGCCGGGGGCTCCCGAGCCCCTCTATTTCGCCTGGGGCTACGGTGGACAGTTTGTGGTTGTCGTGCCGGACCTGCGGTTGGTCGTGGTGGCCACCAACGACTGGTATCGGGTGAGCAGTGACGGCGGCGCAGGCCTGTACGAGCGGCTCACCATGGATGTCCTGGTCGAGGACATCATCCCCGCGTTTCGCTGACCTCCGCTCGTTCGGCTCCAACCCCGCGTGGAAACCGAATGACGTGAGCCGCATGCGCCTCGGCTTCGAGAAAGCGTAGCAGCCCGGCCTTTGATATCGTCGTGGTCTTGCTGTTGTCCAGTGGATGGAAGTTGAGTGGCTCCGCATTCACCAGGTCCGCGTCGAGCGCCACCTTCACCACCCGCCCTACATCGTTCAACACGGCAAAGGGGGACACGGCCCCGCGCCGGATCCCGAGGTAACCGGCCAGGCGTCGAGCGCTGCAGAAGGTGAGCCTCCTGGTGCCGAGTTCGTTCGCCAGCCACTTCAGATCGATCTTGCGCTCGCTCAGGCACGACACCAGCCAGTGGTTCTCCTTCTTGTCGCGCACGAAAAGGTTCTTCGAGTGCGCTCCCTCGACGCGGCCGCGGAGTCGGCGGGCCTCCTCCACCGTGTACACGGGCGTGTGATCCATCGTCTTGTGAGCGATGCCCAGCTCATCCAGTCGCGCGAAGAGATCGGCGGAGCCTCGGGGGCTTGTCCCGTCGATCAGCGGCGGCTTTTTGTTGGCCATGGGATTGCGTTTCCGTCTGGTGGAAGGCTGGACAGCACCTTACGTTGTCACCGAAGTTGCCGGTTGTCCAAGTATGGCACACCGGGATCGGGCCCGTTGCGCATGCGATTCCGGAACCAGTGCGGGAGAAGGAACCGTGACTTTCCCGAGGTCGAGGAGCAGTGTGGGATGGCTTGGGTGGATCCTGGCGGCGGCGTTGTTGACGGCGGGTTGCGGGGACGGGGAAGATCCGGTCGAGCCTGACGACGCGCCGCCCGACCTTTCCGGGACGTACACGCTGGTATCCATCGTGGCCATCGTCACCGGCGGCACGGTGATGACGCCCCCTGATGCGACCGGAACCTTCACACTGCGGCAATCGCCGCCGGTTGGGCAGGAGGCATCCGGCACGATGACGATGGACATCACCATCCCCGATGGCCTTGGGGGAACCACGGACATCGTCGATACCGGCAGCTACACCGTGCGACGCGACGGGACCTGGGAGCAGGCCGGGAACCTGGTCCAGGCCAGAGGGACGTATACGTTCGTCAATAACGTGCTGACCGTGGAGGTGACCGAACCACCGCTCAACGTGTCGACCACCGTGTGGCAGCGGCAGTAGCGATGGGCCGGCAGGTCTTACGGTGGAGGGTGCACCGGGGGGCCTCCCGGGGCACCACACGGGCGGCTCCCCGCACGGCGGCGGTCGCGCTGTTGGCGGTAGCGTTTCTGGTTCCGTCGCCCACGTCCGGGCAGCCGACGACCACGCTTCGGGGCCGCGTGGTGGTCGCCGAAACGGGCGAAGGGGTTTCTCGCGCGCAGGTGCTCGTTCGGTCCACCCAGCTGCGCACCTACACCCGCGAGGACGGTGGATTCGAGCTCGAGCTGCCCGATTTCGGCGACCACCTCCACCTCGTCGTGGTGGCGGCCGGGTTCAGGACGCTGGAGCACCCCGTTGATCCACTCGCCGTGAGCACAAGTCAGCTCACGATCGGCCTGGAGAGGACACTCTTCGAAGTGCCGGGAGTCACCGTGACGGCCAACCGGGGCAATGCGCAGCCGGGTGAGGCGCCCGTGAGCGTCGCGGTCATCGGCGGTGACGAACTGCGGCGCAGGGATGTCACCAGCCTCGACGAGGCGCTTCCCTACGCCCAGGGCGTGACCTTCAACGCAGGCCAGATGGACATAAGGGGGGCGAGCGGAATCGCGCGCGGGGTGGGAAGCCGGGTGCTGATGCTCGTCGATGGACACCGCGTCCTCGGTGGCGTGGGTTCGGCCATCGACTTCGGCATGCTTCCGATCCTCGATGTGGAGCGCATCGAAATCGTCAAGGGGCCGCATTCCACGCTCTTCGGCACCAATGCGATGGGCGGCGTGGTCAACGTGATCACTCGTCCGCCGATCGACGGTCCGCGGACTGTCGTGCGCGGCTACTACGGCATATACGATACGCCCGGCGAGATGAGCTTCACCGAAGAGCGCCTCAACATGCAGGGGCTCCAGATCCAGCACGCGCGCCGGATCGGCAGCGCGGATGCGACCGTCATGTTCGGTCGCGAGGGTTCGGACGGCTTCAGGCAGAACGGCGACCTGCAGAGGTGGCGCATGAGGGCCAAGACCGTGTTCGGGGCCGAATCGCTCAACCCGCTGGAGCTCTTCCTGAGCTGGAAGCGGGACGACGCGGAGGAGTTCTTCACATGGCGCTCCCCCGAGCGTCCCCTGGAGGTGGACCCCACCCAGCTGGGAGACTGGATTCGCAACACCGACGTCATCGCGGGCATCACGGCCACCCCGATCGTCACCCCGCTGCTCAAGGTGCAGGTTCGCCCCCAGCTCCACCACGTCCGCTCGCAGAATCACTTTCACGACAACGAGGACTTCCACCGCTCCACCCGCTATGGCACGGACCTCCAGGTGTCCCGGTTCACCGACGGGCGCCATTCCTTCACCACCGGTGCCGAGGCCGCCTACACCAGCATCTCTTCGAATTTCCTCGAGCCGACCCCGAGCGTGACCGATCTGGCCGTATACATCCAGGACGAGATCGAGTTCTCGGAGAGGGTGCGGGGCACCACGGGCATCCGGATCGACAGCCACCGCGCCTCGGCGGTGGAGGACGACCTCTCACTAAACCCCAAGGTCGGCGTCGTCTTCACGCCCTCAGAACGCGTGAGTCTGCGTACATCGCTCAGCCGGGGATACCGTGCGCCCAGCGTGGCAGAACAGTACAGTTCGACGAAGGTGTTCGGGTTCCGTGTCGTCCCCAATCTCGAACTCCGGGGCGAATCGGCGTGGGCCGGTGAGGTGGGTGCGACCGTCAGCCCCACGAACCGCCTCTGGTTCGACGCCGGGCTCTTCTGGAGCGAGTACGAGGGGCTGATCGAGGTGTCCGGCGCGCCGGGCCAGGTCCTGACCTTCCAGTTCCGCAACGTCTCCGAGGCACGGGTCCGCGGCCTCGATCTCGGCGCGCAATTCGGTCTGATACCTGGAAAGCTCAACCTGCAGGGCACCTATCTCTTCCTCGATACCAGGGACCACGCGACCGAGCGGCCCCTGGTGTACAGGTCGACCCACAACCTCACCACAACACTTTCGGGGTGGGCGGACCGGGTAGCGCTCGACGTGCGCTACCGGAGCCGCGCCGAACAGGTGCTGGCATTTCCGCTCGACGAACGGGGCGACATCACCGTGGTCGACCTGCGCATGAACACGACCGTCCGGGACATGGACATCCAGGCAAAGATCGCCAACCTTCTTCAGGCCGAATACGTGGATGTCCAGGAGCGAAACCCGGGGGCCACGCGAAGCTTCCGGATTACCGTCACCTCCCGTTTCTGAGCGAGGACCAGCGCCGATGAAGAAGTCACCCCTCGTTGCCCCCGCCGTGTGCGCGGTCGTCTTCGCCGCGCCGCTCGCCCCTCAGGAACCGCGCCTGCAATCCATGCCGGTCGATCCGCTCGTCGAGGTCGAATGGCTGCTGCGCCACATCGGAGACGAGGACGTGGTGGTCGTCGAAGCCGAACGCCGGCCGGGCGAGTTCGCGGAGGAGCACATCGCCGGAGCCCGCCCTCTGCGCTTCCAGGACATCACCTGGGAAGGCGACGAAGGTTGGATCGTCGAGTTTCCGGAGGTGGATGAGTTGGTCGACGCCCTCCGCGCGGCGGGCATCCAACGCGACTCGAAGGTGGTCATATACGGCACGAGCATGACGGCTACCGCCCGCACGTGGGTGACTTTCGATTTCCTTGGCCTCGGTGACCGCGCATTCCTGCTCAACGGCGGCATCGCGGACTGGAAAGCGGCCGGCGGGCCGGTCGAGAGCGGCGAAGTGCCCCCGATCGAGCCCGGCGACGTGGCCGCGAACAGCCCCGTCGATTTCCGCGTATCGGCCGACTGGGTGCACGAGCGTCTCGACCACGCCTCGGTCGTGCTGCTCGACGCGCGTCCGGACGACGAGTACACCGGCACCGACGGTGGACTGGGCGGCACGGTGAACCCCGGCCACATCCCCGGCGCGGCCCAGCTCTACTGGGAAGAGCTCATGGACCCCGCGAACAACACCCGCTTCCTGCCGCGCGACCGGATCACGCGCATCCTGGAGCGACACGGCGCGGGCGAGGGCAGGACGCACGTCACCTACTGCATGATCGGGATGCGGGCCAGCGTCGTCTACATGGCGGCACGCATGAACGGCCTCGACATCCTCTTCTACGACGGCAGCTGGCGCGACTGGGGTACCCGGGACGACCTTCCCGTCGAGACCGGCCCCGACCCCCGCGATGGTCGCAACAACGACTGGAGACGTGAATCCCCGATCCGGCGCTGAACCCTCCTACACCCGTCCGCCCATCACCCTGTGCTGCACCATCGCCAGCGCGGGCACGATCATCATCAGCACCACGGTCGCGAACAGGATCCCGAACCCGAGCGACGCCGCCATCGGGATCAGGAACTGCGCCTGAATACTCGTCTCGAAGACGAGTGGGGCCACCCCGAGGAACGTGGTGATCGAGGTCAGGAGAATCGGGCGGAAGCGGGCCTTGGCGCCCTCGATGATCGCTTCGCGGCCTGGCATGCCCCGGCCCAGGCGCTCGTTGATGAAGTCGATCATGACGAGCGAGTCGTTCACGACCACGCCGCTCAGTCCGATGATGCCGAACAGCGACATGATCGCCATCTGGAGACCGAGAATGACATGGCCCAGGACGGCGCCGATGATCCCGAACGGGATTGCCGCCATGATGATCAGCGGCTTGGTGTACGACCCGAAGGGGATGGCCAGGAGCGCGTAGATGGCCAGCAGGGCTAATGCGAAACCACCGCCGAGCGCGCCGAAGGACTCGACCTGCTCCTGTTGTTCGCCGCCGAACGAATAGGTCAGCCCCGGGTTGAGGCTGGCGATTTCGGGGAGGATCGAGCCCTCCAGCAGGTTGGTGACTTCGTCGCCCGTAACGACGGCCGTGTTTACGTCGGCCGTGACGGTGAGAACCCGCTGCCCGTCCTTCCGCTGTATGGTCGTGGGCGAGCTGCCGAACCGGACCGAGGCCACCCGGCCCAGCGGCACCTCGCCCCCGCCCGGCGTCCGGACCAGGTAGCCCTCTACGTCGGCGATGGCGTTTCGCTCTTCTTCGGGAAGCCGCACGTAGACTCGCATGTCTTCCCGTCCGCGCTGCACTCGCAGGGCTTCGTCGCCGAAGAACGCGGAGCGGACCTGCCTGGCCAGGTTGTCCAGTGTCAGCCCGAGGGTGCGGGCCTCGGGAAGCAGGTCGAGCTGGATTTCTCTCAGGCCCTGCTCCTGATCCGCCTGAACATCGAAAACGCCGGCGAACTCGCGGAGTCTCGCCATCACCGCATCGCCGACCGGGGGGAGCCGGTCGGGATCCGGGTGGGAGAGTTCGACATGGACGGGGGCACCGAAGCTGATCAACTCGGCCGAGATGGCCAGTGATTTCGCCTCGGGAAGAGCACCGATCGCCTCACGCCACTCCTGCTGCATGTCGGTCGCGGACACGTCGCGCTCGTCGGGGCTGACGAGCTTGAATTCGACGGCTGCGATGTTGGCCCGCGGACGGGCCGCAGTGGCCGCGTCTCCCCCGGGCCCGCTCTGCCGCGCGGGCTGGCCGATCGTGACGTTGACGCCGGTAACGAGGTCTTCAGTGTCTTCGCCGCTGCTTGATGCCAGCCGCCCGATCGCCTGGTATCCCGCCGATTCCAACCTTCCTGCTACCTCGGATGTCCGCTGAACGGGCGTGCCCTCGGGCATCTCCAGGCTGGCGGTCACGAGGTCGGCTTCCACTGACGGCATGAAGTCGACCTTGATGATCCCCGCCGGAATCATCGCGACCGACACGATGACCATCCCGATGCCGGTCGCGATCACGAGCCCGGGCCGGCCCGTCGCAAAGCGCAGACTCCGGTCGAGCGGGCCGTTGATCACCCATTTGAGTCCGTATTCCACACGGGACTGGATCCGGGTAACCGCGTGCGGCTTGCGTCCCGACGCACTGCCACGCGGGGCGGGAAGGTGGGAGAGGTGGTTCGGCAGGACGAGAAGGGATTCGATCAGTGAGAAGACCAGAACCGAGATGACGATGATCGGGATCTCGCCGACGATGCTTCCGATTGAGCTGGGGATGAAGAAGAGCGGGCAGAAGGCCACCACCGTGGTCAGTACCGCGAAGATCACGGGCCCCGTGATCCTGCGGGTGCCCCGGATCGACGCGACGACCCCCCTGTTCCCCCGTTCCCGTTCGGCGTAGATGTTCTCCCCCACGACGATCGCGTCGTCCACCACGATCCCGACCGCCAGGATGAAGGCGAAGAGCGACATCAGGTTGATGGACACGCCCAGCATCGCCATGACCCCGAAGGTGCCCACGAACGAGACCGCGATTCCCACCGCCACCCAGAAGGCCAGCCTGATCTCCAGGAAGAGCGCCAGTGCGATCAGCACGAGGGCCAGTCCCAGGAGTCCGTTCTTTACGAGCAGGCCCAGGCGGTCCTGCAGGATGTCGGCGTCGTTGTTCCAGATTTCGAGTCCGATCCCCGCCGGGAGCGAGGGAATCAACTCGTCCTCGAGGTGCGCCTCCACCGCATCCACGATCTCGAGCGCCTTCTCGTCGGCGGTCCGGAACACCTCGACGTATGCGGCGGGCTGTCCCTGATAGCGGCCGATCAGGTCCACGTCGCGGAAGCCGTCCCGCACCTCGGCGATATCGCCCAGGCGGACGACGGTGCCATCGGCGCGGCTGACGACGATGATCTCCTCGAAATCCTGCTGCGTGTAGTTCTGCCCCGTGGTGCGGATCCGCACTTCCTCCTCACGGGTGTCGATGCTCCCGGCCGAGAGATCCAGGGAGCCCCCGCGCACGGCGGCCGAGACATCCCCCAGCGTCAGGCCCAGGGCCCGCAGGCGCTGCAGCGGGACTTCGAGCGAGATTTCGTACTCTCGCACGCCGGTCGTCTCGACATAGGAGACCTCCGGGAGAGCGGAGAGCGCGTCCTCGGTCCGGTACGCGAGTTCCTTGAGGGTGCGTTCTGAAACGTCCCCGTAGACCACGAGACGGATGACGCTCTGCCGGTTGGTCACCTCCGTGACCTCGGGGCGCTCGGCACCCGCCGGGAAGGTCTGGATCCTGTCGATCTGTGCCTTGATGTCATCGAGGAAGCGACTGAGGTCCCCTCCCCGCTCGATCTCGGCCACCACCGATCCGCCGCCCTCCGACACCGTGGACCTGATCTGCTTCAGGCCTTCGACGCCCTCGATCTGCTCCTCGATCTTCAGGACGATCGATTCCTCGATCTCGTCCGGTGTGGCGCCGGGATAGGGAACCGAGATGTGGACGCGATCCATGGAGATCTCGGGGAAGACCTCCTGCACGAGGGTCGTGAGCGAAAAGAAGCCCGCGATGAGGATGAAGAACATCAGGAGGTTGGCCGCGACGCCGTTTCGCGCCATGTAGCCTACCGGCCCGCGCTTTTCCCGGGGCCGGAGGCCGTCCTCCCGGCTCATTCGACGCCCGTGCGGACGGCCATCCCTTCGGTGGCGATCTGGATGCCGCTCACCACCACCTCCTGCCCATCCTCGAGACCGCCCGTGGCGTACACCACCTCGTCGGCGCGCTGCAGCACGCGAACCGGGACGATCGTCAACAGGTTCCCCCCGCGCAGTGCCCACACCTCGTTCCCCGTTCTGAGCGCGGCACGCGGGATCGCGAAGTAGCGCTCGGGAGAGGCCCCGTCGATCTGCACCTCCACGAACTGGCCGACGAGCAGGGGAGGGGCCTCGCGCATCGAGGAGGCGTCGCCGTCGCCCGTCATGTCATCGCCGGCCGGCGTGCCGCCCGCCATGGGACGCGGGATGCGAACAACGACGTCGATCGTCCGGGTCTGCTCGTCGAGCGCGGTCTCGGCGCGGTCCACGTATCCGCTCCATGAGTAGACCATGTCGCCATACTCGGCCGAAACGGCGGCCGTCACCCGTCGGTTGCCGTCACCGGCCGCGAGCTCCCACAGTCCGGAGATCAGCGCGGCGTCCTGGTCCGACAGCGGCACGACGACCTCGACGGCGTCGTCGGCGTAGAGGCGTCCAACGCTCTGCCCGGGTCCGACGAACTGGCCCAGGTCGACCGTCTCCATGCGCACGATGCCACTGAACGGCGCCGTCACCTCGGTGCGCGAGAGAGCCAGCTCGGCGTCGGCCAGCGAAGCACTGTCCCTGGCCAGCGCCGCCCGGGCCGCCTGAAGCTGAGGTTCCCTGAGCGTCAGCGGACTC
This sequence comes from Gemmatimonadota bacterium, assembly GCA_009841165.1. Lineage (GTDB taxonomy): Bacteria > Gemmatimonadota > Gemmatimonadetes > Longimicrobiales > Gaopeijiaceae > Bin94. The sequence goes on along the minus strand of VXMI01000194.1, from coordinate 14,508 downwards.
GCCTGACCCGATGCCGTGCCATCCGACCTGCGCCGTTGGAAGCCCTCGTACTCGGCACGCGCGATCCGTGCCTCTTCCTCGGCCTGAAGCAGAGCCACCTGCTGTGCCGCCACGTTGGCGCGCGCCTGCTGCACGCGGTTCCGGTAGTCCGCGTCGTCGATGCGGAACAGAACATCTCCCGCGCCTACCCTTCCCCCGCTCTGGAACGCCGGGGCCACCCAGGCGACCTTGCCGCTGACCTCGGCGGCGACGTCGATCTCGGCGCGCGGCCGCACGGTGCCTGCGCCAAAGACCGGAATCGATCCCTGCAGCGCCTCGGCGGCAGCGGTCGTGACGAAGGGGAGCCGCGAAGGCGGCTCTCTCAGCGGAGGCTCGGGGCGGAGCTGGACCATGACGACGGCAATGACGACAGCGCCCAGAAGAATCCCTACCGGCAAGAGCCGAGTGCGAAGGCGACTCATCTATTCGTTCCCTTCTTGCAGGTTTCCATTGGTTGCACCGGTCCCGGCAGACCCATCGGTCCCGCCGCCAGGCACCATCCGCGGCCCTTCGAGCGTCTCCGGCGGCTCGGTCCACTCGCCCCCGAGAGCACGGTGCACCGAGAGCCGCGCGAGGGCGAGGTCGCGCCGGGCCCCCGCCAGCGTCGACTCCACGTTCAGCAGGGCGCGCAGCGCGTCAAGGTAGTCGGTGTAGCCCGCCACGCCGGACGCATAACGCTCCGACTGCAACGCCACGGACGCCACTGCCTCTTCGCGTTGCGACTGCAGGAATTCGTGGCGGCGCCCCTCGTTGTCCAGCGCCGCGAGCGCGCCCTCCACCTCGTGCACGGCCGTCACCACCGTTCGCCCGTAGGCGGCGGCGGCCTGGCTGAAGTTCGCATGTGCGAGCGCGATGTTGCTCCTGATCCGTCCACCCTGGAAGATCGGCGCGGTCAGGTTGCCGATCAGGTTCCGGAACCACTGGTCCACGTTGAAGAGCCCGTCGACCTCGGCGGCCTGGAGGCCGATCGTTCCGCTGAAGGACAGCGAAGGCAGCAGTTCGGCCCGCCGCGCTCCGATCGAGAACCGGGCGGCCTCCAGACGCTCGCCCGCGGCGCGCACGTCAGGCCGCTGGAGCAGGAGATCGGCGGGGACACCGGCGGCGACCGGATCGCCGGGCGGCATGGGCGCCAGGGAATCGGGCAGAATGGCGTCCAGTTTGGAGCGGAAACCGCCGAGCAGCACCGCGAGGCGTCCTTCGGCGTTCACCAGCTGGCTCTCGAGCTGTGGAAGCGCGGCCTGGGTGTTCCTGAGCTCCTGGCGCACCTGGTAGAGTTCGAAAGAGGTCACCAGGCCGCGGTCGTAACGGGTCTCGGCCAGTTCGACCCGTTCGAGAAGGACGTCCACGGTCTCCCCGGCGAGGACCAGACGGCGACGCAGGTCGACGATCTCGAAGTAGGTGGTGATCGTCTCGGACAAAACGCCGATGCGGGCGGCACGGTAGTCCGACTCCGACGCCAGGTATTGCATGGCCGCCGCCCTGGAGTCGTTGCGGGCCCTGCCCCAGAAATCGAGCTCGTAGGCGAAGTCGACACCCAGCGAATAGGTGGTGATGCCGAGGCGGTCCGGGAACTCGAAGCCTCCCGGAATGGGGCTGTCCTCGCCGCCGGCCAGTTCCCGGAACTGTTGCCCGAATCCCGCGTTGCTGGGATTGTCCTGGTCGGATGCCGTCCCGCTGGCCTGGACGTTGGGGAAGAGTCCCGCCCTCGCGATTCCCGCCTGGGCCCGGGCCTGCTGTACCCGAGCCACGGCTTCGGCGAGGTCGAAGTTCGCGGCCAGGACCGAGTCGACCACCGTGTTCAGGACCGGGTCCTTAAAGGCGTCCCACCATTCCCGCGCATCGTGGCTGCCCGCAGCGCGGCTCTCCACAAAGGAGTCGGGAAGATCGGCGGCGGGCTCCGGCATGGACGGTGGAGGCGCGAAGGAGCAGGCCGCGAGGAGGAGCGCGGGCGCCAGAACCAGCGCAGCATCACGTTTCCGTTGCATTTTCGCTCTCAGGGTGCCTTGGGGGGCATGATTACCGGGCCACCTGTGGAAAGCTGGCCGGGGAAAGGCCGTCGGCGCAAGCGTTTTGCGCGTGCCCGCCGAATCACGGGCGCTGATCGATGCGGTACTCCAGGTCGAGGGTATGCCTGCCGTCCGCATCGACCCCGATCTCCATTGTCCCCGAAAGCCCTGCCAGCTCACCGGTTCCCGAACCCGGGACCACGTGCCCGGCCGTGCGCGGCGGTGACCCGGCGGCCGCAATGCCCCAGTGTTGCAGCACGAACGTTCCTTCGCGCCCCGCAAGCCGCCCCGCGACCCGTTCCGACGCGATGTAGCCCGCATCCTGCAGCGGCCCCTCCCTGTCGGCACGGCACATGAGCACGCGTGCCCGGGCCGCACCCTCGAGATCGCCGCGATATTCCTTTACGACCAGCGCCTCGGAGAGGTGAGGGCCGTCGCCCTCCTCGCCATAGGGCGTTTCGTCCCAGCCGGTGACGTCGAACCGGGCGGTGGCCTTCATGTCGCCAGCCGCCACTACACACCCACCGCGTTGGCCGCCGCACCCGCCGCGAGAACCTGCTCCAGCACCGCGGCGAAGGTGTCGACGGTCCGGTCGACGTTGCCCAGCTTGTCGAGGCCGAAAAGACCCAGCCGGAAGGTGCGGAAGCCATCGGGCTCGCCGCATCGCAGCGGCACTCCGGCGGCTATCTGCAGGCCTGCCGCCGCAAAGCGGGTGCCGTTGTGTATGGACGGGTCGTCCGTGTGGCTGACCACGACTCCTGGAGCCTCAAAACCTGGAGCCGCTACGCCCTTGAAGCCGTTCTCGGCCAGGAGTGCGCGGATGCGATTCCCCAGCTCCCACTGGCGGGCCCTCGCGTTCTCGAGCCCGAAGTCGCGCGTCTCGAGCATGACCTCGCTGAAGAACCTGAGCGAGTCGGTGGGCATGGTGGCGTGGTAGAGCTGCCTGCCGTCCACGTAGGCGTCCATGACCCTCATCCACATGTGCAGGTCGCCGGCGAAGCTGGTGCTCCTCGACGCCGCGGCGCGCGCTCGGCTTTCGGGTCCGAACATGACCAGCCCGGCGCACGGCGATCCGCTCCACCCCTTCTGCGGCGCACTGATCAGCACGTCGACACCCGATTCCTCCATATCCACCCAGAGCGCTCCGGAAGCGATGGCATCGAGGACGAAGATCCCCCCGACACCGTGAGTCGCGTCGGCGACCGCGCGCAGATAGTCATCCGGCAGCAGGATCCCGGCGGAGGTTTCTACATGCGGGGCGAACACGACGTCCGGGCACACGTCGGCGATGGTCGCGACCACTTCGTCGATCGGAGCGGGGGCGAAGGCCGGCGTGGGACTGTCGTCGACCGCACGGGCCTTCAGCACCGTCGATTCCGCGGGGATGCGGGCCGTGTCGAAGATCTGCGTCCATCGGTAGCTGAACCAACCGTTTCGCAGCACGAGGCACCGCTTGCCGGTCCCGAACTGCCGCGCGACGGCCTCCATCGCAAAGGTGCCTCCGCCGGGCACGACGGCCACGGAATCGGCGGCGTAGGTATCCTTCAGGGTCGCCGACACGGTCCGCATCACCTCGCGGAAGCGCGCCGACATGTGGTTCAGTGATCGATCGGTGAATACGACCGAGTATTCCAAAAGTCCGTCAGGGTCGATGTGGGGGTGCAGCCCGGGCACGTCCACCTCCTTGGGGGTCGGGTGAGAGCTACTACATTAGCCGTCGACGAGCCGTTCGCGGAAGGCGCCGGAGGCAGGAGGGAAGAGGATGAGAATTGCCACAACCAGAAGAATCCTGATCTTGGCGGGTCTGGCCATGCCCCTCGTCGCCTGCCAGGAGGCCGGGGTTCCCGAACTCGGCTACGAGCCCCTGCGCACACTGCCGCACGACACGGCTGCGTACACGCAGGGACTCGTCATCCACGACGGCGCGTTCCTCGAGAGCACCGGCCAGTACGGCTCCTCGCAGCTGCGGCGGGTCGACATCGCCAGCGGCCGGGTGCTGAACGCCGTCCCCCTGTCCGACGACCACTTCGGCGAGGGTATCGCGGTGGTCCGCGACCGCGTCATCCAGCTGACCTGGAAGGCCGGCCTGGCCTTCGTCTACGATGTCGGCACCTTCGCGCCGCTCGACACGCTGGAGTACGAGGGCGAAGGATGGGGACTCTGCCATGACGGCCAGTCGCTATTCCAGTCGGACGGCTCGGGCACACTCTTCCGCCGCGATCCGGCGACCTTTGCGCTGCTCGACGAGGTGCGGGTCACGCGCGACGGCTTCTCCACGCGCAACCTCAACGAGCTGGAGTGCGTCGGCCACGACATCTACGCCAACGTCTACATGACCAACGAGATCGTGCGGATCGACAAGCGCACGGGCGAGATCACGGGGGTTCTGAACGCGCTGGGGCTTGCGCTCGCGAGCGGCCGGCCCAACGACGCGGGCGCGGTCTTCAACGGGATCGCCTACGACGAGACGACGGGGACCTTCTACGTGACCGGCAAGCTCTGGCCCGAGGTGTTCGAGATCGCCATCGACGGCTGAGCGGCTGTCCGTCCCATTCGAGCATGCCCGTGACACACGTCGTTTCTGCGGGACCGGCGCGGGCGGGCGTGCACGACCGTTACGCGAAAAGCAGTTCGTCCAGGCCTCTTACCAGGCCGGTCACCTCGCTTACGCGCTGGGCGGCCAGCAGCGTTCCGGCCACATAAGGCTCGGGGCTGTTGCCGGCGTCGTGGCGGATGATCAGCCGCTCGTCGGGCAGCGCGAAGAGGGCCTCGATCGACATCAGGTAGCTGGGCAGGCGCAGCGAATGGACCTGGGTGCCGCCGATCCCGGCGCCGCGTGTCCCGGGCACTCCCAGGGTCTCCTCCACCGGCAGGTCGAGTTGGTTGGGAGAGACGGTGGCAAGGTATTCCGCCAGTTCCATGGCCGTGCCGCTGGGCGCGTCGGGCTTCGTCGGGCCCGCGAAGTCGATGATCTCGCGATGGGGCAGGTGGCGGGCGGCGATCCCGGCCAGGTGCTTGAGCAGGGCGGCGGTCATGGAGAAGTTCCCCGCCGCGATGACCCCGGAGCGCGCCGCAAGGGCGGCGGAGGTGATCTCGCGGTAGTCGTCCTCGCCCAGCCCCGAGGTGCCGATCACGACCCGGGCGCCCCCTTCCAGCGCCGCGAGCGCGTGTCCCTTCACGGCCGAAGGATGGGTGTAGTCGATCCAGACCTCGGGCTTCGCCTTCAACGCCTCGGCCGGGTCCGCGGTGATCGGCACACCGACCGGGGCGCCCCTGCCGATCGCGATCCCCACATCCTCACCGGCGGCGGAACGCGCCACGGCCGACTCCAGCGTGAACTCGTCGGACTCCAGCACCGCCCGCGCGACCGCCCGTCCGGCCCAGCCGGTCACCCCGGCGACGCAGACCCGGAGGCTCATGAAAACAACCCTTCGCCGCCCTTTGCCGCCTCGGCGCTCACGAAGTCGGCGAACCCGTCCGCGTCACCGGCGGCTTCCCGGATTCGGGAGACGCCGCGGCGGATGTCGTTCCTGCTGTTTGCGATCGACATGCGCAGGAAATCCTGCCCCTCGGCCCCGATCCGCCCGAACGAAGCCCGGTCCATCGTAGCGACCCCGTAGCGGTACAACAGGAACATCTGGACCATTCCCGCCGGCGTTGTGCGGCATCGGGCCGCCTCGGCGAGTTCGGCGTACGCCCGGTACACCCCCAGCCGCTCGCACAGCCCCGATACGTCCGGGAAGACGTAGAACGCGCCCTTCGGCATCAGGCACCTCACGCCGGGAACCTCGTTCAGCGCCGGCACGATCCAGTCGCGGCGCCTCCGGAAGGCTTCGACCATGCGCGCCACCTCGCCCTCCGACGCGGGATCCTCGTATGCGGCCGCCCCCGCCTCCTGCAGGAACGGCGGCACGCAGGACACGATGTTGATGTTGATGCGCTTGAAGACCGCCGCCTCCTCGGGCGTCGGCAGCACCGCCCACCCCAGCCGCCACCCGGTCATCGCGAAACCCTTCGAGTGCCCGCTCGCAACCACCGTCCGCTCCGGCATCCCGGGGTGCGCCACGATGCTCTCGTGCTCCAGCCCGTCGAAGAGGATCTGCTCGTAGATCTCGTCCGAGTAGATGCGCACGTCCGGGCGGCACCGCTCGCGGATCACCCGGGCGATCCCGGCCAGCTCGTCGCGCGACAGCACCCCCCCGGTCGGGTTCGACGGCGAGCACAGGATGATCACCTTGGTGCGTTCGGTGATCAGCGCGGCGAGGTCGTCGGCGTCGAAGGAGAAATCGCGGTCCTCGGTCAGAAGCAGAGGCACCGGAACCGCACCCACGAACTGCACCCACGACTCGTAGATCGGGAAGCCCGGCGACGGATAGATCACCTCATCGCCCTCGTTCACATACGTCTGCATGGTGTAGCCGATCGGCGGCTTGGCCCCGGGCGTTACCACGACGCGGTCCGGCGTCACCTCCACTCCGCGCGTACGGGTGACGTGCGCTGCGATCGCCTCGCGGAACGGCAGGATCCCGGCGGGGTCGCAGTAGCCGGCGCGCCCGGCCTCGAGGGCTTCCATCGCCACGCGGTTCAGGTGCGGTGGGCTGTTGAAGTCGGGGGCGCCGAGGTTGAAGCGGATCACGTCCAGGCCCCGGTCGACGCAGCGCTGGATGTCGTCACCCAGCTTGAAGGCGTTCTCGGTCCCCAGGTGACGCATGCGGCGGGCGATGACGGCCAAGGCGGGAGTCTCGTTCCGGAGTGTGGGGAGTGCGGGCCGGGGCCGGGTTCGAAGCCGACCCGCCCGGCGACTGGCAAGGCAAGGTGCGCCGCAACTATGATCAACACAAGCGGCCCGCCAATGCCATCCTCGCGGGCCGGGCCCCTGGCACCAACCGGAGTGCGTCAGATGAAGCGCCAGACCAGCCGCCGCAACTTCCTCGCAGAAATGGCCGCCGGAGCCTTCGTCCTGCCGCCTGCCCTGTCGCTTTCCGGACGGTTACCCGGGTCCGGCCCTCCACCGTTGCCGTCCGCACCTTCGGCCCCGCGCGACGAGTCCTGGTGGGAGCTGGTCCGCGCGCAGTTTTCCTTCACGGATGAACGCGTGCCGATGAATGCGGCCAACCTGTGCCCCTCGCCCCGTTCGGTCGCGGCGCGCGTCGAGGAGCTGACCCGCGACATCGATCGCGACTGTTCCTTCAACAACCGCGCCAAGTTTCGCACGCTGACCGAAGCGTCCCGGGCGGCCGTGGCGGGCCAGCTCGGCGTCAGCGCCGACGAGATCGCGATCGTCCGCAACACGAGCGAGTCCAACAACACGATCAACAACGGCGTGCCGCTGCGCGCGGGCGACGAGGTGGTCCTGTGGAATCAGAACCACCCGACCAACAACGTGGCCTGGGACGTGCGGGCGGCGAGGTTCGGGATCACGGTGAAGAGGGTATCCGTACCGCGCCACCCGGCCTCGGCCCAGGAACTGATCGACCCCTTCGTCGCGGCACTGACCGACCGGACCCGCGTGCTGTCGGTCACCCACGTGTCGAACGTCAGCGGGATTCGGCTGCCCGTGCGCGAACTCGTCGAGGCCGCGCGCCCCCGCGGCATCCACGTCCACCTCGACGGCGCGCAGAGCTGGGGCGCTCTCGACGTCAACCTCCGTGAGCTCGGCTGCGATTCCTACTCCGCGTCCGCGCACAAGTGGTTCATGGGCCCGAAGGAGGCCGGCCTGCTGTACGTCAGGGAATCGCGCATCCCCGAGATCTGGCCCAACATCGTTGCGCCCGGCTGGGGCAACGACGCCGACCCCGACGTAGAAGGCGCGCGCAAGTTCGAGTCCCTCGGCCAGCGCGACGACGCCTGCCTCGCGGCGGTCGGCACCACGGCCGACTTCCACGACACGATCGGCGGCCCGGCGACCGAGGCGCGCGTGAGCGAGCTGGCCACGGTGCTGAAGCAGGGACTCGCCGAACTCGGCATGACGCTGGTCACCCCGATGGACCCGGCGCTTTCCGGCGGCGTGTGCATCATCGAGGTGCCGGGCGACCGCGGAACGGCCCTGCGCCGGCTGTACGAGGACCACGGGATCGCCGGGGCCGGCACGGGCGGGCTGCGGCTCTGCCCCCACGTGTACAACACGCGGGAGCACATCGACCGCGCCGTTGCGGGCGTGAAGGCGTTGCGGGACGTGATTCTGGGGTAGTCTGCCCTTTCCTACCGCCTTACAGCCGTCCCCATTACTTCGAAGCGGGCCCCGAACAGCAGCGGCCCCGATCCCAGGAATGCCCGAGCGGGATACTCGCTGGTAAAATAGGTGCGGTAGACGTTGTTGAAGGCACCGTAGTCCGCGACATCGGAGGCGAACACCTGTACGACCACGAGATCGTCCATGGTTAGGCCTTCGCCCTCGAGAACACCCTTGATGCCGTCGAGCACGTTGGCCGCCTCCTGTTCGGCGGTCTCCGGAACCTGGCCACCTTCCAGCCCGAGCATTCCGGACACGTAAAACGTGTTGTCGACCCAAACCGCTCCGCTGAACGGGGCAACGCCATCGCCATCGGCCGGGGAACGCGAGTTCACGAACTCGACGGTCGGCGCTACGTCCTGCATGGTGTCGCCGTCGGGCATGTCGGGCGCTTCGCACGCCGCCGACAGGATGACGAGGGGGGCGGCCAGGGCCGCGAACGGACGATGGCGCGGGGTTGCCGATGTCATGGTAGCTTGCCTTTCGCGTAAATATCGGGGCAGGGATTCGGTGGGACGGGCAACGGGAGCCGTCTTCCGGGCGATCCAGGAGTGGCAGCGAGATTAAGGCGCGCCGGGTTGCAATGGCAAGATTGCATCGCAGGGCCGGATGACCCGGCAGGTCCTGCACAGGAAAACGGAAAGGCCCGACTGATGAGGCGCATCGCACAAGGGTTCGCAGCACTGACACTTTTCGGTTGTGGCGATGCCGGGCCACCGGCCGCCCCGGGTGCCGAGTTCGTCGACTCCGCGGGCGTCACCATCGTCACCAGCCAGCCCGGCGACGCTGTCTACGCGGAACTGGCGCTCGATCCCTCACTGTCGATCGGCGTTCTGGAGGGTCCCGAGGAACTCCTGTTCGACGGGATTGCCACCGTTGTCCGGGATGGCGAAGGCAGTTTGATCGTGGCCGACAATGGTGCGGGCGAGATCCGCATCTTCGACGCCGAAGGCAACCATCTGCGCTCCTTCGGAGGCCGGGGAGAGGGTCCCGGAGAGTTCCAGACGCTGGTCGGGGCCTGGCCGCTCGCCGACGGCAGCATCGTCGCGGCCGACAGGCGTCTGCAGCGGATTACACGGTTCGATGCCGAGGGAAGTCTGCTCGGCACCGGGGCGCTGCTCGGCGTCGATGCCATGGCCATGCTGACGCCGATCGGGATCTCCGGTCCCGAGACCTTCCTGAGCCGGGTTCGGCCCTTCACGATGCCGTCCATGGACCCCGAATCGACCGTGCGTAGTCTGGAGGAAGCGTTCGAAGGCGACGCGGCCCCCCCGGAGTACTTCCTGAGGTACCGTCTGGACGGCACGCTTGTCGACACTCTGGCGCAGCACCCGGGCCTCATGATGTCGGTTTCCGCCTCGGGCAGCGGGGCCGAAATGTCCTTGAGCCTCCTGCGGGTTCCCTTCTCGCCCGATCCGTCGGCAAGCGGATCCATCCGGGGCGTCGCCATCACCGGCGGACGATCATACGAAGTCAGCGTCTTCGACGAAACGGGCGCACTGAATCGGATAGTGCGGCTTGCCGAAGCGCCGACCCCGCGAACCGACGAACACCTGGAGGCGTATGTCCGCAATTCCGGCAACCCGTTCGCGCAAGACGAGGCTTCCATCCGGCAGATGATCGCGAACTACGCGGAAATGCCTCTCCCGGAATCGCTGCCGGCATACACCGACCTCCGCATTGCGGACAACGGGGAACTCTGGGCGCGCCGCCACAGCCTGCGCGGCGCTTCGACGGTTCACTGGGACGTATTCGGCGCCGACGGCGTCTACCTGGGCCGCGTCGAGGTGCCCTCGTCCTTCGTGATCGAAGAGGTAAGCAGTGGCCAGGTGATCGGCGTCTCCAGAGATGAATTCGGCGTCGAGCGCGTGGAGGTCCGCCAGCTTACCTTGATTGGCCGGTAGTCGACACCCGCCCCGAACCACGAGGACACCCACGCATGAGCCGCAATCTGGAATGGCGCTACCACCGCCCTGGCTGAACCAGCTGCAAACGCACGCAGGAGTTTCTTGCGCAGAACGGAATCGACGCGGCTGAAACAAGAAGCGCGACGAAGAGTCCGGTGACCAGCGATGAAGTCCTCAACCTCCTCGACGGCATGACCGAACTCCGGGTCGCCAAGGGCAGGAAGGTCGTAGAGGTGGACCTTTCCGCCGCCGACCGGCCCTCCGACAGCGAGCTCGTCGGAATGATGGTCAGCCGCTGGGGCAAACTCCGGGCGCCCGCAATGCGCGTCGGAACCACATTCGTAGTCGGCTACAACCGGGACATCCTGGCGTCGATCTTCGGGACAGGAGACGGCTGACCGGCGAGGCCACGGTACTGGCGGTCTCCCCCGATCCTGCGCAGCTTCTTCGCTGGCAGCCCCGCCGCTCCAGGCGGTGGCCCCGCAGTCCCGGAAACGGAGATCCGACCATGCGTCACGCGCGTCCCCGCACAACCGCCCTCACCCTCTCGCTCGCTCTCCTTGCGGCCGCCTCCCCGGCCCTCGCACAACAGCGCGCCCTCGACCACGAGGACGTCCTTCACTGGAACACCATAGGCAGCCCCTCGCTGTCACCCGACGGCGCGTGGCTCGTGTTCGTGGTGACGGCGATGGAGGGCGACCCCGTCCTCACGATCCGGGCCGCGCGCGAAGGCGCCGAACCCATGACGTTCAGGGGGACGGACCCGCGCTTCACCTCCGATTCGCGCTTCGTCGTGTACGAGGTGCCTCCGGTCGAGGCGGTCGTCGATTCGCTCAGGCGCGAGGGAAAGCGGGGCGATGCGCTGCCGAAGGACACGCTGGCGTTCGCGGAGGTCGCGGCGTTGCTGAACGGCGGAGCCGGGCCCCGGATCGTGGGGGCGGTCGAGAGCTTCCGCGTTGCCGGCGACGGGAGCTGGGTGGCCTACAAGCCGGTCGAGGAGGAGGACGAGGACTCCGGCGAGGCGGAAGAGCCCGCTGAAGAGGCCGAGCCTGAAGAGGAGGAAGAGGAGGGCGACGAAGCGGACGACGGCGAGAAGAGGGACAAGGAAGAGGGGTCGACCCTGGTGCTGTTGAGCCTGCGCACCGGCGATGAGACGCGTTACGACAAGGTCACGGACTACTTCTTCGCCGAGGAGGCTCCGGTTCTGGCGTTTGCCACCTCGACCAGCGACGGCTCCGGCGACGGTGCATACGTAGTCGCGCTGAGCGACATGACCCGGCACGCCGTGCTCGAGGGCGAGGGCAACTACAAGCAACTGGCGGTTGCGGACGATGGTTCCCAAGTCGCGTTCCTCGCCGACCGGGACGACTACGAGGCCGATCAGCCCGAGTTCACGCTGTACCACGGGGCGGGTCCTGCCTGGTCGGGCGCCGCCATGGCCAATTCGGCCACGGCCGGCGTGCCGTCCGGCTGGTGGGTCAGCGAAAACGGCAACGTCAGCTTCTCCGACGGCGGCGGCCGCGTCCGCTTCGGCACGGCCCCGAGGCCCGAGCCCGAGGAGGAGGACGACACGCTGGACGACGACAAGGTCACCCTCGATGTCTGGAACTGGAGGGATCCGTACCTGCAGCCAATGCAGCTCGTGCAGGCCAACCAGGAGCGCAATCGTACGTATGCCGCGGTGGTGCACCTGGACGGCGGTGGGGTGGTGCAGTTGGGTACGCCGGAGATCCCCACGGTGCGCTTCGCCGCCGAGGGCGACGCGGCTTATGCGGTCGGCGCGACCGACGTGCCCTACCGCCAGCTCATCTCGTGGGACGGACGCTACAACGATGTCTACGCGATCGATGTCGCCACGGGCGAGCAGCGCATGGTCGCGGAGCGCGTAAAGGGCTTTGGCGGCGCGGCGATCTCGCCGATGGGCGGCTACGCGTCCTGGTGGGACGGAGAGGCGCGGCACTGGATGGTGGCCGCGCTCTATGGCGGGGAAACGATGACGGCGAGCGCCGAGGTCGCGCACGCGGTCTGGAACGAGCTGGACGACCATCCGGACCTGCCGCCCCCCTACGGCCCCGCCGTGTGGACCGAGGGCGACAACGCCATCGTCTTCTACGACCGCTACGACGCCTGGCGCTTCGAGCCGGCCAGCGGCGAGACCACCAACCTCACGGGCGGAGCCGGCCGCGAGTCGGGCACGCGCTTCCGATATGCCCGCACCGACTTCGAGGACCCCGCCATCGCGGAGGGCGAGGCGCTCTGGCAGGCCTTCCACTACCTGGGCAAGCAGTCCGGCTTCCACCGCGGCCGAACCGACCGGGCCGCGACGCCGGAACCGGTGATCATGGCCGACAAGACCTTCCGCTTCCGCGGCAAGGCGGATGACGCGGACCGCTGGCTGATCACCCGCGAGGACTTCCGTGAGTTCCCGGACCTCCGGGTGACCGGGGGCGAAGGCGTCGACATCGACTTCTCCGGGATGGTCAGGATGTCCGACGCCAACCCCCAGCAGGCCGACTACCGCTGGGGATCGGCCGAGATCGTCGAGTGGCATTCCAACGACGGCACCCCGCTCCAGGGCATCCTCTTCACCCCCGACGGCTTCGACCCCTCCACGCAGTACCCGATGATGGTGTACTTCTACGAGCGCATGTCCGATGGCGTCCATCAGTACCGCTCGCCCCGGCCGGGGGGCTCGTCCGTCTCCGTGCCCTTCTACGTCAGCCGCGGCTACGTCGTCTTCATCCCCGACATTCCGTACGAAGTCGGCTATCCCGGCGAGAGCGCCCTCGACGCGGTGGTGCCGGGCGTGCTGAGTCTCGTGGCCCGCGGTTTCGTCAAGGAGGACAGGATCGGCGTGCAGGGGCACTCGTGGGGCGGCTACCAGATCGCGTACATGATCACGAAGACCAACCTGTTCGCGGCGGCCGAGGCGGGCGCGCCCGTCAGCAACATGACCAGCGCCTACGGCGGCATCCGCTGGCAGTCCGGCATGAGCCGCATGTTCCAGTACGAGCGTACGCAGAGCCGGATCGGCGGCACGCTGTGGGAGTCCACGAACGAGTACCTGCACAACTCGCCGGTCTTCTACGCCGACAAGATCCACACCCCGCTGCTGATGATGCACAACGACGAGGACGGCGCGGTACCGTGGTACCAGGGGATCGAGATGTTCGTCGCCATGCGGCGCTTGCAGAAGCCGGTGTGGATGCTCAACTACAACGGGCAGGGGCACGGGCTGAGTCGGGAGGCCGACCGCAAGGACTGGGCGATCCGCATGCAGCAGTTCTTCGACCACTACCTGATGGATGCGCCCGCGCCGGTGTGGATGGAGGAAGGCGTGCCCGCGATCCTGAAGGGGAAGACCCTGGGGCTGGAGCTGATCAGGAGGGTTTCGTAAGACGCGACAGAAGGCGGAATCAGCAGCGCGGCCGCCGGGCAACTGGCAAAAGCGTGCCCGAAGAGCACTGGCGGGATTCGTGGGGGCGATGAAACTCACTTTCGACGACGTGATTTTCTCCCTCGACCTGGAGAAGGAGGAAGGCGTCGCCGACAGCGGCGACCTGGACACCGACCTCACCATGCTCATGCAGGTCGCGGGAGAAGCCGCCCGTGCCCGGGCCACTGCGCTTGTGCTATTCATCGACGAGATGCAGTACGTGGAGGAACGCCAGCTGGCCGCGTTGATCGCGGCGCTGCACCGCGCGGCGCAGTTGAGGCTTCCGGTCGCTCTGGTCGGTTCGGGTCTTCCGCAACTGGTGGGCCACGTCGGATCGGCCAAGTCCTACGCTGAGAGGATGTTCTCCTTTCCCGAGGTTGGACCGCTGGCCGGAGATTCGGCGGCAAAGGCATTGGAGGCGCCCGCGCGCAGACTCGGCGTGTCCTACTCCGCCAGAGCCCTGGACGAGATCCGGCGACTTACGGAAGGCTATCCATACTTCCTTCAGGAATGGGGCAGCGCCTGCTGGCGAGTCGCCGCGGAGCCGAACATCTCCCTCGCGGACGTCAGGGCCGCCACGTCTGTAGCGGTGCGGGAACTCGACTCGACCTTTTTCCGGGTCCGGTTGGAGCGCACCACGCCTTTCGAGAGGCGCTATCTTCGTGCCATGGCCGAACTGGGTCCTGGACCTCACAGATCCGGAGCCATCGCAAATGCAATGAAAAGGCCGGTCCAGGGAGTAGCGCCGACCCGCGCAAAGCTGTTCCGAAAAGGCTTGGTCTACAGCCCGGCTCACGGCGACACCGCCTTTACCGTGCCACTCTTCGATCAGTATCTGAAACGGGTGATGCCACAGGGCTGATGCAAGGCTCCCAGCTCGTCCACACG
>VXMI01000029.1 GCA_009841165.1 Gemmatimonadota bacterium | reverse complement strand
AGGTCGCCTCGTTGAAGGCCGAGGTCGAGCAGCTCGCCGTCCTCATGAACCGGATCTCGCCGAGCTTCGGCATCGGGATGGTGGCGTTCGGCGATCGCCGATGGGAGAGCCCGCTGTTCCTGTTCCCGTTGCGAGAGATTTCCGGCCCGACCGCGAACCGCGACGCGTTCCGCACGTTCGTGAACGGTCTGTCGGTGGGAATGGGAACCGGACGCGGCAACAACCCCGACGGGCCCGAGGCCTTCTACGATGCGCTTTCGGCGGCCTCCCGCATGACCTGGCGGCCGCGATCCGAGCGAAGGGTCGTCGTTCTCGTAACCGACAACCCGGCGTACAGTGACGAGATCGATCCATCCATACAGGTCGCGACCGGTATCGGACGACCCGAAGGACATCGCGTCTCCACGGTCTACGTCAGGACAGGCAACGCGGCCAACTCCGCCACGGAAGAGTTTCTGCGAAGTGTCGCGGAGGCTGGCGGTGGCCAGTACGTGCGGGACGTGGGAGGCTCACTGACGGTCAACCTGCTGCTGTCCCTGTTCTGACCCCACCAGCCTGTTCGACAGATTGCCCAGGCAGTACTGGCCGATCCTGTTCAGGACACCCTCTTCCTTCCCCCGGATGATGTACATCGCGAACATCAGCACCGCCGATTGCATCAGGGCGAGCAGGGTCGTGTAGAACGCAACCCCGAGGTCCCCCGTCAACTGCTCCATCATCTCGGGTCCGATCGATCCCGCCGTGATGCTGGCGCCCGCGAACATCACTCCGGCGCTGCGCATCGCAAACGCGATACCCAGTACGGTCCCGATGAAGCCGAGCGTCGGTATCAGCCAGACGACGTAGCGCAGCATGTTGTACCGCTGCTCGATTTCATGCTGATAGAGTTCGAGCGACACGTTGGTCATCGTGTTGATCTGGTCCACCGACCCGCTGTTGCGAAACTGCAGAAGCGCGCCGGTCAGCAGGCGCTGCAGCAGGTACCGCCTCTCCGGGTCGGACTCGATCACCCGTTGGTAGATCGGGGTCAGGTCCCGTCTGCGCAGAACGGTCTCGTCGTCCTCAGGCAAAAGCCCGAGGTGAATCTGCTCGCCTTCCCGGCGGCCGGTGAGATGGCGCACCACCAGCTCCCCGGCGGCCGCGCAGAAGACGATCCACATCACGTTCTGGATGGTGAACGGGTAGGGGAAGATCCGGGTGTTCCTGTCGACCAGCAGTTCGGCGGCCATGCTGTCGTCGCCGGCCGGGAACACGTAGGACAGGACCCCCACGAGGACGATGCCGACCAGCAGGGAGACAAACAGGGTCACCGCCCGGAACGGTACCTGTTCGTCCCTCTTGTCGCTCATTGCCGCCCGCACTCGGGAAGGCGAACGCCGCCCAGCTGCGGATTGATGCCGGACTCGAAGCGCATCAGCGGCCTGGGTATGCATCCCGACAGGCGATTGTCGCGGAGTGTCAGCCGCCTCAGGCTGGTCAGATTGGCCAGCTCGGCAGGTATCTGCCCGGACAGCTGGTTCCCGCTGAGGGCGAGGAGTTCGAGCTGCCCCAGTTGGCCCAGCTCGGGCGGGATCCGGCCGGCGATCTGCGTTCGGGACAAGCGCAGCCGCTTGAGGCTCGCCAGGTTCCCCAGTTCGGGCGGAATGATCCCGGTCAGCGGGTTGTTGTACAGGTGCAGGTCCTCGAGGTTTGACATCGCACCCAGTTCGGCCGGTATCTGGCCCGACAGCTGGTTGTCCTCGAGGAACAGCGCCTTGAGCTTGCCGAGCGAGCCCAACTCGGCCGGAATCGCGCCGGTCAGCCGGTTTCCACCCAGGTTGAGGAGCTCCAGTTCCGTCAGGCGTGCGACGCGCGTGGGAATCCCGCCCCCGAGACTGCGCCCGTTGAGGTCGAGCCCCACGACGTCGTCGCCGCGCGACCGCACACCCGTCCAGGACCGCCGGGGCAGGGCGAGACGCCAGTTCAAGTCGCCGGTGGTCCCGGCCAAATCGTTTCTCGCGGCGAGCAGCAGCTGGTCGTCGGTGAGCCGCTCTTCGGCCCGCCGCCGCGCCTCCTCCATGGTCTCGGCCTGTCGCTGCCCGCGGTTCCCCAGCCGCTCGGCCGCGGTCCGGCGGGCCTGGTCCACCCGCTCCTGCTCCGCAAGGCGCGCCTCTTCCGCCAACCGGGCCTGCTCCGCCAGGCGGGCCTCCTCCGCCAGTCGTTCCTGCTCCGCCAGACGGGCTTCTTCGGCCAGACGGGCCTGCTCCGCGATCCGCTCCATCTCCAGGCGAGCTTCTTCCGCCAACCGCGCGTCCTCGGCCCGCCGGGCCTCCTCGGCGAGCCGCTGCTCCTCCTCACGCCGCTCGGCGTCGAGGCGGGCCTGTTCCGCCAACCGCTCTTCGCGTGCGACCCGACGCTCCTCGGCAAGCCGCCGCTCCTCGGCCTCCGCCTCGTCCCTGCGGCGCGCCTCTTCCGCCTGCGCCTCCGCCTCCCGACCCGCGGCCAGCAGTTCCGTCAGGCTGGTGCGGTCCAGGTAGCCGGTGGCCTCGATTCCGCGGTCGGTCTGCCATTCGCGGAGTCCCTGACGGGCTTCGGGTTCCAGCACGCCGT
>VXMI01000132.1 GCA_009841165.1 Gemmatimonadota bacterium | reverse complement strand
AAGATCAATGTTCACAGCAGGTTGTGAACACGACTGCTTCCGCCGCAGTAGCAGACGTACAGCCTGGCCTTGTCGAGCGCTTCCGTGGTCTCGGCGCAGATCTCGCGGTGGGGGAGGTTGATGGCTCCAGGAATGTGTTCGCGTGCGTAGGCTTCGGCGGACCGGCCATCGACCACGACAACCGGCTCGTTGCGGTTGAGGGCTTCGTAGACATCCCACGAGTCGGTCTCGAAGGCCAGTCTCTGCTTGTAATGGTTGAGCTGATCGATGTTCACGTCGTATCCGGGCGGGTGTGATCGGGTGGACCGGGGCTTACGCGCCGTAATCTACATGGATCTTGACAACGGGGCAGGCGCCGCCCCGACTATCCTGCGGGCGGTCTCGGTCCCGGGGTGCGTGGGGCTCCCCGGCCGCCCGATTGATATCGCGATCGCTCACTCCCGAGAGGATTCATCCATGGCATCCGAGCCAGGCAAGACCGCACACGGCGTCCGCTACGAACCCGACGAGAGGCCGCCCTGGCCGCTGGCCGCGGGGTTGGCGCTTCAGTACTCGGTGCTGGCGATCGGGGGTGTGGTGCTCACCGTCGCGATCGTGCTGCGCAGTGCGGAGAGCAGCGCGGGGTACCTGGCCTGGGGGGCTTTCGGCGCGCTCCTGGTAAGCGGCGTGGCCACCATTCTGCAGGCGCGGCGCGTGGGACGGCTGGGGTCGGGATACGTGCTGATGATGGGCACGTCGGGGGCGTTCATCGCGGTATCGGTGGCGGCGCTCCAGCAGGGGGGACCGGGTCTGCTGGCCACGCTGATCATCGTGTCGTCGTTCTTCCAGTTCCTGCTGGCTGGGCGGCTGGCGATTCTGCGGCGGATCCTGACGCCGACGGTGGCGGGCACCGTGATCATGCTGATCGCGGTCAACGTGATGCCGTTCCTCTTCGACTTCATGGACAACGTGCCCGAGGGGAGTGCGCCGTTGGCGGCGCCCGTCACCGTGATGGCGACGCTGGTGGTGACGCTGGCGGTGATGCTGAAGTTCAGTGGCCCGGTGCGGTTGTGGGGCCCGCTGATCGGGATCGTCGCGGGGGTCGTGGCGGCGGCGTCCTTCGGGCTGCTGGACGGCGGACCGGTCCGCGAGGCCATGTGGGTCGGCGTTCCGGTCGCAGGCTGGCCGGGGCTGGGGTTCGACTTCGGGCCGGCGTTCTGGGCGATCCTCCCCGCGTACACCTTCGTGACGCTGGTGGGGGCGATCGAGACCATCGGGGACGCGGTGGGAATCCAGAAGGTCTCGTGGCGCGAGCGGCGGGCGACCGACTACCGGGCGGTTCAGGGGGCCGTGGCCGCCGACGGGTTCGGCAACCTGCTCTCGGGGCTCTTCGCCACGGTGCCCAACACGACCTACTCGAGCAGCGTCTCGGTCGTCGAGATCACGGGGATCGCGTCGCGGCGGGTCGGGGTGTGCATCGGCCTGATCTTCTGCGTGCTGGCCTTCCTGCCGAAGGTGACTCAGGTGCTCCTGGTCATCCCGGATCCGGTGCTCGGAGCGTACGCCATGGTGATCATCGCCGTGCTGTTCATGCTCGGTACCAGGATCGTGCTGCAGGATGGCATGGACTACCGCAAGGCCACGGTCGTCGGGTTTTCGTTCTGGGTCGGCGTCGGCTGTCAGAGCGGCCAGATCCCCACCGACGGGCTGGCCCCCTTCCTGCAGCAGCTGCTCAGCAACGGCATGACGTCGGGAGGGCTGACCGCGCTCGTTCTGACCGCGTTCATGGAGCTGACGGGGCCCAGGCGCATGCGCATGCAGACGGAGCTGCAGGTGGAGTCGCTGCCGAAGATTCACGGGTTCCTGGAGGACTTCGCCGGGCGCCGAGGGCTGGGAAGCCGGATGACCAACCGGCTGGCGCACGCGGCCGAGGAGACGCTGGTGCTGCTGATCGGGGAGGCGGAGGGGGGCGAGGCCCCGGGTTCCGGCCGGCGCCGGCTGCGGCTCACCGCGCGGATCGAGTCGGGGGGCGCGGAACTGGAGTTTCTGGCCGCGGGCGGCGAGGGCAACATCGAGGATCACCTGGCCGTGGTCGGTACGCACGCGGTCGACGCGGCCGAGGAACACGAGTTCTCGCTGCGGCTGTTGCGCCACCTGGCGACCTCGGTGCAGCACCACAAGTACGAGGACATCGACGTGGTGACGGTGCGGGTGGATCCCGGGGGGGGCGTGACGGCGTAGCCGCGGGGCCCGGGGCGCCATGTCCGCGGGTTGCGATGCGCGCGGTTCGGCACCGATAATCCCAACATGACTCCGGTAATGGCGCCAACCCTGGAGGACCTCGCAGCCGAGGCGGCCGCCCGGTACACGGCGGCGAATCCGCTGAGCCAGGCCAGCTTCGAGCGGTCGACGGGCTTCCTGCCCGGGGCCGACACCCGCACGGTGAACCACTACGCGCCCTTCCCGGTGACGATCGTCCGGGGCAAGGGCGCCCGGCTCCACGACCTCGACGGGCACGAGTACGTCGACTTCCTGAACGACCATACGGCGGGCCTCTACGGGCACTCGAACCCGGTCATCCAGGCTGCGATCGCCACGGCCGCAAGGAACGGCCTCACGCTCGGCGGCCCCACCCCGAACCAGCAGCAGTTCGCGGAGCTGATCTGCGAGCGCTTTCCTTCGGTCGAACGCGTGAGGTTCACGAACTCGGGGACGGAGGCCAACCTGATGGCCGCGAGCCTCGCGCGCGCCGTCACCGGATGCGATGGCGTGCTCGTGTTCGACGGCGGATACCACGGCGGGCCCCTGAGCTTCACGGGCACGGATCGGCGCCTCAACATTCCGTTCCCGTGGATCGTCTGCGACTTCAACGACATGGAGTCGGCGCCGTCGCTGATCCGGGAGCTCGGGGGCGAACTCGCGTGCGTGCTCGTCGAGCCCATGCTCGGCGGCGGCGGGTGCATCCCCGGGACGCACGCGTTTCTGGCCGCGCTCCGGGACGCGACGCAGCGGAGCGGCGCGCTGCTCATCTTCGACGAGGTGCAGACGTCGCGCCTCGCGCCCGGCGGACTGCAACCGGTGTTCGGCATCCACGCCGACCTCACGACCTTCGGCAAGTACCTGGGCGGCGGCGCCTCCTTCGGGGCGTTCGGTGGCCGAGCGGACCTCATGGACCGGTTCGATCCGCGCCGCCCGGATCACTTCAGCCACGCGGGCACCCACAACAACAACGTTCTCACGATGGCCGCGGGCCTTGCCGGGCTGCGAGACTTGCTCACGCCCGCGGCCGTGCGCGTTCTCAACCATCGTGGCGACGCGCTGCGCGACGCGCTGAACGCCGTCGCGACGCGGCTCGATGCGCCCGCGCAGGTGACCGGCCGGGGGTCGATCATGAACGTGCACTTCCAGCGCGGGCCGATTCGCCGTCACGCCGACCTGGCCGCGACGCCCCAGGCCGCGCGCGATCTCTTCCACCTCGAGATGCTGCTCGCAGGGATCTGGATCGCCCGCCGCGGCTTCATCTCGGTTTCCCTCGCCCACGAGGACGAGGACTGCGACAGGCTGGTCGCCGAGTTCGAGTCCTTCCTCGTGCAGCACGCGGCCACGATCGAGGGCCGACCGACGCCATGACCGCTCGAGACACTCGCCAGGACCTTCGTTTCCAGGCCGACGAGACCCCCACATACCCGGTATCGTTCGGCCTCGCCTTCCAGTACGTCCTGCTCAACATCGCCGGGATCGTCATCACGGTGGCCATCGTGGTCCGCGCCGGGGGCGGCAGCGAGACCTACCTGACCTGGGCAGCGTTCGCGGTCCTGATCGTGTGCGGGATATCGACGCTGATCCAGGCGAAACGGATCGGCGGACGCATCGGGGCAGGGTACATCCTGCTCATGGGGACGTCGGGAGTCTTCATTGCGGTGTCCGTAGCGGCACTCGAACGGAGCGGCCCCGCGCTGCTGGCCACGCTCATCGTGGCGTCGTCGCTCTTCCAGTTCCTGATCGCGTCACGGCTGTCGCTGCTCAGGCGCGTCATCACGCCCACCGTGGCGGGCACGGTCATCATGCTGATCGCGGTCACGGTGATGCCGATCGGCTTCGACCTGCTCTTCCTGGCGCCCGACGGCGCCGACCCCGCGGCAGCCCCGTTGACCGCGCTGGCGACCATCGTGATCACCATCGTGATCGTGCTGCGGGCGAGGGGAGCCCTGCGGCTGTGGGGCTCGGTGATCGGAGCGCTTGGAGGCTGTCTGGTTGCGGCCGGATACGGGATCTACGACATGGGCATCGTGGCCGAAGCGCAGTGGTTCGGGGTGCCGGCGGCCGGGTGGCCGGGGTTCGACCTGAGCCTGAGCCCCGCCTTCTGGGCGATGTTGCCGGCCTTCATCTTCGTCACGCTCGTCGGCGCCATCGAGACCATCGGCGACGGGATGGCCATCCAGCGGGTGTCCTGGCGGAAGCGCCGGGCCACCGACTTCCGCGCGGTTCAGGGCGCGGTGGCGGCCGACGGAGTGGGCAACCTCCTCTCGGGGCTCCTCGCCACCGTCCCCAACACGACCTACTCGAACAGCGTCTCGATCGTCGAGATCACGGGAGTCGCCGCCCGGCGGGTGGGCGTCTGCATCGGGTTGATTTTCATCGCGCTGGCCTTCTTCCCCAAGGCGACCGCGGTCCTGCTCGCGATCCCCAACCCGGTGGTCGGCGCGTACATCATCGTACTGATCGCGATCCTCTTCGTGCTCGGCCTGGAGATGGTCACGCAGGACGGCATCGACTACCGGAAGGCCACGATCATCGGCGTCTCGTTCTGGATCGGGGCGGGTTTCCAGAGCGGCCAGATCCCGTCTGAGTACTTCAGCTGGGCGGGCCAGCTGCTGGAGAACGGAATGACCTCCGGCGGGCTGACCGCGATCCTCCTGTCGGCGTTCATGGAGCTGTCGGGGCCCAGACGCCGACGCATCGAGACCACTCTGAACGTCGAGGCGCAGCCGAAGATCCAGGCGTTCATGGAGACGTTCGGCGCACGCTCGGGCCTGGGCGAGGATCTGGTCCACCGGATGAGCCTCGCCGCCGAGGAGACGCTCCTGGTTCTCCTCGACGAGGTCACCGAGGACGACACCCTGGGAACGCGACGCCTGCGGGTGACCGCCCGGGCCGAGGGGGGCGGAGCCGAACTCGAGTTCCTCGCGGCCGCGGGGGAGGGCAACATAGAAGATCGCATGGCCTTTATCGGCGGAACCGCGACCGAGGTGCCCGTCGAGCAGGACTTCTCGATCCGTCTCCTGCGGCATATCGCCACCTCGGTGCGGCACCAGAAGTACCACGATACGGATATCGTGACCGTGCGCGTGGACCCGGTCGGGGCCGCATGAGCGACGCGGGCGCCCCGCACCCCGACGCCGGAGCCGCCGCCTACGGTGGTCCCAACTGGTCCGCCCGCCACGCCTCGCTGGCCGACGAAATCGGCTCCGTCTGGGCACGCTGCGGAATCGACAGCGAATACGCACCCCTGCGGACGGTAATCCTGCACCGCCCCGGCCCGGAGCTTTTCGGCCTCGCCGACCCCGACGAACACCTGCTGCTGCAAACACCGGACCCCGCGCTCGCAACCGCGCAGCACGATGCCCTGGCCGATGCCTACCGCGCCAACGGCGTCGAGGTCGCCTACGTCGACCCGGGCGAGCCGCGTCCCAACCAGATGTTCTGCGCCGACCTCTTCGTGATGACCCCCTCCGGCGCCGTCGTGGGCCGCCCGGCATCGACCGTACGCGCGGGCGAAGAGCGCTGGGTCGCCCGACGCCTTGCCGACCGCGGCGTGCCGATCCTCCGCAGCGTCGGAGGCCACGGCACCTTCGAAGGCGCCGACCTCTCCTGGCTGGCCCCGGAGGTGGCGATGATCGGCCGCGGACTCCGCACCAACTCGGAAGGCGCCGCGCAGGTGACCGCAACCCTCGCCGAGATCGGGGTGGAGACGCACATGGTCGACCTCCCCCACACCTCCATGCACCTCATGGGCGAAGTCCGCTTCCCCGACCGCGACCTGGCGTTCGCACGCGCCGGCCGCATCCCCTGGACCGCCCTCGAACTGCTCCGCACCCACAGCTACGAGGTCCGCTTCTTCCCCGACGACGGCGAAATGGTCCGAGACTTCGGCCACAACATCGTGACCCTCGGCCCCCGCCGCGTCCTCATGCCCGAGCGCTGCCCGCAGACCCGCGCCGCCTACGAGGCCGCGGGCGTGGAGTGCGTCACCGTCGAACTCGGCGAACTCCACAAGTGCGCAGGCGGAATCGGATGCCTCAGCGGCGTCGTGACGCGGGAGCGGGTTGCGGGCGCGTGACCGGCGGTGTCGGGGCAGCGAACGACGCACCGCCGCCCGGACCAGGACTGTCGGCTGACTCCGCCGCACCGTCGAGTCCTGGACTGAGGAGGGAGTTAGGGGTCTGGAGTGCCGGCGCCATCCTGGTTGGCGCAATCATAGGAAGCGGCATTTTCGGTGTGCCTGCGGAGATTGCGGCGGAGGCGGGCACGGTGGGCGCGATTGCGCTGCTCTGGCTCGCCGGCTCGGCGATCACCCTCTGCGCCGCGCTCAGCATGTCCGAACTGGCTGCCATGTTCCCACGGGCCGGCGGCGTCTACGTCTACCTGCGCGAAGCGTGGGGCCCGATGCCCGCGTTCGTCTTCGGATGGACCCGGCTGCTCCTCATCCAGCCCGCCGTGATCGGCGGCATCGCGCTCATCTTCGCGGCCTACGTCGACACACTGGTGCCACTTACCGAGACTGGCGTGCGAGTTGTCGCCGCGGCGGCCATCGTCGCGCTCGGGGCGACCAACGCGCGCTCCATCGCATGGAGCGCCGCCGTTCAGAACGTGAGCACCTGGGCGAAGGTGCTGGCCATCGTCGGCCTGTCGGTCTTGATCTTCCTCTTCGGGGACGGCAACGCCGGAGCGCTGGCTGCGGCTCCGCAGTTCGCGCCGGCTTCGTGGACCGGGGCAGGGATCGCCCTCATCGCCGTGCTGTGGGCCTACGACGGCTGGGGCGAACTGCTCTACGCGGCCGGCGAGGTCAAGGACCCCGAGCGCAACCTCCCGCGCGCGCTGATCGGCGGCTCGCTGGTCGTCGCCGCGGTCTACCTGCTGGTGAACGCCGCCTACCTGTGGGTCATCCCCGTCGGGGAGATGGCGGTCTCCGAACACGTCGCGTCGGAAGCCGCCATCCGCATCTTCGGCCCGGCCGGCGCCTCGATCGTGGCGGGACTGGTCGTGGTTTCCACCTTCGGCGCCCTGAACGCCACCCTGCTCGGCGGCCCGCGCGTCTTCTACGCCCTTGCCGAGGACGGGCTCTTCTTCCGGCCTGTCGGACGCATCCACGCCGGCTGGGGTACTCCGGCGGTGGCCATCGCCCTGGTCACGATCCTCGGCGTCGGGTACGTGTCGCTCAGGACCTTCTCCGAACTCGTGCAGACTTTCATCCTCGGGCTCTGGCCGTTCTACATCCTGGCCGTGTGGGGCGTCTTCCGGCTGCGGCGGTCGCGGCCCGACCACCCCAGACCGTACCGCGTGCTTGGCTATCCGTGGGTGCCGGGCGTGTTCCTGCTGGCGTCCTTCGCGATACTGGCGAACGCCCTGGTCGGGGCGCCGGGGTCGACGCTGTTCAGCTTCGGCGTGATCGGGGCGGGGGTGGTGGCGTATTGGATTTGGCGGGCACCCGCACACAGAAAGTAAAGTTGATATGACAATATGTCATGTCAACATTACATTCTCGTTCGTGCTTCCGTGCGAAAGCGTTTCAGCTGAAACGCTGAGGCGTCACCAGCGCGCCACGGTTGAGGCTTATTACCGGACCGTCCGCCTCAGCAGCCTGCCCGGCTGCGCGTCCGTCAGTTCCCCGTCGTCGATGACCAGCTCCCCATTCACGAAGAGGTAGTCCACACCCTCGGATTGCAGCGTCGCGTTCGCACCGAATTCAGCGCGATCCCGCAGGCGTGCCGGGTCGAAGACCACCAGGTCGGCGGCCATCCCCGGCTCGACGGTGCCGCGGTCCTCGAATCCCAGGCGGCGCGCGGCCAGCGAAGTCATTCTGCGCACGGCCTCCTCCAGAGTGATCACGCCGTCCTCCATCACGTACTTGGCGATCACGCGGGGGAACGCCCCGAAGGCGCGGGGGTGCGTGCTCGACACCGAGGCCGGGTTCACCGGTGAGGCGTCCGTGTCGATCATGACGAACGGCGCGCGCAGCGCGGCCCACTTCTGCTCCTCGTTCATGCTGAGCGGGTTCACGCTGACGCCGCCCGCCTGGACGAGGTCGAAGAAGGCGTTCCACGGGTCGGTGCCGAGGACCTCGGCCGCTTCGGCGACGGAGCGGTTGACGACGCCGGGGTCGACGGAAGCGGGCGCCGAGACGATCAGCACGTTGTTCCAGTCCATGCCGACGTGCTGGTACCAGTTCTCCCAGTCGGGGTCGGTCTCGACCTCTTCGCGCAGCCGAGCCCGCAGGTCGGGGTCGCCGAGGGTGGCGAGGAAGGCCCCGGTGCCGCGGGCGTAGTGGCGCGGGTGCAGGAACGAGCCGAGGCCGATGCCGTTGCGGATGTAGGGATAGATGTCGGCCGTGACGTCCATGCCGGCGGTGCGCGCCGAATCGATGAGCGCGAGGGCCTCGTCCATGAGGGGCCAGTTGCGCTGGCCGGCCGCCTTGAGGTGGTAGATGTGGACGGGCACGCCGGCGCCTTCGCCGATTGTCAGCGCTTCGCGGATGGCTTCGAGGACCGCGTGGCTCTCGTTCCTCATGTGCGTGAAGTAGACGCCACCGTACTCGCCGGCCACCGCGCTGAGGGCGATCAATTCCTCCGTGGACGCGTAGATCGCGGGCGGATAGATCAGGGACGTGGACACGCCGACCGCGCCGTCCTCCATCCCCTCTCTTACCAACGCTTTCATCTCTTCCAGTTGCTCGGGCGTAGGCGCCACGTCCTCGTTGCCGAGCACCACGCGCCGCACCTGGGTCAGGCCGACGTCGTGGACCACGTTGATGGGAATGCCGTGCTGCTCCATGATCGCGAAGTACTCGGAGTAGCGGCGCCAGCGCAGCGTGTCGCCGTCGACCACGGGCGGATTGCTCAGCGTGGCCTCGCTCTGGGGCGCGGCCGAACTCCCCTCGCCGGAGAGGTAGGTGGTGATGCCCTGGCGGAGCTTGCTCTCGGCGCTCGGCGGGTCGGTGATGAGGACGAGGCTGGCCTGGCCCATCATGTCGACGAAACCGGGGGCGACCACGCGGCCGGCGGCGTCGATGGTGCGGGCGGCCTCGCGGTCGGAGAGGTCCCCGACGGCCATGATGCGGTCACCGCGCACTCCGACGTCCGCGTCTGCGGGCGGCCCGCCGGTTCCGTCGATCACGCGGGCGTCGGTGATGAGGATGTCGAAGGGGTAGCTGTCGGAAGGTGGGGCGGCGTCGGTGCAGGCGGCGGCGAGGAGAATGGCGCCGGCGGCGAGGGCGGCGGCCAGGGCTTTGCGTCGAGCGGTCTTCATACGGTCGTCTCCGGCTCGGGAACTCACGGACGCGGCGGCGGGTCCGGGAATCGTAGGCTGCTCGGCCGGGGACGGCCATAGTAGTGCGGCGCCGCTCATCCGCTTCCTTTGCGTAACTGTCTGGATTGGACCGAACGCGGAGCCAAATGCGAAGCCTTCAACTGATGCGAGATACCGACGACACCCGGATCGCCACGGGCGACGACCGGCTCGACCGGCTCATGGCCGCGATCAAGGGCGGGTCGTCGCGGGCGCTCGGTCGCCTGATGAGCCTCTGCTGGGACGAACTCGTGCGCTATGCGGCGAGCCAGCTGGGCGATGTCGAGGTGGCCCGCGATGTAGTGCAGGAAGCGTTCATCCAGGTGTGGGAGCGGAGGCGGGGCTGGCAGCCGCGTGGATCCGCGCGCGCCTACCTGTACAGGATCGTGCGGCACCTGGTGATCGACGAGAAGCGGAAGCAGGGGGTGCGGCGGCGGTGGGCGGAAGGCCAACGGCTCGTCGATGCGCCGCGGCCCGCCACCCCTGCCGAAGAACTGGACGCGAAAGTGCTGGCGGATGCGTTCGAAGCTGCCGTCGCGTCGTTGCCGGACCGCCGCCGCGAGGTGTTCGAGCTCGTCTTCCAACGCGGGCTGAGCCACGCGGAGGCGGCGGCCGTCCTGGACATCTCGGCGCAGACGGTGGCGAACCAGATGAGCGCCGCGCTGAGGAGCGTGCGGCGAGCGATCAAGGAGGACTAGATGGACGAATTGCTGCTCCGGCATCTGCGCAAGCAGACGACGGAAAAGGAGAACGCGGCGGTCGAAGAGTGGCTGAGCGGCTCGGCGGAGCGCGAACGTGAGCTGGCCGAACTCAGGCGCGTGGTCGAGGCCGGGCAGATGGCCGACCGCCGGATCGTGCCTGGTGACGTGCCGGCTGCCGAAGAGGTAGTCTGGCGGGCCGAGGCGCGGAGGGGGAGCGCACCGAGTCGCGGCCTGGCGCGTCTTGGCAGGAGGCTCAGGCTTCCGCGCCCCCGGCGTCGATTCGACCTCGTTGCGGCGGGGGTTGTGGCCCTGGCGGCCTCGGTGGTGTTTCAGTTCTTCGTCGGCGGCACCAACAGCGGCCCCGGGAGCGCCCCCACCTTCCGGGAGTTCGCAACCGGCCCCGGAGAGACCGAGATGGTCCGCCTGGCGGACGGCACCGTGATCCGACTGGGTCCCGAGAGCCGACTGACCACATGGGCAGACCCGTCGGCTCGCGCGGCCACCTTCCAGGGCCAGGCCTTCTTCGCCGTCGCTACCGACGAAGCGCGCCCGTTCACGATTGTCACCGACGCAGGGACCGCGCGCGTGCTGGGCACACGTTTCCACCTCGCGGCCCACACCGACGAGCTCGCCGTGACGGTGGTCGAAGGGCGTGTCGCCCTGGCCGGGCCGGACCACGAGGTGCAGGTCGGCGCAGGGCAGGCCACGAGCCTGTTGCGAGGCGTACCCTCGCCTGTCGAAGCTGCCGCCCCGATCGAAGCCGTGGCTGGCTGGATGGACGGCTTCCTCATCTTCCACGACACTCCGCTGGACGCCGCGATGAACGAGGTGGAGCAGCACTACGGCACCGAAGTGGTGGTCGCCGACGCCGCGCTCCTGGACCGAACCCTCACCATGTGGTTCGACTCGAAGTCGCTGTCCGAGGTCATGACGGTCGTGTGCGGCGTGATCGACGCCCGCTGCAGCATCGACGCAGGCGTAGTAAGGATCGAGTCTGCCGATCGCGGAGCGGCCTCGTGAAGCGGGTACGCCGGAGTACCCGAACGCTGCGGCGCGTGCGGAGAGTCTGGCGGTTCCTCGCGGCTCGCGATTCGCGCCTGGCCACCGAATCGCGCCTTGCCGCTTGCAACGCGCTCACCCTCGTGCTCCCCGTGGTCATCGCTGCGGCGCCCTCCACACTCGCCCCCACGGCGCTCCCCGCGCAGGCCGCCCAGGTTCTGGCCGCACTCCGGGGCGAAACCGGAGTGGACCCCGACCCGGGCACCCTCCTGGCCACCATCTCCATGCTGTCCGTCGAAAGGACTCCACTTGGCGACGCACTGGTGCGGCTGGCCGAACGGTCGAGCGTCCAGATCGCCTTCAGCCCGAGCCTGCTTCCGGCCGACCTGCGCGTAGACTGCGACTGCGCAGCCCTGAACCTGGCGAAGACGCTCGACCACCTCCTGGCCTATACCGACCTCGGATACGTCGAACTCGGGTCGCAGGTGGTCGTCGTCCCCAGGGCGGGCAGCGATCTTGCGCCGCCCGATGGCCTGTTGCGCGGCCGCGTGCGCTCCGAGGTCGCGGTTCCCATCGAGGATGCCACGGTCCGCCTGAGGCCGGCCGCCGACACAACGCAAGGGCACATTATCGGGACCGATCGACTGGGGTACTTCGCCTTCCACGACTTGGCCGCGGGCGACTACGAGCTTTCGGTTGACCGGATCGGGTATGGGGTACACCAGGAGACCATCGCCGTGGCTCCGGGCGACGACCTCCAGGTTGCCATTCAGCTTGCCGAAGAAGCCGTGGAATTGGCGGGCGTGCAGGTCGAGGGCGAGCGCAGCCGGCAGCGGACCCGGTTCGAGAGGTCTGCTGGCGCGACCGTCCGGGAGTTGAGTCGTACCGAACTGAAGGCGATTCCCGGAATCGCGGAAGCGGATCCGATCAAGTCGGTTGACGTGCTTCCGGGCGTGACTCGGATGTCGGATTTCGGCGCCGCGTTCAATGTGCGCGGGGGATCCGCGGATCAGAATCTGATCCTGCTCGACGGCATTCCGATCTTCAGTCCGTTCCATACACTGGGACTGTTCTCGGCATTCAACGCCGACATGGTCGGGCGTGCAGAGTTGCAACTGGGAGGGTTCCCCGCCGAGTACGGGGGCAGGGTCTCTTCGGTGCTTCGGATCGAATCGGATCCGGGCGACGAAGAGTTCGGCGTCGACGCGGGCTTGAGTCTGCTTGCGTCGCGAGCCGCGGTTCGGGGCGGATTGCCGGACGGCCTGAAAAACCGTCTGGGCCTGGCAAGTGGACGCTGGAGGGCATCCGCGCGCCGCAGCTACCTCGACGCGCTCATCGAGCCCTTCTCTGAGGGGGCGTTCCCGTATCACCTGCAGGACTTCCAGGCCGCATTCGAGGGGTGGACGCGGCGTGGCGATCGGGTCAAGGCTACGGGCTACCTCAGCAGGGATGTGCTGGACGTGGCAAGCTTGGCGAGCCTCAACGATACGTGGCCGGCGCTGGATTCTCGCGTTCCCGAGATCGTCTGGAATTGGGGTAACGCGGCCGCGGGCGCTTCCTGGACGCGCCTCCTCGGGGACGGGGGTGCGCTGGAGGTAGGCGGTTCCCTTTCGAGCTCCGATGCATACTTCGAGTTCTCGGACGCGTCGGAAGCAGGGTTTGGCACAGGCATCAGCCGCTCGTCCATTGCAGCCAGCCTTGAGCGGCACCCGGGGCGGAACACACGGTGGAAGTCCGGCATCGAGTCAACCTGGTCGAGGTACGAGAATCTCGCGACAGGCGGAAGCCCCGAACCGTTCCCCGTCGGGGAAGGAACGGGGTTTGGGACGGCGGCCTACACTCAACTCGACTGGACACCGAATGCGACGTGGGTGTTTGAGGGTGGCGTGCGTGTGGACCACTGGCGGCCGAGAGGAGCTTCTAGCACCGTAACCGTTTCACCGCGCATCGCAGCGAAGCGCTTCGTGGGCGGTGGGCGATGGGCAGTGCGCGCGGCGGGAGGTCGCTACACCCAGTTCCTGCATTCGGTACGGGATGAACAGATTCCATTCGGCCTGGATGCCTGGGTACTGTCCGGCCAGCAGGCGCCGCCACTGATCTCGGATCAGGTCCAGGCGGGGCTGGAGGGATGGCTCGGTACAACCGACACCTGGTTCACTTCGTTGGAGGCATACTACCGGACCCAGGACGGCTTGGTCGCCCGAAATTGGGGCGACCATCCCGCTGACCCGGCCGACGACCTGTTCGTCGGCGACGGACGGGCATATGGAGCGGACTTCCTGTTGCGAAGGAACGCCGGCCTGACCACCGGATGGCTCTCGGTCTCTCTCCTGAAGGCAGACCGGAGGCTTCCCGGTGACGGAGCGGGGCCCAATGCAGCACGAACGGTCCAACATCCCGCGGACTTCGACCGGCGCCTGGAGGTGGACCTGGTGATTCGTCATGCACTCCCCTGGGCGGTCACGGGCGGACTGCGCTGGAACCTCGGAACCGGACTTCCCTACACGCTGCCCCTCCGCGACTACCACGTCACTCGGCATGAGCTGATGGATTTGACCGCCGAGCCGTTCGACAGGTCGGTTGTCCTCCTGGGTCCCAGAAACGGAGAGCGGTATCCCGTCAGTCACCGTCTGGACGTGAGCTTCCGCCGGACCTGGGAAAAGGGATGGGGCCGCATAACCCCATATCTGCACGTGATCAACGTCTACAACCGGAAGAATGTGCTGTACTACTCGCTTGCCTACCGAACCGACAGGACCGTTCTGAACGGTGTCTCGATGAGTCCATTGCTGCCCACAATCGGAGTGGAGGTGTCCTTCTGATGTCGAATCGTTTCGCCGGGACCGTTGGGGTCCCTCTCGCGGCATTGCTCGCCTGTGTGGGTTGCGATCTGGCCAATGTTGAAGTCGTGGTTCCCGTGCCGGACGTGATGGTCGTCGAGGCGACGGCGGTTCTCACGGTTGACCCGACCCACCCTGCGCCCGGACACGCGCACATCCTGGCAATTGCCACTCGCTATCCTGACCGTGGGCACCCCCATCCTGTGCACGGTGCGTCGATCCGGGTGATTGGCGAGTCCGGGCAGTCGATGCAGCTGACCGAGGAGATGGATCCGGTACCCAACTGCGTGGACAGGGATTTCTTCGGTGCCTGCTACCGCGGAAGCAGCCCTTTGTCCCCGTTTGACCCGGGTGAGATGCTGTCTCTGGAGGTGGTTCTGCCCGACGGCGGTGTGCTCCACGGGGCCAGTCGGATGCCGGGCACATTCTCAGCCTCGGACCTCGCTCTCATGGACGGGCGCTGCCGTCTGTCGCCTGACACCAACTACCGCTTCAAGTGGACTCCGGTTGAAGGGGCGGCTGCGTACCTGGCCGAATTGGGGGTCGGGGGAGTGGGCGAGATGGAGGTGGACGACCGTGTGTCCTGGACGACGGTGCTTATCGGAAATGACCTGTCCGAAGTGGCCTTTCCCCGAGGACTCCTTGCGGTGCTCGAGGTGACAGATCCGGACCTGGCGGGCGAACTGCGTACAGGTCTCCCGGAAGGCGCCGTCGCAGACATCGCCTTGGGGGCGGTCGACCTGAACTGGACCAACTGGATCCGTGAGGGCCGAATCAACCTGAGCGGCGACGTCCGCGTGCCTTCCGTCTTCGGCGATGGCACAGGATGGTTCGGAACCGCCGTGCGCTGGAGGCTCTCCGTGGAGTCGCGCGAAGCCAACGGCGACAATGACCTGCCTCTTTGCGGGCCACCCCTGGCCGATTGACACGCGTAGAGAATGCCGCGCAACAAAAACGTTGCGCGGCGTTACCCGCCGCTCATTGAGGTGCGCACCAGCACGGCCGTGACCACGATGACCAGTTGTGCGACGACGAGTTCCCGCATTGCGTTTCGCCGGATCGGGGCATCGACGTTCTCTTGCAGGAGTAGCGGCGTCAGGCGTCGCCAGTTCATCGCGCCCAGGACCATCGCGACCAGGACGAGGGTGACCTTGGCCAGCAGCAGTCGCCCGTAGGTGGACGTGAACAGCGCACCCACCGATTCGATGTGAACGAATGACGCCAGGGTGCCGGTGGCCACGAGCAGCCCGGCAGAAACAAGCGCGACAGGTGAGAAACGCGGCACCACATCGGCGAGAACGCCCTCGCCATCGCCGCTTCGGCGTCTCGCCGCCGCGTCCGCAACGAGAACGAACAGCAAACCGCCGATCCAGCTTCCGGCCGCCATGACATGGAGGATGTCCGCGGGTATCAGCAGCCAGCGCAGGCCTTCGCGCCCGGCCGCGTGTCCCGTGAACGCCGGAAAGCCACACATTCCGGCGGCCACGGCGGTGGCAAGGACCCAGGACGCCCGACTGGTGGTGCCGCGGCTCACCGTGGAAGACGCCGCCAGAAAGAGAATGGGCGCCAGCACCGCGCCGGCCGCTCCCAGCACCCATGCACGTCCCCACTCCGTTGTGAGCAGGATCGCGGCGTCTTCCCGCAACGGCACAAACGGATCGCGGAAGTCGGCCAATTGGCGCCAGAACACCAGCCCCATTGCAACTGCGAGCACGGCTGCGGCCACCATCCCCACGTGCCGGGCGGTGCGGATCAGGATGTCCCGTACGCGCTCGGAAACACGGGGCACGATGAGCCACCGGCTCGACACGGCCCCCCAGACGGCGATCAGCGCCGCGAAGTGAAGCCAGCCGATGGCGGCGGCCGGGAGTGACCCAGCGTCCAGTCGTCCCCCTACTGAACCACTACAGAGAAGGGAATCTCGCCCCGCACCACGTGGCCGTCCTGGGCCATGCCGCGCCAGCTGATCGAGTACGCCCCGGCCCCCAGAGCGTTTTCGATGGCTACGCTAAACACCTTGCCGTCTTCGGGATCCTCCTCGGCGGGACCCGTTTCGACCAGTTCCCCTCCGGCCATCAGCCGGATCAGAATCGAGTTTTCCTGCGGCTCCTCCGTGAACCAGAGACGCAACTCGCCGGGTGGAGCGACGGACGCATCCTTCGCGGGCACGGACCTGTCGAGCCCGAAGTGCAGCGCCTCGTGGCCGATGGCGGCACATGCCGCCACGGTGATGAGGCCCAGCAGCGGCGGAATCAGGGAAACTCCCCGCGGTCGCGGTACCCGCTTCCGGGCTGCGGAGTGCGGTCTCCTCACGGTTCGGTGACCTGCGCCCTTCATCCTACCCTCCCAAAAGGTTGAACTGTCTTGTGAACTTGACGATGAACGACCGCGCCAGCGTGCCGCTCTCCACGAACCGGGCTCCGTCGTGGTTGAGCCCGGCGGGGTAGTCCAGACCCTGCACGTCGTTGTAGACGATGAACAGTCCCGTCCCGGCCGTGTTGAGCCAGCCGAAGCGGAGGTTTGCGGACCAGCTGTCGACCTGATTCGAATACTGCACCAGCGACTGCACGTAGATCCGCGGCGTGAAGAAGTAGCCGAAGTTCATTCCCAGCAGCACGGTCTCGAAACCGCCCTGAGGCAGGTTCACATTGAAGTAGTTGATGCGCGCCGAGGTGCTGAACGACGGGTTGGGGCGCCAGGTGAGCGACCCGTTGCCGCCCGCCCGCGAGCCGCTCAGGAAGTGCCCGAAGTTGATGCGCGAGGTCGCCGAGAACCGGGATATGGGGTTGCTGTTGAACACCAGCTGGGACTCCCAGCCGCGATACGTCCCCACGGGCACGGTCACGTCGGTGCCGCGGATGGTGAAGGGCGCGTAGATGCCCTCGGTGACGAGGTTGATCCCGGTGTGGATCTGCGCTCCCGAGTGCCACTCCCAGTGGGAGTCGATATGCAGAAAGCCCGATTCCTGGAAGCCCGCCTCGACTCCGCTCTTCCGGCTCTGGTAGGTGTAGTACGAGATGTGCGGCCGGATTTCGCGAAGCCACTCCGGATGGATCCTGTACATCATGTAGGACTGGTAGTAGCGGTATCCGGCGCGGGGCAGGAAGCCCACTTCCGGGTTGAACCCCTCCCCGATCTCCCGGACCTGAGCCGTCATGACAAAGGTCCGCGTGTTGAGGTTGCCGGAGACATCCCAGGCGTATTCGTTGTTGCCGGCTCCGGGACCGTTGGTGGTCGCGGCGAAGCCGCTCAGGGCGAGCGCCTGTCCCACGCCGACGGAAGCATCGACCGCCTGGGTGCGGTTGAAGTCTCCTGCGGGCCCGCTCTTGTTGATGAACAGGCCTCCGACGCGGGACCGGTTGGGCAGCTCCCTGGCGAGCCGGACGACCGAGAAGCCGTGCGCGTCCGCCCCGAGCTCGCTCGCTCCGCCGGTCTCGATGTGCAGCAGCCCGACGTTCAGGCCCGCGGCCCGGCCCGACAGCCGGGCACCGCCCCTGATCGGCACCGGCTGACCCTGGTGGATGCCGATGGCGCGGCTGAAGAACAGGTCCGCGCCTCCTCCTCCGACGCTGAAGAACCCGGCGTTCTCGAGGAAGAACGGCCGCTTCTCCGGGAAGTTGAGCGCGAAACGCGTGAGGTTGAGCTGCTGGTCGTCGACCTCGACCTGCGCGAAATCGGTGTTGTACGTCACGTCGAGCGTGAGCCCTTGGGTGACCTGGAACTTGACCTCGCCGCCGATATCGCCGTTCTGGCCGAAGCCGGCCTCGCCGGGGTTGGTGTAGTCGCGGGCCGTGGAGCCCAGCACGTAAGGGGTGGCCGTCGCGAAGCGGCGGAAGGGCGGCCTGAGTCCCTCGAGGTCGCCGGCGTAGTTGAGGCGGTAGAGGTTGAATTCGCGCGGCACCGGGGTCCAGAACGATTCCTCGTTCAGGCGCCGGACGCGGCGGGAGACGTTGAAGCCCCATCTCCGGGCGTCGTTGCCGTAGCGCAGGGTGCTGAAGGGGATGCGGAACTCGGCGTACCAGCCCTCGTCGTCGACGGAGGTGGCGACCGTCCAGCTGCCGTCCCAGTTCTTGTTGAAGCCGCCGCCGGATCCGGACTGGAAGCGCCGCCGGGAGTTGAATCCGCCTCCCTGGAAGCGGCCTCCCCCGCGTCCCTCGTTGGCGACCTGGCCGTCGTACTCGATTCCGGTGGGCGTGGTGCCGAAGACGAAGCCGTTCTGGTCGTCGTTGTAAGTGTCGAGCACGAAGACGACGGCGTCGCTCTGGTTGACTTCGTAGTCGCGGATGCGTTCGCCGTAGGTGATGGCGTTCGCCTGGCTGTCGAAGGCCCACACGCCGACGTAGAGCGCCCGGTCGTCGAAGATCACGCGGACTTCGGTGCGCTCGCTGGAGGGTTGCCCGTCGAAGGGCTCGCGCTGGGTGAAGTCGGTCATGGCGCCCGCCTGCTGCCAGACGGCTTCGTCGAGGCGGCCATCGACTGTGGGGGACTCGGTGACCTCGATTGCAGTGGCGATTGTGGGCAGAGAGCCACCCGAGCCTCCGTTGGCCGGGCCGGATTCGGAGTTCTGCGCGAAGAGGGGGGCGGCCGGGAACAGCGCGGCCATTGCGCAGGCGCACAGTGAGACCAGCGCGCCTGGCGTCGAGGGGATTCCGAGCCGGGGGAACCTGCGGGAGGATGTCTTCATCAGCCTGTAGTGCGGAGGTTTTGACCGGCCAGAATATAGTACAGCGTTCCCCGGAATTCGAACGGCGACTATCGCAAGCTGATCCGCGGAGGTCCGTTGGCGCGGTTCGCGAGCCCCCAGCTGGTCTGATACAGGGGTTGCGGCCGGCCAGTTGGCCAGGCGCCCGATTGCGAAGCCGGCGCCGTGCCCCGATTCTGCATGTAGCGCCGGCCCGCCGGCCATGCTGCCGACTCGCCGGTTCCCGTTGTACGCGCCTTTGGACCCGGAGAGTCATCATGCGCCAGAAGTCGATCGTCACGGCACTCCTGCCCCTCGTTCTGTTCGGTTTCCTCGCTCCCCCGCGGGCCGACGCGCAGCCCGAACGGCGGCCCTACCTCTTCAAGGACGCCCGTGGCGAACTCGCCCAGGCCCGGGCGCGCGGGGAGTCCGAGGTCGTGGTGGTTGTCGCGTCGATGCCGGGCCGGAACGCGCGGGTGGTCGCCGCCATCGAAGCCATGGGCGGCCGCATCGGATTCCGCTTCGACGAGGTGGACTACGTGCGCGCCTGGGTCCCCGTGCAGGGCGCCGAGGACCTGGCCGACCACCCGGATGTCCACAGCATCGATGTCTCGATCACGAATCGCTCCCGCTCGTTCGGGCTGGCGGGAGAGGCGTCCGCGAACGACGCGCCGATGTTGCCGGCTGATCCCGCAGCGCTGCCGGCCGACACCGTCTGGCCCCCGGTCCTGAGCGACCGTCCGCTCTCCAACCGCTACAGCCCGATCGGCGACCTGCGCGCCATCGAGTTCCGCGAAGAGAACCCCACCTTCGACGGACGCGGCGTCACGATCGCGCAGATCGACATGTTCCCGGACATGCTGCTTCCCGAGCTCCAGACCGCCTACACGCTCGACGGCCGGCCCGTGTCCAAGATCGAGGTGTACCGCAACGTGCTCGACCCCGAGATCGAGGACGACGGCCGCTGGATCGACATGGACGACATGGTCGAGGCGTCGGGCGGCACCTTCACCTACCGCGACTCGACCTACACGGCCCCTAGCGACGGCGTCTTCCGGATCGCGCTCTTCGACGAGTCGAAGGCCGATTCCGCAGGCGTCTTCGGCTTCCAGGGTCTGGATCTCGACGTCAACCGTGACGGCAATCCGGAAGGTTCCAGTCACTTCTTTGCAGTCTTGTGGGACGAGTCCGCCGGAGACGTGTGGGTGGACACCGATCAGGACCTCGACCTCACCGACGAGGCCACGCTCGGGGAGTACGACGAGCGCGGCGAATTCGGGGTCTTCGGCACGGACGACCCCGACACCCCGGTGCGCGAGTCCGTGGGGTTCGGCGTCCAGATCGACGCCGACAAGGGCCGCGTCGCCCTCAACCTGGGAATCGCACGGCATGGAACGCTGGTCGTCGGCGCGTCGGTCGGCAGCCGGGGCGAAAACGGCCGCTTCGACGGCGTCGCCCCCGGCGCCCGCCTCGCCGCGGTGGGCGAAGGCGGCTCGGCGTACGGGCAGACCGAGGCCACCATCGTCGCGGCGGCACACCCCTCGGTCGACGTCGTCTACTTCGAGCAGAGTTCCAACATCACCCACAACTACCTGCTGCGGGACGGGCGTCTGGTCCCGTCGGTCATTGCGGACCGGCTGGTCGAGCGCTACGGCTCGTCGATCCTGTCGCCCACCCACAACTTCCCCGTCCTCGGCGCCATCGACGACATCGTCATGGGGCGGGGCGTGATCGGGGTCGGGGGCCACGAGGGCAAGGACAACTTCTTCATGAACCACGGGGTGCGCGTCGAGTACGACGACATGCTGCTGATCACCGGCGGCTACGGCCCGATGGGCGACGGCACGCTCAAGCCCGACATCATCTCGCCGTCGAACTACGTCAGCACGTCGCAGGGATTTGTGGACGGGCGCGCGATTCCGGGCCTCTTCGAGCTGCCCCCCGGCTACACCATTGCGGGCGGCACTTCAACGGCCACGCCGACGGCCTCCGGAGCCGTGGCGCTGCTGATCAGCGCGGCCCGGCAGTCCGGGATGGAGGTGGATCCGTACACGATCAAGTACGCGGTGCAGCGCGGGGCGCGGTACGTGCCCAACATCGCCGCCTACAAACAGGGCAATGGCGTGATCAGCGTGGCGGGCGCGTGGGAGATCCTGCAGGAACTGCACGCGGGCGGCATGATGGTCGACATCGAAAGCCGCTCGTCGATCGTGACGCCGTACAGCCACATGCTGCCCACTCCGCACGAGGGCTTCGGGCTGTACGAGCGCAGCGGCTGGAAGGACGGGGTGAGGCGCGAGCGCGTCGTCACGCTCACGCGCACCTCGGGTCCCTCCGGCCCCATGACCTTCGATGTCAGCTGGGAAGGCAACGACCACGGCACGTTCTCGTCCCCGCTGACGGTCACGCTGCCGCTGGGCACCCCCGTTGACTTCCCCGTCACGGCGACCCCCGCCGGCCACGGCGTCCACACGGCGCACCTGACGCTGGATCACGACGACGTCACCGGCTATGCCCACCGCATGCTGGCCGCGATCGTGGCGCCGCATCCGTTGAACGCGGCGGGTGACTACACGGTGAGGAAAGAGGTGAAGGTCCCGCGCCCCGGCATGCAGAGCCATTTCTTCGACGTGCCCGAAGGGGTGACCGCGCTGAAGGTGGAAGTCACCTGGGAGGACCGCGCGGTCGCGCTGGCGGTGGCCCGGCCCGACACCCGCTACCAGCGGGGCGAGATCGTCGAGCGAGGCGGGTCGGGCATCACCCAGGTGATCGCCGATCCCGTCCCCGGAACCTGGGAGGTGCGGCTGGCCGACATCGCTGACACCCAGACCTTCGACTGGCAACAGGCCAAGAAGGACGAGCCGGTGCCGCCCACGCCCGCGACCCTTACGGTGTCGGCGCTGGCCGTGGACGTCGACGTGGTGACGGCGGACCTCGTCGCCGACAACGGGAATGGCAACGGCGCAACCAACGGCGCGAGCCACCAGGTGTGGATGACGAACCGCATGGCCGCCTTCGAGGGCGCCGCGGTGACGACACCCGTGGGGACCGCACACCGGGCGCAGCGCGGAATCGCACCGCGCGAGCAGCAGGTCTACGAGGTCGAGGTGCTGCCGGGCTCAACGGCGCTCATGGTGCGGACGCGGGCGCAGGGCGAGGCCGACCTCGACGTCTACATCTTCGACTGCACCGGCGACGCCTGCTCGGGCGCCCGCGCGGACGGGGATCCGGTGGGCGATGAATCGATCGTGGTGCACAACCCGGCCGCCGGGACCTGGAAGGTGGTGGTGGACGCCGCCGCCGTGCCGGACGAAGGGGCGACGTACGAGTACCTCGATGTCGTGTTCAACCCCGCCTACGGCACGGTCGGCTCGATCGACATGCCGCAGGAGCGCGCGTCGGGAGCGCGGTGGACCACGACGGCGCATGGCTGGACGGCTTCGGCAGCGCACGCGGCGGGCCGCGGGCCCTACCTGGCGGTGCTGGTGGAGGGGCGTGCCGGCGGCGAGAGCTACTGGGTGAGCATGGGAGAGGTCGGCATGCGGTAGCGCGCCCTCGCCATTTGCTGTTGACATCCGCCCGCCAACCCCGTACACTGCGTGCACGACAACTCATCGAGACCGGCTGAGGGAAAGGCCCGTTGAAGCCGGGGCAACCTGTGGGAAGTGGCATTCCCACGAAGGTGCCAACTCCTGCGACGGACGCGCGTCCGCCGTAAAGATGAGCCGCTCACCGCCCTCCGGGGCGGTAGCCGGCAGCAACAGGGCGGTCGAATCTCCGGAGTCCGATGAGGCAAACTCGAGACTCGGAGAGGTCATCATGGCCAACTGCTCTGCCGCTCGCGTTGCCTCATACGCCGCGCCGTATGACGTGCCTGAGCGATGTACCCGCCCCCCGACGGTTCGCTCGGGCTCCGTGCGCGCACGCCTTGCATTCGATCACCTGGGGCCGCGTACGGTCCAGGTCCCCTACGAGGCCCAGGGTCCGGCCGACGCGCCCGCAACCGTAGTCCTCGGGGGAATCTCGGCGGGCCGGCACCTCGCGCCCACAACCTCCGATCCGAGCAAGGGATGGTGGCCTGGGGTGGTGGGGGAGGGCGACGCCCTCGACCCGGCGCGCCACCTGCTCATCGGCATCGACTTCCTCGGCGGAAAGACGGAAGACGGCCTCCTTCGCCCGGTCACAACCCACGATCAGGCCCGCGCCGTCGCGGCCGCACTCGACGAACTCGGCGTCACCGTCGCCTCGTTCGTGGGATCCTCTTACGGCGGGATGGTCGCGCTGGCCTTCGCCGAACTATTCCCGGAGCGGACCGCGCGGCTCGTCATCCTCTGCGCGGCGCACCGCACGCACCCCATGGCCACCGGAATCCGGTCGGTACAGCGCGCGGCCGCGACGCTCGGCGCCGACACCGGTCAGCCGGCCCGCGGTCTCGCCCTGGCGCGCGCCCTCGCGATGACCACCTACCGGAGCCCCGAGGAGTTCGAGGAGCGCTTCTCTCACCGTCCACTGCACCCCGGCCAGCCCGGCCGGGCCCCCGCCCGCTTCCCCGTCGAGGAGTACCTCGACGCCCGCGGCGCCGACTTCGCCCGCCGCTTCGACATCGAGCGCTTCGTCGCGCTCTCCGAGTCGATCGACCTGCACCGTACGCGCC
Organism: Gemmatimonadota bacterium; assembly: GCA_009841165.1. Lineage (GTDB taxonomy): Bacteria > Gemmatimonadota > Gemmatimonadetes > Longimicrobiales > Gaopeijiaceae > Bin94. The sequence continues at coordinate 3,064 of VXMI01000132.1, read as the reverse complement.
CCGTGTCGCTGCCGCCCGACACCCTGCTGGTGTCCTTCGACACCGATGCCCTCGTCCCGCCCTGGCTCGTCGATGAACTGGCGACCAGGAGCGGCCGATGTCCCCGGCACGTCACCGTCACCTCGCTCTTCGGCCACGACGCCTTCCTCAAGGAGGTCGACCAGGTCGCGTCCCTGCTGAAGGCGTCCCTGCCACGCACCCCGGAGGTGGTTCGATGAGCACCCTGAACGGTTCCAGCCCCCGCCCGCCGTCGGCGCCCCGCGCTTCCACCGTCACCCGCACCGTCCGGGCCGGCATCGGGGTCGACACGACCCACCACGCGGTCATGCCGCCCATTCACCTCTCCACGAACTACCTCTTCGAGTCCCCGGGCGTCTACGGGAGGTACGACTACACCCGTACCGCGAACCCCACTCGCGACCTCGCGGCCGACGCAATCGCCGAACTCGAGGGCGGATGCGGCGCGTCCGTGACCTCGTCCGGCATGTCGGCGATCGTCGCCGCCACCCGGCTGCTCTCGTCGGACGAACTGCTGCTGGCCCCGCGCGACTGCTACGGGGGCAGCTACCGCCTCTTTCGCCACGAGGCGGACAAGGGCGCCTACCGCGTCGAATTCGTGGACCCCTGGGATCCCGCGACCCTGGACCTCGCGCGCGAACTCCGTCCCCGCATGATCTGGATCGAAACGCCCAGCAATCCGCACCTGCGCATTACCGACATCGCGGCGTGGGCCGACCTCGCGGGCGAGATCGGCGCCATCTGCGTGGCCGACAACACCTTCCTCTCGCCGGTCAACCAGCGTCCGCTGGAACACGGCGCCGACCTGGTCGTCCATTCCACGACCAAGTTCCTCAACGGGCACAGCGACATCGTGGGGGGTGCCGTCGTGGCAGCCGACGAAGACCTGCTTGAGGAGGTGGCCTGGTGGACCAATGCCATGGGGCTGTCCGGATCGCCATTCGACTCCTACCTCACGCTCCGAGGCATGCGCACCCTGCACGCCCGCAGCCGGGTGCACGAGGAGAACGCGCTGCACGTGGTCGACGTACTCGCCGCCAGCGAAGTGGTCACCCGGGTCAACCACCCGAGCCTGCCGACGCATCCGGGGCACGAGATCGCCCGCCGCCAGCAGAGCGGCTGGGGCAGCCTCGTTTCCTTCGAATTGAGTGGGGGAAGGGCGGCGGTGGACGCGTTCGTCGACGGCATCACGCACTTCGCGCTGGCCGAGTCGCTGGGAGGAGTGGAGAGTCTGGTCACCCACCCGTGGACCATGACACACGCATCGATGGACGAGCCCGCCCGCGTAGCCGCCGGGATCGGCCAGGGCCTGCTCAGGCTCTCGGTCGGAATCGAAGCGGCCGAAGACCTCGTCGCCGACCTGGAACTGGCGCTCCAGCGCGCCGAAGCGGTGGCTACCGTGGCTGCGCTATGACGACCGCTCATCGGGCGCGGGCCACCCATTCCCCCGGTCTCGACCACGGCGATCACATCGCCGTCCTGAAGTTCGGCTCATCGGTCCTCGCCAGCCCACGGGACTACACCGGGGCCGCGGAGGTGATCGCTGCCGAGGTCGCACGCGGGCGGAAGGTCGTGGCGGTGGTGTCCGCCATGGGCGAGACAACGGACTCGCTCCTCTCGGCGGCCCGGTCGGTCACGCCGGTGCCCTCCGACACGATGCTCGGCGCACTGCTGGCGACGGGGGAGGAAGCTTCGGTGGCCCTGCTCTCCCTGGCGCTCGCCGCCCAGGGGGTGTGCGCGGTGGGATTCAACGCCTCGCGCGTGCCTGTGCGCACTAACGGCGCCCTGCAGGACGCCGATCCGGTATTCGTGGATGCGGGACAGATCCGCGCGGCGTTCCGCACGCGTGATGCGGTAGTCTTTCCGGGGTTCATCGGAGTGGACATGACCGGCGTCGCATCCGTGCTGGGACGGGGAGGATCCGATCTGACCGCGCTCTTCCTGGGTGATGCGCTGGAAGCCGCCGAGATCCGCCTGATCAAGGATGTGGACGGGATCTTCCCATCGGATCCGCGAAAAGGCAGCGCCGTGGCACCGTTCCGGGAACTCAGCTGGGACCGCGCGCGCGAGATCGGTGGCGGGGTGGTTCAGCCCAAGGCCATCGACTTCGCCGAGCGCCGGAGGTTGCGTTTCCGGGTGACCGGGTTGAGGGGGGAGGGGACGAGCATCGGGGCGCGGGTCGGGTGGCCGGTACTCAGCTGACCGGACAGCCAGCCGACGGCTCGGACGCCGCCGAGGGTCGGAACCGAACCCCCGTGGCCGTCCTCGGCGCGACAGGCCTGGTGGGACAGCGGCTCGTTCGGATGCTGGAGGGACATCGCTTCTTCCGTCTGGCAGAGGTGGTGGGCTCGGAGCGTCGTGCGGGCCGCGACTATGCTGAAGCGACCCCTTGGGCGATCGGTGGTGATCCTCCTGCACGAACGTCCGGGCTCGAATTGCTCCCGCCGGGCGTCGCTTTGCGGAGCCGCGTGGTGCTTTCCGCCCTTCCGTCCGCACCGGCGAAGAAGGCGGAACTGTCTCTCGCGCGTTCCGGCCACGTCGTCTGCACCAACGCGTCCGTGAATCGGCTGCGACCCGATACGCCGCTGGTCATTCCGGAGGTGAACGCGGCGGCGATCGCCGGAGTCGCAACCCAGCCCTGGTCCGAGGCTGGCGGGGCGCTCGTGGCCAACCCGAATTGCGTGGTCGTCGCGCTGGCCATGGCGCTCGCGCCCATCGAGCGTGCCTTCGGGATCGAATCGGCGACGGTGGTGACGCTGCAGGCGCTCTCCGGTGCGGGGCTGAGCGGTCTCAACGCGGTCGAGGTCGCCGGGAACGTGGTCCCGTGGATCCGCGGCGAAGAGGACAAGATCGGCCCCGAACTCAACAAGATCCTCGACACCGATATCGACGTCGCGGTGGCTGTGAACCGGGTTCCCGTGCTCGATGGCCACACTGCCCACGTCTTCTGCAAGCTCCGAAGTCCGCCATCGAGGCTCGACGCGGTCCGTGCGTTGCAGGACTTTCGCCCGTCGCCCACCACGGCCAGGCTGCCCACCCTCCCCAC
>VXMI01000165.1 GCA_009841165.1 Gemmatimonadota bacterium | reverse complement strand
GGCAAGTGGGGGCGGGACGGAAGCCGCCAGCGGGGGCTGACGGGACGCCGCCGCGCACCGGCAGCCACCGACCGCGGAGGGCCGGGCACAGAAGACCAATGAACAGGCTCCGAGGCTCCTGGATCGTTCGCCAGATCCTGGGACGCGCGTTCCTGCCACACCACATCGTCGGCTGGATCCGCCGTCACCTGCAGCACCGCCGCGTCCCAACCGTCCATGCGAACGCCCAGCTCAAGCTGTACAACCGCATTCTCCGGGGCGACTTCCTGCACTACGGCTACTTCGACGACCCGGACACCCCGCCCGAAAGGGTCAGCTTCGACGCGCTCCATCGCGCCCAGCGCCGATACGCGGATCAGATCATCGAACTCATCGACGACCCCGACGCCCCGATCCTCGACGTCGGCTCCGGGATGGGCGGCATGCTCGGTCTCCTGAGCACCGCCGGGCACGAGGTGACCGGACTCACCCCGGACCGCTTCCAGGTGGAGCACATCGGACGCTCGTATCCGGGCGTCCCCATACTCCGATGCCGCTTCGAGGACATGCCCGCGAGCGAACACCGGGGCCGCTTCGGCACCGTCATCCACGCCGAGTCGATCCAGTACATGAACCCGCGCGAGGTGTTCTCGGTGGTGCGGGAGATCCTCGCCCCCGGCGGCACCTGGATCGTGGCCGACTACTTTCGCCTGGGCAGTGGCGGCGAGCGCTCGGGCTGGCGGCTCGACGAGTTCCGCCGCCGCCTGGCAGGCGCCGGTTTCCGCATCACCCGCGAGCGCGACATCACCGCCAACGTGCTGCCGACTCTCGGCTTCGCACACCTTCTCGCAACCCGCCTGGGCAGGCCCGCCCTCGACTTCGCACACGACAAGCTGCGCGCCAAGTCGCCTGGCGTGCATTACGTTCTTGAGAACGTGATCGGACGCGCCCGCGAAGCCGCGCTGCGCAACGCCGCCGTGATCGACCCCGCCGCCTTCACCGCGACCAAACGGTACCTGCTGATGACTATCCGCCGAACGACCGCCGCCCTCGCCGCCATCGTCCTGGCCGCCGCCGCGGGCGTCGCCGTCCCCCCGCTCGCCGCCCAGGACGTCACCATCGTGGACTACGAGCCGCGCAATACGCTCGTCGTGCCGGGGAATCCGCTCACGCGGGCGAAGTTCCCGTTCGTGGACATTCACGGCCATCAGCGGGCCAGGGGAATGTCGCCCGCTGCCGTCGACGGCCTGGTGGGGGAGATGGATGAACTCAACATGGCGGTCATGGTGAACCTCTCCGGCGGCAGCGGCTTCTCGCTCGCCGAAGGGCTCGAGAACATGACCGCGCGGCATCCGTCGCGCTTCGTCTTCTTCGCCAACACCAACTTCTTCGGCGTCGGGGAACCCGGCTGGGGTGAGGAGGCCGCCGCGCAGCTGGAAGAGGACGCGAGGAACGGGGCCGCGGGCCTGAAGATCTTCAAGGGCCTGGGAATGGCTGATCGGGACACCGACGGCAACCGGATTCCGGTCGACGACCCGCGTCTGGCGCCGCTGTGGGACAAGGCCGGCGAGCTGGGGATCCCGGTCCTCATCCACTCCGCCGACCCCGCCGAGTTCTGGCAGTCTCACGACCGCTTCAACGAACGCTGGCTCGAACTGCGGCTGCGGCCGCGGCGGATCCGGCCTCCCGGCCAATTCCCGCCCTTCGAGCAGATCATCGGCGAGCAGCACAACCTCTTCCGGCGGCATCCGAACACCAACTTCATCGCCGCCCACCTGGGCTGGCTGGGGCATGACCTCGCGCGCCTTGGCGAAATCCTCGACGAGATCCCGAACATGTACGTCGGCCTCGGCGCGGTCGTGTACGAACTGGGCCGGCAGCCCCGGTTCGCGCGCGAATGGCTGACCGAGTACGGCGACCGCGTGCTGATGGGCAAGGACTCGTACAACCAGGAAGAGTTCCACACCTACTTCCGCGTCTTCGAGACCGAGGACGACTACTTCGACTACTACCGCCGCTACCACGCCTTCTGGCAGATGTATGGCCTGGGCCTCCCCGACGACGTCCTGCGCAAGATCTACTACGAGAATGCGCTGAAGCTCGTCCCGGCGATCGACCGGAGCCTGTTTCCGGGCTGAGGGTGCGGCCGCGCCCCAAACAGATGAAAGCGGTTTGGTACAGGGCGCCGGGTCCCGCGCGGGAGGTGCTCCGGTACGGAGAGGTCGAGGTGCCGGGCCCAGGGCGGGGGGAGGTTCGCGTTCGCGTCACGGCTTCCGGGGTCAATCCGTCCGACACCAAGAAGCGGGGCGGATGGCTCGGCATGGAGATGGGGCACCCGCTCGTGATCCCGCACTCGGATGGCGCCGGGACGATCGACGCGGTCGGCGACGGGGTCGACCCGGCGCGGCTCGGCGAGCGGGTCTGGGTGTGGAATGCGCAGGGCGACGGGCGGCCGTTCGGGACGGCGGCCGAGTATGTGGTGGTCCCGGGTAAGCAAGCGGTGCGGCTCCCCGACGGAGTGCCGTGGTCGATCGGGGCCGGGCTGGGTGTCCCCGGGTGTACGGCCCACTATGCCGTGCTCGGCGACGGGCCGGTGCGGGGGAAGCGCGTGCTCGTGCAGGGCGGGGC
>VXMI01000233.1 GCA_009841165.1 Gemmatimonadota bacterium | reverse complement strand
CACTCCTGATGGTGCTGGTCTCCGCATGCGGTCAGCCCGCCGATCAGGCCACCGAACAGCCCGCCGACGCGACTGCCGAACCCGAGGCCGGCACCCGGCGCATCCCGCAGTTCGAAAACGAGCACGTGACCGTATGGAAGACCGTGATCGTCCCGAATCAGCCCCTCGAAATGCATCGGCACGACAACCCCCGCGCGATCATCGCGCTGAAGGGCGGCACGCTGACGGTGGTCAACGACTCGGGCGAGCGACACGACATGACCTGGGAGACGGGCAGCGCCTACTGGCTCGAAGCGGACCCGCCGGGCGAACTCCACGGCGACGTAAACGAGGGGCCCGACCCCATCGAGGTCATTGTGGTGCAATTGAAGGGGGTGGGGATGGAGGAGGGGACCGACGGCGATTGACGCGCCGCCGTCTTGCAAACGGGCAGCCGCACGGTATCTTGCCCGCCCATCATGAACCGACGCCACTTTGTTCGGACCTCCGCCACGGTCGCCGCCAGCACCGTCCTTTCCTCCTGCCTGAGTGCAGAGCAGCACCCCATCCATTTCGAGGTGCACGGACCTGAAGGCGGCGTTCCCCTTTTCCTCGGCTTCCCTCTCATGGCGTCGTACGCCGAGATATTCGGCGCGCGGCAAGCTGCGGTGAAGGACGGCTTCCTGAGCCGCCTTACCGATCGCTACCGCGTCCTGCTCGTCGACTACCCCAACGTAGGCAGGACGCTGGTCCCCTCGCCCGCCGAGATGACCCCCGACCGAGTGTATTCCGACCTCCTGTCCGTCGCGGACGCGGCCGGATTCGACCGCTTTGCCTATTGCGGCCACCTCTGGGGCGCGATCAACGGCCTCATGCTGGCATCGCGCTCCGATCGCGTCTCGGCGCTGATCTGCGGTACCTGGCCGCCGCTCGGGGCACCGTACGCCGACATGTTGCGCGGCGGCGAAATGCAGCTCGCCGAGCCCCCGCCGCATGCCATGGTGATCCTTCGCAACCCCGAGCAGTACGCGCAGTGGCGCACTTTCTACGGCGGCATGCAGGATTGGCCCGAAGCGGATGTAGCGGCGGCGATCACGTGTCCCCGAATCGCACTGATCGGCTCGGAAGCAGAGAGCTCGGTCGCCGGTATCCCGTTGCGCCTGGTGGAGCGGCTGCGCGAGGCCCGGCCAACGCTGGAGGCGATGGGCTGGACCGTACGTGAAATCCCAGGCGCGGAGACCGCGGCGATTCTCGATCCGGCCGTCATGGTGCCGGAGATGCGGGCGTTCCTGGGGGGAGTCGAAGGCTAACCGCGCCGAGAAGGTGGCTGCTCTACCGCCACCCTGCCCTCATCAGCGCCTCCCGGACCAGCGGCGCTGCCTGATCAACCGCCTCGTACGCGGCCACATGCCCCAACCCGTCCAACTGGAAGAACTCGAAGCCCAGTAACTCATAGTCGGACCGGGCGTTACGTACCCTCTCGGCGATCCTGGCACCCAGGAAAATCTCCGCCATTAGCGAGTCTTGCGGGCTACCGTCCTCGCCGCCGACCCACACGATCCTGGGGCCGGGCATCGCCCCGAACGCTACGCGGTCGTCCCGCTGCTGTTCGATCAGGGCCTGCTGGCGCGACAACAGGCTCGCCGACCTCGTGAACTCCGAAACGTTCGCGTCGTTCATCTGGGCGGCGTAGCCGGCGGCAACGTAGCCGAGCCAATAGTCCTTGTTCCCGATGATGTGGTATCCCCCCACCAGAAGCCCCACGGCCCGTTCGCTGTAGGGTGCCATGAACGCGGCCAGCCTCGCCGTGCCGGAATACCCGCCGAGTACGAACTCGTCGACACCGGCGGCATCCGCGACACGATGCAGGTCCGAGATCGCGAGTTCGACGGGATAGTCATCGTATTCCGACGGGCCCCAGTCGGTCTGCCGGCCAGCCAGGTGCGCTTCCCACGGCGCCCGTTCAGCTTCATCCGTCGCCTCGGCCAGAAGACCCTTCTGGCCCAGCGTGATCACCCGGGGTTCATGGATGACCACCCGGTACCCGTCCGAAAGCGCGTCGGCAAGCGCCCGGTTCTCGTCCGGGTGGCGCGCCAGAAAGATGATGGCCGGTCCCTCGCCCCACGCGTCGAACCAGAGGTCGAAGCCGTCTTCGGCCGCGACCGTGCTGCCGCGAGACTCGAGCTGAGCAGGGCTCGCGGGTGTGTCGGGTGGATCCGCCTGGCAGGCCGCACCCTGAATGGCTAGAACCGCCAGAACCCCAACCAGAGCCAGCTGCCGGGACGGCACGCCCTACCTCCCGCTCCCGCCCAGCGCGTCCACCTGCGCCTGGTACAGCCGCCGCCCCTCCTCGAACGTCGCCAGAACCTCCGCCTTGTGCGCCGGATCGTCCCAGCGGTCCATCACCTGCAGTTCAAGCAGCACATGATCGATCCACCGTACGAAGAACGCCGCGTCCTCCCGCGACCGGATCGGCTCGCCGTCCGCGATGACGAACACCGGGTTGGTGTGCGCGAAGAGGTAGCTGTCCATCGCGCCGTGCTGCGCCGGCCCCAGCGCGCGCGCCGCGATCCACCCGCTCCCCTCGACCGGGATCTCCAGTTCGGCGTCGATCGACCGCCTGTCGCCCGCGGCC
>VXMI01000164.1 GCA_009841165.1 Gemmatimonadota bacterium | reverse complement strand
TGGTGGGCTCGGAGATTTGTCACAGAGACGGGGGGAGGGGTTCACGCTGAACGTGCCGCTGGCGGCCGGGACTCCCCGCGACCAATACCTGCAGGTGTTCGAGCGGGCATTGAGCACCGCGGTGTCGCGCGCCGCGCCCGACTTCGTCCTCGTGTCATCGGGCTTCGATGTCCTCGCCGGCGACCCCCTCGGCGGCCAGTTGCTGGAACCCGCGGACCTCCACGAAACCACGCTCATGGTCATGGACGCGGCCGATCGCTGCTGCCAGGGCCGCGTTGTGGTATTCTTGGAGGGAGGCTACGACCCCGCGCGACTCGGCGAGGGGTGCGTGGCGGTGGTCCGGGCCCTGGCCGGGGTTGCGATGGGTGTCTGATCGATGAAAACGAAGTCTCCACGCAAGGGTGCGCGGCGTCGCGTTCAGCCTCTTCGCGACAGGGCTCCCGGGTCCGTCCTGCTGTGCGCCGTCCTCGCAGCCGCGTGTGGACCGGCTCCCCCGTCCGGTCAGGCGGAACTCTCTTCCCGCGATGCCGAATCGGTGGCCGAGGCGCTCCACCCGGAGGCCGGCGAGGCGATCTCCAGGCTTCGATCCCCCTTCTGTCCCGGCCTCATGCTGGAGGTCTGCCCTACGCGCGAGGCCGAGGCCCTGCGCGACAGCATCCAGTTGGGAGCGGCCGAGGGACTCAGTGCGGACAGCCTGGTCGAGTGGATGATCGCGGGTCACGGAGAAGAGTACCGCGCCTGGCCGAAACGGAGCGGTGCCGGACTGCTGGCCTGGGTGGCCCCGCCATTGGCGCTCCTCATGGGACTTGCGGTGGTCGTGGTCGTGCTTCGCCGCCTGATGGGCCGGGAGACCGGGGTGGCCGGGTCCGGAGGGCTTTCCGACGAGGAACAGGCGCGCCTCGACGAGGCAATGGCCGAACTCGAAGCGATGGAGGACATGCAATGACGAGGCTGCAGTCGGATACCTCCGGGGTGCTGCTCGCCAGCGCGGAGGGGATCGCGAGGGTCCAGGCGGCCCTGCGCGAGCGCGGGTTCGACGGCTGGCTGATCTACGACTTCAAGGACCGCAATCCGATCGGCCGGTCGCTGCTGGGGCTGGAGTGGACGACCCGGCGGGGATTCGCGCTCGTGCCGGCGAGCGGGCAGCCGCGCCTCCTCATCCACGCCATCGAGCACTCATCCTGGCGCCACCTCGATTGGCCCAGGGCGAGCTATTCCAGCCGCCAGCGCATGGAGGAAGGGCTGCGCGCCCTGCTGGCCGGGTGCAAGCGGGTAGCGGCCGAGACATCCTCGCGCGGTGACGTCCCCTACCTCGACCTCATCCCGGCGGGCATGCGCGACGTGATCCTCGACACGGGCGTCGAACTCTGCAGCTCGGGCGACCTCGTCTCCACATTTTACGCGGTCTGGACCCCCAGGCAGCGCGAGGAGCACGGCCGCGCGTCACAGCTGGTGAAAGACCTGGCGCGTGACGCCTTCGCCCGCGCGGCCGAACACGTCTCGCGCGGCGAGACCATCACCGAGGGCGCGCTAGCGGCCTGGATCCGATCCGAGCTCGCCGCTCGCGGCGCCCCCGCTCAGGCCGACTGCATCGTCGCGATCGGCCCGACGGCGGCCGACCCCCACTACGATCCCGGCGAGGTGGGCGAGCCCATCCGGGCCGGCGATCTCCTCCTCATCGACCTCTGGGGCGCCTGCCACGACGACTCCGTCCCCGCCGACCAGACCTGGATGGGTTACTTCGGCAGCGAGCTTCCGCCCAGGTTCGCGGAACTGTGGACGGTCGTGAAGGCGGCTCGCGACGGGGTTGTGGCGTCGCTCCGGGAGCGGCACGCCCGCGGCGAGGTCATCCGCGGCTTCGAAGGCGACGACGTGGCGCGCGGGATCATCACGGACGCCGGCTACGGCGAGTACTTCATCCACCGGACCGGCCACTCGATCGACCGCGACATCCACGGCCGCGGCCCCAACCTCGACAACCTGGAAACGCGCGACGACCGCATCCTCGTCCCCGGCGTCGGCTTCTCGGTGGAACCGGGGATCTACATCGCCGGCGATGTCGGGATCCGCACGGAACTGAACATGCACATGGGTCCGGACGGCCCCGAGGTGACGGTCAACGAGCCCCAGCAGGACGTCTTCCTCCTTCTGAAGGACTGACCGGGGCGCGGCCGCGGCTCCGGCAGCCCGTGGACGCCACGCGCCCGATGTCGGCGAGCGGTACAGGCTTCGTACAGGTGGCGCTGCCGGTGCCGGTGCGGCGGCCGTTCACCTACCGGATTGAAGGCGCCGTCCCGCCCCCGGGCACCCCGGTGGTCGTCCCGTTCCGCAACCGCACGCTGACAGGGTGGACGCTCGGCCCCGGGAAGAAGGTGCCGGGGGTGCGCGACGTCATCAGGGTGTCCGGCGCCGGGCCCGCCCTCGGCACAGAGTTGCTCGCGCTGGGCCGCTGGATCGCCGACTACTACGTGGCGCCGGTGGGCATCGTCCTCAGGACCATGTTGCCCACCACCCGCGGGAGCGGCCCGCGGAAGCTGCTGGTCGCGCGCGTCACCCGCGACATCGGCACGCTGAGCGAGCTGGACGATCTCTTCGGGCGTGCACCGCGTCAGCGGCAGGCCTTCGAGCGTCTCCTGGCGGCGGGCGGCACGCAAACCCTGACGGCGCTGGAGGAGAACGGGTTCAGCCGCGCGGTCGTCAAGGGTCTCGAAGCGAAGGGGCTCGTTACCGTCGCAGAAGAGGTCGTACTGCGCGATCCCTTCCGCGGCCGGCAGACGCCGGATGCACCCTCCCTCACGCCAACCCCGGCGCAGAACGCGGTGCTGAAGCGGCTCACCGCCGCACTCGGGGCGGGAGGCGGCACCTTCCTGCTGCACGGGGTGACGGGTTCCGGCAAGACCCTGGTATACATCGAACTCATTCGGCGGGTGCTTGCCGACGGACTCGGCGCCATCGTCCTGGTTCCCGAAATCGCCCTGACCCCGCAGACGGTCGCGCGCTTCCGGGCCGCCTTCGGAGACCGGGTGGCGGTTCTCCACTCGGGGCTGTCGGACGGCGAGCGGTTCGACGCCTGGACCGAACTCAGGGCCGGCCGCAAGCGGATTGCCGTCGGTGCGCGTTCGGCCGTGTTCGCCCCACTGTCCCGGGTGGGCGCGATCGTCGTGGACGAGGAACACGACGGGAGCTACAAGCAGTCCGAGACCCCGCGCTACAGTGGGCGGGATGTGGCCGTGGTGCGCGCCAACCACGCCGATGCCGTCTGCGTTCTGGGATCCGCAACCCCTTCCCTGGAGAGCTGGGCGAATGCGAAGTCCGGCAAGTACGCCCTCCTCGAACTCCCCGACCGGGTGGGCGGCGGGACCCTCCCGCGCGTCCACGTGGCGGATCTCCGGTCCCCTGCCGGTCCCCGGCCGACGCCGGCAGCCCCGCCCGCGGAGGACACCGTCCCCGTGCCCGCCACACCCGAAACGGAAACATCCGCACCCACACCCCCCGAACACGTCATCTCCCCACGCCTGCTGCGGCTCCTACGACAGCGTCTGGAGCGCCGGGAACAGACCATCCTCCTCCTCAACCGCCGGGGATACGCCACCTTCGCGCAGTGCCGGAGCTGCGGGGACGTGCTCGAATGCGTCCACTGCTCCGTGTCCATGACGCTCCACCGGGCCCGCCGCAAGATGATCTGCCACCACTGCGGCCACCTGGAACCCCGGCCCCGGCGATGCGCGCGCTGCGGCTCGACCGATCTCTCCTATCGCGGACTCGGAACCGAGCAGGTGGAACGCATCCTGATCGAGTGCCTGCCCGGTGTACGCGTGGCGCGTATGGACGTGGACACGACGGGCGGCAAGTGGTCGCACCACGACATCCTCGAGCGCGTCCGCGCCGGCGAGGTCGACATCCTTCTCGGCACCCAGATGATCGCCAAGGGACTCGACTTCCCCCGCGTCACGCTGGTCGGCGTCATCAACGCGGACGTGGGACTGCATCTGCCCGACTTTCGCAGCAGTGAGCGCACCTTTCAGCTGTTGTCCCAGGTTGCCGGAAGGGCAGGACGGGGCCGACTTCCCGGCGAGGTCGTCATTCAGACCCATGTGCCTGACCACCATGTCGTGCGTGCGGCAGTCGCACACGACTATCACGGCTTCGTGGACCGCGAACTCGCTTCCCGCGCCGACCCGGCCTATCCGCCCCGCGTGCGAATGGCCAGAATCCTGCTCAGCAGTCCCGTCCAGGCCGATGCCATGACCGCCACCGAGACGCTGCACGCCTGGCTCGGGACCCGAGCGCGCACCGGCGGCCCCGAGGTGCTGGGCCCGGCTCCAGCCCCCATCGAGAGGCTGCAGGGACGCTATCGCTGGCACCTCCTGTTGCGGGGGAGCGCTGCGGCCGTGGGCCGGATCCTGGCCGCCGTGGCCGACGAATTCCGCCCGCCCGGCGCCGATCTGCGCGTCTCGCTCGACCGCGATCCGCTGCACCTCATGTAGGTTGTCCCGCAGGCGGGGAGTCGTGCGGGTTTGTCCGCGGGTTGTCGGGGGGGTTGCGGATTCACCCCGGAAGCCGGATGCGTTATCCTCATCCTGGTCTTCCTGCAAACATGTGATGTCGCCTGGAGCCCCGACGGATCCACCGGAGTTGGCGCTGTGAGTTGCCTGGCCCTGAACGCGTCCTACGAGCCGCTGATGATCGTCCCCTCGCGGAGGGCGATCCGCCTCGTGCTGGACCGGAAGGCCGAGATCCTCGAGCACGATGCCCAGCGCGCCTTCCGCACCGTGCGGTCCGAGCACCCCTGTCCGCTGGTGATCCGCCTGGTGCGGTTCGTCCATGTCCCGAGGCGGTTTCGGCGGCAGGTGACGAACACGTTTCTGTTCGCCCGTGACGGCTACTCGTGTCAGTATTGCGGCCGCCACAAGAGGGACCTTCGCAACCGTGAGTTCCTGACCCGCGACCACGTCCTTCCCATCTCGCGGGGCGGCGGAAACTCCTGGGAGAACGTCGTCACGGCCTGCTCCCCCTGCAATCACCGCAAGGGCAACCGCCTTCCGCACGAGGCCGGCCTGCGCCTGGCCACGCGTCCGATCGAGCCGAACCACGTGCAGCTGGTCTGGGCCGTGCGGCGGGTGACGCCGATTCAGGCCAAGTACATCCGCATGTTCTTCGGAGACGATGCCGTGCCGCTGGCGCTGGGTTAGCGGGCTGCAGTGGACCGCAAGGACACCGGGAAGCGTTCTCCGCGCGAGGCTTCGGCCGCGCGGCCGAAGCGCCCGGCGAAACCACCAGCCGCGCGAGCCGGTACTCCGCCGCTTTCGGTCCGCGAGGTGGCAGGGGTCGTCGAGGTTCCGATTCCGACCCGCGAGGTCACCGTGGACGATCGGGTCTGGTTGGTGCGGCAGAAAGGGTCGGGCAGGGTCGGCTACGGACGCGGCTCCGGCGCCCGGATCCTCAGTGTCAGCGTCGAAGCCCGTCACGACGGTGACGGTCCCGGCGCCACGCGCTACGTCCTGGCCCGATCCCTGGACGATGTCGACGAGGACGACCTGGTTTCGCTGGTCAGGGAGATGATTCAGGGGGCCGGGCCGGAATCGGATTCACCAGGACCCGGACGACGCGATCCCAGGCGGGGAGGGCGCTCCCGCGGCTATCGTCGCAACCGCCGCGGTCGCAGGCCGTAGCACCGGGCGCCTCCGACGGTGAGCGGGCTAACGACGGCGGCCGGCAGGCTGTCCACCTGCAACGAAGAGCCGGTCGACCTCAACGGGGAAGCCGCGACAGGTGTCTAGTCTCAAGGAATGAGGGAGCGCACGGACGCAGAACTCGTACTCCTGGCGCGTACCGGCGACGGGGACTCATTCGGCGAGCTGGTCCGCCGTTATCAGCGGGCGGCATATGCCGTGGCCCTGTCGGTAACCGGGAAGCACCAGGACGCGGAAGATGCGGCTCAGGAGTCGTTTCTGGTTGCGCTGCAGCGGCTGGACGATTGCAGGAACCCCGCCCGGTTCGCCGGGTGGCTCCTGGCCATCGTCAGAAACCGTTCGCGCAACCTGATCCGGCGCGAGAGCCTGCGCGGCGGGGAACAGATCCCCGTCAGCGCGCGGACTGCCGATCCGGGTCCCGACAGAATGGCAGACATATCGGCTCTGCGGAGCCGACTGAAGGAGGCATTGAAGACCTTGCCGGAGATTCAGCGGGAAATCGTGCTCCTCCACGACCTGGAGGGGTGGAAGCACGACGAGATTGCGGCGCGCCTGGGGATCCCGTCCGGGACCGTCCGGTCGCACCTCCACTTTGCAAGGAAAGCACTTCGCGCGGAGTTGTCCGAATGGAGGGGACATGCGTGAGCCTGTCGAGTTGAGCATGCAAGACGACAATCGAGCTAGCGGCCTGGAGGTCCTGGACCCGGGCTACGACCGCCCCGGCTACTGGCGCGAACGCCGCGCCGCGATCATGGAGCGTGTGGCCTTCGAACTGGCGCGCCGGCGGACGGCGGCACGCGAGTCCGTGGCAGCGGTGCTGACCGGGTGGTCCCGGAGCCTGATCCCCGCGGGTGTGGCTGCCGCCGCGATCGCGGCCGTGCTGGTTACGGCGGAGGCGCGGCGTGATGCGCAACCCGAGCCTCAGCTTGTGTTGCAGGACATCCTTGGCGTCGAAGCGGACGAGCGCTCCTTCGAAGCTCTGCTGAACAGCGACCGGACGGCGAGCGCGGGAGCCTTCATGGCGCTCGTGGAAGGCGGCAATCCCTGATGGCGGCACAGCAAAACCGGGCGCGACTGATCTCTCTGCTCCTGCTCGGGCTCACGCTCGCCGTCGGCTTCATGTTCGGACTGGCGTGGGACTCGCGCCAGACGCCCGTTGTCGTTCCGGTCGAAGAGACGGCGGAGACCGTCGTCGAGCCGGACGCGGAAGAGCCGGCCGAAGAGGCGAGCGCCGGCCGGAGTCGCGGCCCGGTGATCTACGAAGTCGCGATGGAGCCCGAACAGCGCGCCGCCGTCGACGAGATCATTGGACACCTCCGGAGCAGATGGGCCGCGATCGAGGATGCCCGCGAGGAGTACGACCGGAGACAGAGGGCGCTTGTCACGGAGGCGCAGGATTCGATCAAGGCGATCCTCAATCCGCAGCAGATCGCCCAGTACGATTCACTTCTGGCGGTGCGCTACCCCAGGAACAGGGACGGACGAGGCGACGAGCGCCGCGAGCGGCGGCGGGACGATCGCCCGCAGGATGGGGAGGGGAGTTGAAATGGGGTATTGCCGCGAGCGTTGGATTCCGGCGGGACTGGTAGTGGCGTGCCTTGCGGCGCCCATGACCCCCCTGGACGGTCAGGCACCCGCACCGACGATGACTCTGCAGGAGGCGTTGCGACTCTCGCAGGTGTACAGCCCCCAGCTGGCGCAGAGCCAGGCGACGCTCAACAACGCGGGCGGGACGCGGCAACGCGCCTGGGGATCGTTCCTCCCCAACGTGAGCCTTGGTTCAGGTGCTTCGGTGCAGAGCCAGAACCGCTTCGATCCCAACACGCAGCGCCTGGTGACCGGCAGCAGCGATTCGTACAACGCGTCGCTGAACGCCAACTACCAGATCTTTCAGGGCGGCCGCAAGTTCCACGAGTTGAACCGGACGGAGTCGGCTCTTATCGAGGCCGAAGCCCGACTGGGAAACCAGCGCTTCGCGGTTCTGCTTCAGACCAGCACGCTCTTCCTGAACGCGCTCAGACAGGATGAACTGGTCCAGGTGGCGGAAGCCAGCGTCGCCCGGGCCGAGGAGAGCCTGGAGATCACCCGCACGCAGGTTCAGGTGGGAACGGGCACGCGGTCCGACAGCCTGCGGACCCGGCTGGAACTGGCCAACGCGCGCCAGAGTCTGCTTCAGGCCGAGAACCAGTTGCGGGCGGCCCGATTCGCCCTGGGGCGCCAGGTGGGCGCGGACGGTCCCGTGCTGCCCGTGCTGCCCGAAAACCTGGAGCCCGCCCCGCTTGCCCTGAGCGAGCCGGAGATCATCGCGCTGGCGGAATCGATTTCCCCCGCCGTGCGCGCGGCCACGGCTTCCTCCGCCGTGGCCAATGCAAGCGTGAGCAGCGCCAGGAGTTCGTACCTGCCCAATCTGTCGGTGTCGTCCGGGTACACATGGGCCAACCAGGACCGGTCCTTCACCGGCGGCAATCGCAGCTGGAACTTCCGGATCTCGGGGAGCTACCAGCTCTTCGACGGCTTTCAGCGCGAGCAGAACATCTCGCAGGCTTCCGAGAGCCGCAGGGTCGCCCGCCTCACCGAGGACGATGCGCGCCGGGGCGTCAGGCAGGACGTGGACGCCGCCCTCAGAACCCTCGAAACGCAGGAACAGGCGATCGGCATCGCGGCGGAGGCGCTGTTCGTTGCCGAGGAGGACCTGAGGCTCATCCGGGAGCGCTACGCGGTGCAGATGGCGACGATCCTGGACGTGATCACCAGTCAGGTGGCTCTCGACCAGGCTGAAGCCAATCTGGTCTCGGCACGGTACGACTACATGGTAGCGAAGGCACAACTGGAATCGATTGTGGGGAGGGAACTCTGATGAGGAACAGAGGGCGGCGGGGGCAGAACGGCAGCAATTCCGAAACGAACGGCGTGGTCATCCACACGGAGGGCCTGCGGAAGTACTACATCCTCGGCGCGGAGACCGTTCGCGCGGTACGGGGTGTCGACCTCGAGGTCAAGCGCGGCGAGTTCGTCGCGATCATGGGACCGTCCGGGAGCGGCAAGTCCACGTTCATGAACCTGATCGGCTGCCTGGACACGCCAACGGGCGGTGACTACTGGCTGAACGGACGGAAGGTATCGGAGCTTTCCGACGACCAGCTCGCGCGCGTTCGCAACCGCGATATCGGGTTCGTGTTTCAGACCTTCAACCTGCTCCCGCGCGCGACCGCGCTGCACAATGTCGAGCTTCCGCTCATCTATGCGGGTATGTCGTCCAGGGAGAGACGGAAGCGCGCCGAGGAGAAGCTGACTCTCGTCGGCCTGGCGGATCGCATGGACCACAGGCCGCCCGAACTCTCCGGTGGTCAGCGCCAGCGGGTAGCGATCGCACGGGCCCTGGTGAACGACCCGGCGCTTCTGCTCGCGGACGAGCCCACGGGGAACCTCGATTCGCGCACCACCATGGAGATCGTGGAGATGCTGGCCGCGTTGAACCAGGCGGGGCAGACCATCGTGCTGGTCACGCACGAATCCGACATCGCCGCGTGGGCTTCCCGGCAGATCCATCTGAACGACGGGCTGGTCGAGCGCGACTTTGAAAACGAAGGAAAGGTCAACTGATGAAGAGTGTCGACCCAGGCAGAACGGTGAAGGCGCTGGGTGCTGCCGCGCTCGTCGCGGGGCTTGTGGGCTGCGAGGTGCAGGAGGAGCCGACCGGGGACATTGCCGTTCAGACGGCACCGGCCGAGATCCGCGATCTTCGCATCACGGCGGAGGCGACCGGAGAGCTGGAGCCCGTCCTGAGAGTGGAAGTGAAGTCCAAGGCATCGGGCGAGATCCTGGACCTGTTCGTCGATTCGGGTGACGAAGTCGAGCCGGGGACGTTGCTGGCCCGCGTGGATCCGCGTGACGTTCAGAACGCGTTCGACCAGGCCACGGCCGACCTCGACGTGGCACGTGCCAGGATCGAGATCGCGCGCGCCCAGGAACGCCGCTCCAGGGAGCTCCTGGACTCCGAAGTGATCACCGCGCAGGAGTACGAGGCGCGGCAGCTGGAGTTCGCCAATGCGCAGGCTGCTCATGTGCGTGCCGAGACCAACCTCGAACTGGCGACGCTGAGGCTTGAGGACGTGACGATTCGCGCCCCCCTGGCCGGGACCATCCTCGAAAAGCAGGTCGAGTTCGGGCAGGTCATCCAGTCGGCGTCCCAGAACGTGTCCGGCGGCACCCCGCTCTTCATCATGGCGAATCTCGACGACATGCGTGTGCGCACGCTCGTGGACGAAACGGACGTGGGTCAGCTGGGCGCCGGAATGGCGGCCACGGTGACGGTGGAAGCCTTTCCCGACCGAACCTTCCGGGGCGCTATCGAGAAGATCGAGCCGCAGGCGGTGGTCGAGCAGAATGTGACCATGTTCCCGGTGATCGTGCTGCTGGACAATCGGGCCGGACTGCTCAAGCCGGGCATGAACGCCGAGGTCGAGGTGCTGGTGGACGAGCGGCTGGCCACCCTGACGGTCCCCAACAACGCGGTTGTCCAGCCCCAGGAACTCGCGCCTGCGGCCGAAGTGCTGGGATTGGACCCGCAATCGGTTTCGGTCGACAGGAGCGCGTGGGGCGATCTGATGGCCGAGGCGGCAGCCAAGGCGGGAGTTTCGGCGGGAAGCAGAATGGCGGGGGCCGGTGGGATGGCGGACGGGGCCATGCCGGGAGACGCGGGCGCCTCCGGCAACCGGATGGCCGACTTGCGGGCTGCGATGGAGTCGGGAGACATCAGCGCTGACTCTGCGCGGGCGCTGTTTTCGGCGATGCGCGCGCAGCGTGGCGGTGGCCAGCGGCCAGCCGGGATGTCCGAAGAGGTGACGCCCGGGGCCAACGGGGATGGCGTCGCGGAAGCCGGCCAGGCTGGACAGGGCCGGTTCCCGGGCGGCCAGCCGGGCAGCCGTGGCGGCGCCGGGCGCGGATTCGGGGGCGGGATGATGGCGGCGATGGGCGGCTCGAGCGGAGACCCGGCCTTCCGACCGGCTGTGGCGTTCGTCGTCGACGAGATGGGGAACATCGAACCACGTCCCGTTGTGATGGGCGTGAGCGACTGGGACTACGCCGAGATCCTCGCCGGGCTGGAGGAGGGGGAACAGCTTGCGCTGATCGGTGCGGCCCAGCTCCAGGCGCGACAACAGGAGCAGATGGAGCGGATGCGGGGACGGTTCCGGCCCTTCTAGCGGAGAAGAGCGCATGTTCATCCTGAGGGAAATCGTGATGGTGGCGATGGCGTCGATCCGAGCCAACGCGTTGCGCTCCGGACTCACCACGTTGGGCATCGTCATCGGCACCGCGGCCGTGATCACCATGGTGGCGCTGGGGGAAGGGGCGCAGCGCCAGGTGCAGGAACAGATCGAGAACATGGGGACCAACATCCTCACGGTTCGCCCGGGCCAGGGGTTCTTTCGCGGCGTGGCCAGCGGAAGCCGGCGCCTCGAGGAAGACGATGCCCTCGCGCTCCGCGACCAGATCGGTCACGTCTACGAGATTGCTCCCGAGATCGAGAGCCGGTACCAGGTGACCTACGCGCGTTCCAACTCCTCCAACTCGATTGTCGGCACGTGGCCCTCCTTCTTCTCGCTCTACAGCCACGAACTCGAGCACGGGCGCTTCTTCGACGAGGGAGAGGTGCAGGGGCGCCGGCGAGTGGCGGTCCTCGGTTCCAATGTGCCGGATGACCTCGAAACTCCCGGCGGACTGCTCGTGGGCCGCACGATCCAGATCCGGGGGATCCCCTTCGAAGTGATCGGCGTGCTGAGGGAGAAGGGCGGGGCGATGTGGATGCAGCCCGACGATCAGATCTTCATCCCCCTGTCGACCGCGATGTACCGGGTCATGGGCGGCAGGGACCGGTTGCGGTCGATCTACGTCGCCGCCCCCTCGCCCGATGAACTCGATCCCGCCTGGGCCGAGATCGACCGCGTGATTCGGCGTGAGCACCGCATCCTCCCCACGGAAGAAGCCGACTTCAGCATCCAGCAGTCCTCCGACATCCTGGAGACGTTCAACGAGACCACGCAGACCTTCTCGCTGCTGCTCGCCGGCATCGCGGGGGTAAGCCTTCTCGTGGGCGGGATCGGCATCATGAACATCATGCTGGTCAGCGTCACGGAACGGACCCGCGAGATCGGCGTGCGCAAGGCGCTGGGTGCGACCCGCAAGACGATCCTGTTCCAGTTCCTCGTCGAGGCGCTGGTCCTGTGCGTGCTGGGCGGCATTCTCGGTGTCGCGGGCGGTTTCGGCGCCGCCGAACTGATTACGCGACTCTATGGATCGAATACCGCCGTGGCCGCCGAGGCCGTGGCCGTCGCGCTGGGATTCTCTGCGGCGATCGGGCTGTTCTTCGGGATCTGGCCGGCCAGACGGGCCTCGATACTGGATCCGATCGACGCGCTGCGCTACGAGTAGCGCGTCGGGCCCGAGGTCGGGCTCAACCCGGAGGGTAGGTCAGATTCAGTTCCTCGCCGCGGCGCACCACGGTGATCACGGTGGGCAGAACCGCCAGCGCCAACGCCGTCCGCAGTTGAGTCAGTGACCCAACCGGCTGTCCGGCGACGGCCAGTATGACGTCTCCCCCCTGGAAGCCGGCTCGGGCGGCCGGACTCATGTACAGCACGTCCGTGACGAGCATCCCCGAGGCGACGCCCACGAAGCGGGCCAGCTCGGCCGTAAGATCGCGCACCTGGATGCCGCCGAGGACCATCGGGTGGCCCAGGGTAAAGGGGGTCAGCGCGGGTGCCGTGCTCGTGTCCATCACCTCGATCGCGGCACGCAGATCACCGCCGCCACCGGCGACGGGCGGAGTGAATTCCTGCTCGCCCACTCTGCGCATTTCTTCCGTCTCACGCCGGAGTTCGGCGTCCGCGCGTCTGACCGTGACGGAGGTCCGCCACCTGGTCTCGATGCGTGCCTCGGCCGCACGCAACCGTTCGCTGGTGCTCATGAAGCTGATGACGACGGAGTCGTTGGGACTGCCCTCGACCACCAGTTGAAGGATCGAGTCCACGGTCTTGGCGAAGCGTGCCCGGATGGTGTCGAAGCGGGCCACATCGAACGGTGCTCCGGGCCGCCGGTCGGCAATGATGGTCACGTCCGCCGTGGTCCTGCCCCTCATCAGCCCCACCATGAAGGGCTGGCCGGGTTCCAGTTCGGAGACGGCGTTGAGCCAGTCGTCGTAGCTGGTGAGGGGGGTGCCGTTGGTGGCGACGATCAGGTCCCCGGGCAATACGCCGCTCCGGTGAGCAGGCCCGGTGACGTAGATGTCGGCGACGAGCAGGGCAAAGGCCTGGTCGCCGGGAAGCGTGGATGCCGCCGCACGGACGCCGATCCAGGCCCGGTTCTGCTCCGGTGCGAGGGTTTCCTGGGCGTGGCCCGGCCCCGGTAGCGCGGCGCCCAGGGCGCCGAGCAAAGCCAGCGAGCGAAGCGTGGTCATCAGTGCCAGGCGTCCAGGCTGATCTGGCTGAGCGTCTGCTGCCGCTCCATCAGTGCGTTCACGTAGAGGACGTTGAAGAACTCGTCGTCGGGCGACTCCTGCACGGCTACCTCGCCCGCTGCGACCAGGGCTTCGAGTCCCGCCAGCCGAGCGGCCGGATCCCGGCGCTGCTGTTGCCCGTTGACCGCATGGAAGAGTTCCTGGTGTCGACGGTAGGCTCGCCTCCACTCCCGTTCCGCCTCTTCGACCGCCCGGCGGGCGTCGTCGAGGGATACGGGCGTGGCAAGCGCGGAGGCGTCCGGACTCGCCGAAGCCTGTTGCGGCGCGTTCCCATCGAGACCGGGCGCCGCCGCGGTGTACCAGCCGAACGCCGTGCCGCCGATGAAGAGGATGAACGCCGCGGCAATCTGCATCCACTTTCGCCAGATGCCCGCGCCGGGAACGTGTCCCCTGATCAGGCCGGTCGTGACAAGTTCCTGCTCCAGTTCGTGCCATCCACCGGGTGGCGGCAGTATCGCCGGGAGGTTGCGCAGCGACCGGGCCTGGGCCTTCAGTGCCTCCAGTTCGCGGCGCAGTACGGGATCACCGTCCAGCACCGCCTGCTCCTGCGGGGTCGGCTGTTCGTCAACCAACCGCGCCAGATCTTCAAGTTTCAAACGCTCCATGCTTCGACTTCCTTCGGACTGGGTTCGAATCCGCGCAGCATGCGGCGCATCTTCGCTCGCGCCTTGAACAACTGTGACTTCGAGGTGCCCGCGGTCACCCCGAGGGCGGTTCCGATCTCTTCGTGTGTGTATCCTTCCACGTCGTGGAGGATCAGGACCTTGCGCATCCCTTCCGGGAGCAGGTCCAGCGACTCTTCCAGCTTGCGCTTCAGGAGGGCGTCGCCCATGCGCGGCGCCACCGCGATTTCGTCGGGCACCGATACTTCCCGCATGCGCCGCGTCTTGGCTTTTCTGATCGATTGCAGCGCCGAATTGACGGCGATCCGGTGAAGCCAGGTCGAAAAACGGGCGTCGCCCCGAAAGGTGGGCAGCGCCCGAATCGCCCGTATCCAGGCTTCCTGCGCATAGTCCTGCGCAAGATCGTCGTCCCCGGCTATGCGCCGCACCACGGCGAACACCCTGGGCGCGTATCGGTCGTAGAGGGCGCGGACGGCCCTGCCGTCTCCGTCGCACGCCCGGCGAATGAGTTGCGCTTCCATGTCTCGGGATCCGGTTGTGGCGCTCGGCGGTCGATTCAATGCGGGATCCTCCATGTCTTTTCCACGGATGACTCCACGCTGCCCCCCGCACGAGTCGTGGCGCATTACCTTTCTTGCGGTCGTGACTTCTGATGTACGGTAATCAGAGAATGGTTGCCCGCGCCAAAGCGAACCATTCAACCCGGTCCTCCGACTGCGAGAATGCCCTCGATGCCATCCGCCACGTCCCCCTTGCCCGGAGCCGCGTTCCTTCAGTGCACGGCAACGGACGAGATCTTCGATTCGGAACAGCTGATCGGTCTTTCGCCCGCCGGCAAGCCGCTGTTCGCCCGCTACGATCTGGTGGCGCTGCGAGACCGGTTCACCCCCGGCGCCCTGGTCGGCCGCGCTCCCACCCTGTGGCGGTACGAGGAAGTCCTGCCGGTGCGCGACCGGGCCTTCCGGGTCACGCTCGGCGAGGGTTTCACCCCGCTCGTCGACTCGCCCCGCCTTGCCCGCCGATTCGGAGTGCGGAGACTGTGGGTCAAGGACGAGGGCCAGAACCCCACGGGTTCCTTCAAGGACCGGGGACTGTGCATGGCGGTGTCCCGTGCCTTCGAACTCGGAGCACGTGAACTCGCGATCCCGTCCGCCGGGAACGCGGCCGGGTCGAGCGCGGCCTACGGAGCCGCGGCGGGCCTCCCCGTGCATGTCGTGGTGCCGGAGGACACGCCGCTGCCCATCCTGGCCGAGATCCGGGCCCTGGGTGCCGACCTGGCGCTCCTGGACGGCCTGATCAGCGACTGTGGCCGCGTCGTGCGTCAGCGTTGTGACGAGGACGGCTGGTGGGACCTCTCCACCCTGAAGGAACCGTACCGGGTGGAGGGGAAGAAGACCATGGGCTACGAACTCTTCGAGCAGCTGGGCGGCCGACTCCCCGACGCGATCGTCTACCCGACGGGAGGCGGCACCGGGCTGATCGGGATGTGGAAGGCCTTCGGCGAGATGGAGGAACTCGGTTGGATCGGGTCCGCGAGGCCGCGGATGTTCAGCGTGCAGTCCACCGGGTGCGCGCCGATGGTCAGGGCGTGGGAGGAAGGCCGCGAAGAGGCGGGGACGTGGGAGGATGCGGTCACCTACGCCGCGGGGCTGCGCGTGCCGGGTGCCGTGGGGGATTTCCTGATCCTGCGTGCGATCCGCGAGTCGGAGGGTGGTGCGGTGGCGGTGCCCGACGCCGAGATGGAGGAGTGGGTGGAGACCATGGGAGCCGATACGGGGATATTCGCGGCGCCCGAGGGGGGAGCTACGGCGGCCGCCGTGCCCCGGCTCATGGAGATGGGCCTGATCGGCGCGAACGACGAGGTGGTCCTCTTCAACACGGGCAGCGGGCTGAAATACGTGGGGATGGAGCCGGTTGGCCGGTCCGATCAATAGCCGGGATCCCAGCGGTAGCTGATCTCGGGAAGCGGAATGAACGCTCCCCGCGGGGGGCGCCGGTCTTCGGGGTCGGGACGCTTCACCAGGAGCGCGCGGTTGAAGTGGAGTGCCGCGCCGACCGCATGGCCGGATGCGATGTTCCAGTCGAGTCCGATGGGAAAACGGGCGATGATGCCGAATCCGGTCCCGGTCTCGCTACCGGCCACGATCCCCCAGAGACCCAGCCCCCCATAGGGTTCCACCGCGTATGAGCCCACGTACTGCTTGCCCGTCAGCGCAAGGCTCAAGTCGCGAAAACGCCATGTGCCCGCCTGGATTTCGAGTCCCTGGTGGGACCATCGGTACTCGGCGACGATAGCCGCGAATCCGGCGCCGCCGAGCGATACGCCGAAGCGGTATTGGGCGGATGCGCGAGCGCTCCCCGCCAGTACCGCCATCGCGAGGGCGAGGCACAGCGTTCGCAGGGGCATGGCGGGGAGTATACCGGTTGTGGGCGTTCGATTCCAGAGCGTGGCGGCAGGTGCGGCTTGACCACGGAGCCCGGCGTGTCATTTTGGTGCTCCACGGCTATTGATGCTTCGTCTGCCGACGGGGGGTTCGCGATGAAGGGGAAGCGGCGGTACTCCAGGGGGTGCGTGGTCGCCGGGCTTCCGTTCGCGGCACTCGTGACGGCTTGCGAGATGTCGCCCGGGGCGACCGCCGACACCGAATCGCTCCCGTCCGCGGCCCTGTCGCAACTGTCCCCCGACTCCCTGCGTGAGCGGGTTCTCACCGAAGGGGCCGTCTATCGCTTCGTGTGGTCGGCCCGGGGCCCCTGGGCGATGCACCTGGTATCGGCCGAGTTGTCGCGCTGCGATCTCGACCTCGTGGTGGTCCCGGCCACCGGCCCGGACGGCGCGACCCGCACCCGGTCCGCGGTCACCCGCATGAGGCCCGCCGCGCCGCTCGAGGCCTTGGTGGGCGTCAACGGTGACTTCTTCCGCCTGGACAACGGTGCCCCTCTGGGGTCCGAGGTCACCGAATCGACCACCCGCCTCTCGACGCGTCCCGCTCTGGCCTGGGACGCGGAACGGGTGCCGTGGATCGGCGTTCCCGTCCATGCGGGCGATCGCATGGCGTTCGGACCGGATACGGTCGGGCCCGCGGGCGGGAGCGGCGGGATACACGTCGTGGGGGGCGATCCCGAACTACTTGATGGCGGCAGCGTGGTGGCCGACCTTGCCGTTACCGATCGCCCCTCCTTCGCCGCCGCGAGGCACCCCCGGACGGCGGTCGGCTTCGATACGGAAGCGGGACTGCTGTGGCTGGTCGTCGTGGATGGGCGCCAGCCTCCACACTCGGCCGGCATGACGCTTCCCGAGCTGGCGAACCTCTTCCTCTGGCTGGGCGCGGACGAGGCGCTGAACCTGGATGGCGGCGGCTCATCGGTGATGTCGCTTGGAGCCCGGATCGTCAACCGTCCCTCCGACGCCGAGGGAGAGCGGCCGGTCGCGAACAGCGTCTGGCTGGTGCGCGATCCGCGAGGTTGTGCGGCCCCGGACCAGCCTTAGTCAGCGGCGGTCCACCGCGAGCGACAGGCCGAGATAACCGCCGCGGTCGGGGCCGGGCTCGAAGAACCGTCCGCCGAAGGCGTTCACGACGACCGAGGTGGCGTAGCGCACATTGGTGAGATTGGTGATGCCGACGAACGGCGAGAGCCGCAGGGTTCCGGCGGCGATCTCCGAAGCGCCGAAGCGGAGATTGACCAGCGTGAAGCTGTCGGCGATCGCGTCGTTGGCGTCGTTGGCCGGCACGTCGTCCCGCGCCTCGAGGCGGAGTTCGCCGAACCAGGGGCCGCGGTGGGCTCGCAGGCCGGCCTCCAGCCGGTGGGGTGCGATTCCGGGGATGCGGTTGTCGGCGAAGTCGTTGCCGCCGACGGAGAACTCGGTGAAACGCGCGTCGACGTAGCCGTAGGTGAGGCGGACGCTCAGAGACGACGACAGCGCGGTCCGGGCCGAGGCTTCGAAGCCGCGCAGCCGCGAACGGCCGACGTTGCGGTAGAAACGGCGCGACGGGGCGCTGGGGACCTCGAAGGGTACGAGCTGGTTGGTGAGGTTCGACGAAAACGCGGCCAGATCGTACGCGACCCCGCCGCCCAGGTCGCCGCGCAACCCGCCCTCGACGGTCCAGCCCCGCTGCGGTTCGAGGTCGGGGTTGAATCCGCCCGCGCGGTTGGGCTGGTTGGCGAGTTCGGTGGTGGTGGGGGTCTCGAAGGAGCGCGCGACCGAGGCGAACAGGCCGTGGCTGCCCAGATCGAGGTGGAAGCCGAGCGAGGGACTCAGCCCGCTCATGCCGCGCGTGCCGGAGTCGTCGGGGTTGTCGGCAGCGGTGAAGTTGTCGTCGGCGCGGAAGTTGAAGTGATCGAAGCGCACCGCGCCCACCGCGTCGAGGCGTACCGCGACGGGGACGCGGAACTGGCCGAACAGGGCCGCGGCGCGGACGCGTTCCTGCTGATCCAGCGTGAGTGCGCCCGACTCGCCGCCGTCATTCCTGAAGTTCAGGCGGGCGTCGCTCATCACTTCGCCCTCCATCCCGAAGTCGATTCGGCCTACGCCCGATGCGGTTTCCCATTCACGTGCCAGGGCAGCCCGCACACCGCCGCCGTTCCTGTCCAGGTCGATGACTGCGCTCGGAATCGGGTTGTCGAGTTCACGTCTGACTCCGTAGGCGGAAAAGGTGCCTTCCAGGCCGCCCATCGGTCCCTGCCAGCTGACCCCGGCCTGACCCTGCCGAACATACTTCCGGGTGCCGCGGCGGACGTTGAAGCCCCATGCCTCGTTGCTGCCCTCGTCGAAGAGCGCCGCGGGCAGCGAGCCGGCGTTGAGGGCGTCCAGGTCGAGGCCGCTCAGCTGTACCCTGAGGAGCCCGCCGCCCACCGACGAGGTGACCCCGGCGTTCACGGTCGTGCGCGTGGCGCGGCTGTAGGGGTCGTCTCCCATGTCCAGAGGGTTGTTGCGATAGCCGTCGAACTGGTGCTGTGCGACGCTGGCCCGGAAGGCGAGGTTGTCCGCCGTTCCCGAACCGGTGGCCTGCAACCGCAGCAGGCCGTCAGAGCCTGCCACGACCGAGGCCTGCTGACTGTAGGGTCCGGCGTACGGCGTGGCGCTCTCGAAGAGGATGACGCCGCCGGCACCGTTGCCGTACAGGGCCGCGGCCGGACCGCGCAGCGCCTCGACCCGTCCCAGAGAACCGATGTCGAGGTGGTCGAGGGTGGTCTGCCCGTCGGGCAGGGTTGCAGGGATTCCGTCCACGAGGATCTTGATCCCGCGCACGCCGAATTGCGCTCGGGCGCCGAAGCCGCGTATCGAGATGCGTTCGCCCATCGCGGGGTTGTAGCGGTTCTGAACCCGCACCCCGGGAAGACTGTGCAAGGCTTCTTCGATGAAGAGTCCCGTGTTGCCTTCCGACAGGACGCTGCCCGCGAGCACCGAAGCCGAGAACGGAAGTCGGTCGAGACGGACCGGCGACCTCAGCACCGTGACAACGATCGGCGCGAGCTCGACGGTGTCTTCCGCCTCGGTCTGCGCGTGGGCCGTCCCGGGACCGAATACCATGAGCGCCGTACCGGCCAGGACGGCAAGCGCGCGAAGGGGTTTTCGGGTCCCGGCCCTCAAGGGTGCCACGGCAAGGGCGGGTGTACGGTCCGCCGTGAAGTGGGGTGATCTGCTCAACGCTCGATCCTGTGGTCGATGGGGTTCAGGCCGCGGGGACGGGTTCGACCCGGCAACGGCTCAACGTACAGTCTGTTGGGAGACAGAGGGCAATAGCTAGTTGGACTCGACCCGCAGATCAAGCGTCCGCACGGGAGCCTCGGATGGGATGACCAACGTCGCTCCCTGCAATTCGGCCAGGTCCCACAACGGCTCTCCGCTTGACGCGTCCGGTTCGATGTCCGCATCGAAGCCGACCATGGATATGCGCAAGTCGATGTCCACCGGAAGCCAGCACGCCCGGTAGTACCCGTTGTGGTCGGTCGGGAACACGGCGCCGCCATATGCGACCCTGATGGCGGCGCCTGCCAAGGATGGCTCCGTGAGCCGGCTGATGTCGAACGAGCGCAGCAGAACGCGGACCATTGCGCCCGGCAGCCCCGCGCCCGCGCTGTCGGTCACCTGTCCCATCAGGATGCCGTCGTTCGCAAAACTGTCGCCGTGGGCGGTGGTCGTGCGCTCGTCCGGCTGCTCCTCGTCATGGCACAGACTGTTGGCAATCCTGGTGATGGTCGGCGCGACAAAGTTGATTTGCGCGGGCGTCGTGGTTCCTTCCACCACCTCCACCTCGAAGGGTTGGGGAGTGTAGGAATACGGTTCCAGGTAGGGGTGCGAGAAGTTCACGGAATAAACGCCCGGCTGGAGGTGGACCAGCTCGAATCTTCCGTCCGTGGAAGTGACGGCCTCGCTCGCCAGCCCCTCGATGTACACCCTTGCTCCCGCAAGACCGACGCGCAGGCTGTCGAACACGACCCCGGCAATGCGGCCTCCCGGATCGGCCTGCAGCACCGTGCCCTCGTTCCCGTGCACCCGCAGCACGTCGCCCCCGTGAACGGAGATGCCGTCCAGTACCGACTCGGCCTGCCGCGTGAAGGGGTTGGTGGTCACCCGCGCGCGGGGCACCCTGATCCGCCACGAGTCGACGATCCAGGTGCCGTTGGGAAGCGCCTGGAACTCCACGGTGCCCCCGGCCGCAGCGGCCCGAAGCGCATCCGGCAGGTTCAGGTTCTCGTAGAAGAAGTCCAGCCTCTCGAGTTCGGACGTCGCGGGATCGATCCAGAGGGTGCCGGAGATTTCCGGGAGATTGCGGCCGGGGACGGGCCGGAAGGCGAGGCCGATCAGTCCCGGTGCACGATTACCGTCGCGTCTGACCCGAAAGCAGTGCGTGTCGAGAAACTCGTCGGACAGCAACACTGCGGCATCGGGCGCCCAGTAGATCGATTCCGCCGGGGTCAGCCGGGCGAACCCCTCCCGCATGAGCTGTTCGGCGGGAAGCGAAACGTACGGGGTTTGCCGATAGCCCGCGCCGTAGCTCCGGTCCTCTGAGACGACTCTGCGGTTCTCGCGATCCATCTGCCGCTCGATGCCCATCATCTCGTAGCGGTAGTAGCCTCTCTCCTGGGTCCACGCCGCCGCCTCCAGCGCCTTCCGGGCCTCGTCCCAGACCCGCGTTACCGCGAGCCCTTCCTCGGGTCGCACCCGGCAGCGGCGCTCACCCTCGGCCTCGATCCCCGCCAGTGAAATCGCCTCGACACGCGCGACGAGATCGACCAGAACCGTGTCGCCCACCGCGATCTCGAAGTAGTCCGAATACGTTGTGGCGTATCCGATCCGGTCGGCCCTGACCCGGTATCGGCCCTCCGCCGCCGCCACCAGCTGATAGAGACCGCTCTCGCGGGTGAGATTCCGGTCGAGTTGCCGATCGCGGTCATCCACGAGGCTCATCATGGCGCCGCCTATGGCGGTCGACCGGTCCGTGTCCAGGAGCCTTCCCCGCACGACCTGAGCGGTTCCCGCAGAGGGGTTGAAGCCCATGAGGAATAGTAATGAAAACATGACATTATGTAATGTCGACATTACAATACATGCAGCTGGACGTAGCGGTCCAGCGTGAATGCACCGCCGCTCTATTGCCACACGGGATTCTGCCACACGCCGCTACCTGGGCCGGACCCGCAGATCGAGCGTCCGCAGGGGGACCTCGGACGGGATGATCACCGTCTCTTCCTGCAGTTCGATCAGGTCCGTCAGGTTGTAGCCGACCTGCAGCCGGGCCGGATCCAGCTCCTCGCCGGGGTTGACGACCGAGACGCGCAACCGGGTGTCGACCGGGACCCAGCAGGCCCGGTAGAAGCCGGCCGCGTTCGTCCGGGCGGCGACACCGCTGCGCCCCGCACGGAGCGTCCGCGTGACCACCGAGGTCGGGGACACATCCTGGCCGACGTCGAAGTCCCGGGAGAGAACGCGCACCATGACGCCGGCGACGGCCGCCCCGGTGGTGTCGGTGACCTGTCCGATCAGGATGCCGGTGTTACGCAGCGTACCGCCGCCCGGCAGGTTCGCGGTGTCTTCCGGCCGCTCCTCGTGGCGGCAGAGATTGTCGATGACCCTGGTCATGGTCGGCGCGGCGAAGTTGATCTGCGCCGGGGTTGTGGCCTCCGCGACGACTTCCACCTCGAAGGGCTCGGGCACGAAGGAGTACTGGTCCAGGTAGGGCGCCGAAAACGTCACGGAATACACCCCGGGTTCGAGGCGGGCCAGCTCGAACCTTCCATCCCGGTCGGTGGAGACCTCGATGTCGGTCCCCTCGATGTACACGCGTGCGCCGGGGAGCCCGGCTCGCAGGCTGTCGAAGACTGCGCCGGCAATGCGGCCGCCGAGGTCCGTCTCAAGCACGGTGCCCTCGTTGCCGTGAACCCTCAGCACGTCGCCGCCCTGCACGGTGATGCCGTCGAGCAGCGACTGAGTCTGCCCCGTCAGCGGGTTGGTCGCGGTGCGGGCGCGCGGCATCCTGATGCGCCACGAGTCGACGATCCAGGTGCCGTTGGGCAGCGCCGCGAACTCGACCGTGCCGCCGATCGGTCCGGCCATCAACGCCTCGGGGAGATTGAGGTTGCGGTAGGTGAAATCCAGCCAGTCCAGCTGCGCGGTCGCCGGATCGATCCACAGCGTGCCCGAGATCTCCGGCAGGTTGCGGCCGCGCACGGGCTGGAAGGCGAGGCCGATCAGCCCCGGCGCCCGGCGCTCGTTGCGCGTAACATGGAAGCAGTGCGTATCGAGGAACTCGTCGGAGAGGAGCACGGCGGCGTCGGGCGCCCAGTAGATCGACTCCACCGGAGTCAGGCGGGCGAAGCCCTGTTCCATGAGCTCTTCGGCGGGCAGCGAGATGTAGGGCGCCCGGCGATAGCCTCCGTCGTAGCTGCGGTCCTCGGAGATGACCCGGCGGTTCTCGCGATCCATCTCACGGGTAATGCCCATCATCTCGTACCGGTAGTACCCCCGGTCCTGGGTCCACGCCGCGGCTTCCAGGGCCTTCCTCGCTTCGTCCCAGAGCCGGGTCACCGCGAGCCCCTCCTCGGGGCGCACACGGCAGCGGCGCTCGCCTTCGGCTTCGATTCCCGCCAGTGAAATGGCTTCCACGCGGGCGACGACGTCGACCACGATCGTGTCGCCGGCGGAGATCTCGAAGTAGTCCGACCAGGTCGTGGCGTACCCGATCCGATCGGCCCGGACCCGGTATCGGCCCGGCAGTTCCGTGACCAGCTGGTACAGGCCGCTCTGGCGGGTGAGGCCCCGGTCGAATTCCTGTGCGCCGCCGTCGACGAGGCTCATCATTGCGCCGCCTATGGCGGTCGTCCCGTCGATGTCCAGGAGCCTGCCGCGCACGACTTGGCCGTATGCCGCCGAAGCGCCGACACCGATGAGGAGCAGAAACAGGGAAAGACCGATCGCGCCCGGTGCCCAGGAGCCCCGCACTACACGCCTCCAGCTGGTGGTTCTCGGGAATGCAAGGTAACACGACCGCGCGGGTGCGGGCGAAGCGGCGCGACGGCGTGGGCCAGGCGGCGTCGGTACGGGGCGCGCGGTCGAGGGGGACCCGCCCGGGGGCGTCGCGCGTGCCGGCCGCCGACTTGAGGCGCGTCGCCGGTGG
This sequence comes from Gemmatimonadota bacterium, assembly GCA_009841165.1. GTDB lineage: Bacteria > Gemmatimonadota > Gemmatimonadetes > Longimicrobiales > Gaopeijiaceae > Bin94. Next base: position 3,189 of record VXMI01000164.1, on the reverse strand, counting down.
GCGTACTTTGGCGTGCCCGCCCGACGTGGGGGGGTGCCCAACTTCTTGCAGGAGCACCGGAATGGCAAGTCGACCGTCACGTTTTGCAATGGCTGCCGCGGCTGCGGCGTCGCTCTTCATTCCATCCCAAGGGTTGAGCGCACAGGGCACGGGCTACACGCCGGATCTGTACTATGAACTCGTCGGGGTGGGGGATGTCGCCGTTTCGCCCAGCGGGGCGTATGTCGCGTTCACCGTCACCACGGTTGTGGAGGACGAGAACCGGCGTCACCGGGAGGTGTGGCTGCAGCCGCTGTCGAACGGGCGGCCGGACGGCGATCCGTTCCCGGTAACCAGCCCGAACGAGGAATCCAGCGGCCCGCGCTGGTCCCCGGACGGCTCGCTGCTCACCTTTTCGTCCTCGAGGGACGACGACCCGAACCCGGTGTGGTTCCTGCGCGTGGACGGCCCGGGGGGCGAGGCGTTTCACATCGAGGGCGTGGACGGGCCGCCGGTGTGGTCGCCGGACGGGTCGCAGATCGCGTTCGTGCGGGCGCCCGACACGGGGGACGCCGACGCAGCCGACGCGCGGGACGCGAGAGAGGGATGGATCGCGCCCGACGCCGTGAGCCGCACGCTGGACGCCGACCGGTTCGATGGCCGCGTGATCACCTCGATCCGCTACAAGCGCGACGGCCGGCTGTCGTTCCAGCCGCACTACCTGACGCAGGAGAAGCGGCAGATCATGGTGGTCGACGCCGAGGGCGGGACGCCGCGCCAGGTCACCCGCCTGTCCTTCAACGCGGGCGCGCCCGTGTGGTCCGAGGACGGCCGTGTCATCTTCTTCACCGGCGACGAGCGCGAGGACGACGAGCTCGACTCCGAGAATTCGGGCGACATCTGGGCCGTGGACGCGCGCGGGGGGACGGTCCGCCGCCTCACCTCCAACCCGGGGAGCGAGAGCGCGCCGGCCGTATCTCCCGACGGCGGCACGCTGGCTTTCCTGTCCTCGCCGGCGCGGGGCAGCCAGACCGACCTGATGGTCGCCGAGATCGGATCGGACGGCCACTTCCGCGGGCAGCCCCGCAACCTCACCGCGGACTGGGATCTGAGCCCGGGTGCGCCGATGTGGACCGCCGACGGCTCCGCAATCCTCTTTTCCGCCGGCATCGAGGGGGACAGCCACCTCTTTCGCGCACGGGCAGCCGCGGCGGGGCCGGCGGGCGCCTCCGCAGCGCCGGTCGAACAGGTCACCCGCGGGGCGCGCCGCCTGTCGTCGTTCTCGTTCTCGGGCTCCGGGCGCTTCATGGCGTTTACCGCCACCGACCCGGTCACGCCGCCTGAACTCTACGTGGGCGCGGCGGACGGCTCGACCGAACAGAAGGCGACGCGCTTCAACGACGCCTGGCTGTCGCGCGTGACGCTCATGCCCGCCGAGGAACTCACCTGGACGGTCGAGGACGGCACCGAGATCCAGGGGTGGGTGGTCAGGCCGGTCGGGTTCCGCGAGGGCGGATCGTATCCGCTGGTGCTGAAGATCCACGGGGGGCCGCACTCGGCCTACGGCAACACCTTCTTCCCCACCTTCCACGTGCTGTCGGCGGCCGGCTTCTTCGTGCTCTACCCCAATCCGCGCGGTTCGTCGGGCTACGGGCACGACTTCCAATACGCCACACGCGGCGAGTGGGGCATCGTCGACCGCGAGGACTACCTGGCCGGGGTCGACGCGGCGCTGGAGGCCTACCCCGAGATCGACCCGGCGCGCCTCGGCGTGTCCGGCGGCAGCTACGGTGGGTTCATGACCAACTGGCTCACGGCGACCACCGACCGCTTCCACGCGGCCGTCACGTCGCGCTCGATCACCAACTGGGAGAGCTGGTGGGGCATGTCGGACGCCCAGGGCCTCACCGAGTACGAGTTCTACGGGACGCCGTGGGAGCAGCGCGACCTCTACCGCCGCCTGTCCCCCATCTCCTATGTCGAGAACGTCACCGCGCCGACGCTGATCATCCACAGCGAGCAGGACTACCGCACCCCCATCGGCGACGGAGAGCAGTGGTTCATGTCGCTCAGGAAGCTGGAGATCCCGGTCGAGCTGGTGCGCTATCCCCGCTCGACGCACGGACTTTCGCGGACCGGCGAGCCGTGGCTGCTGGTGGACCGCCTGGAGCGTCTGCGCAGCTGGTTCGAGCATTACCTGATCCAGAACCCGCCCGCGGCACGCGCCGGGGCGGAGGAAGCGCGGCGTTGAGGGGGCGTCGGCTGCCGTCCGGCAAGCAGTGACCGCGTTTCCGCCAATACCGTTCGCCGACCGCCGTGAGACCGCGTTCACGCGCCTGGCGGGCGGATCCATGCTCTTGCCCGCTTCGGAAGTGAGGTACAAGAGCGGCGATTCGGAGTACCGCTACCGCCCCGATTCGGAGCTGTTCTATCTCACGGGGTGGGAGGAAGGGGGCACCATCGCCGTGCTGCGGAGCCACGGCGCGACGGACCGTTTCGTGCTCTTCGTGCCCGAGCGCGACGAAAAGCTGGAGCGCTGGATGGGCCCCCGCCTCGACCCGGCGGAGGTGAAGGAGCGGTTCGGTGCCGATGCGGTGTTTCCCATGGGCGAGTTCCGGCAGCGGGGACCGGCGCTGCTGGCCGACAGCGACCGGATCCACTACCGCCTCGGCTCGTCCGCGGTGTGCGACGACGTGGTGCGTGCGGCTCTGGGCCTGGGGCGGGGGCGGCGCGCGCGGAAGGGAGCGGGCGCGTACGTGGTAGTCGACCCGGGGGCGGTGCTCGACGGGATGCGGGTCCGGAAGGACGCGGCAGAGGTCGCGCGCTTGCGCGAGGCGGCGCGGATCTCGGTGGCCGCCTTTCGCGAGGCGCTGGGGCGTGTGCGAGCCGGGGCGGGGGAGTGGGAGGTCGAGGCCGTGCTGGAGAGCGGATTTCGCCGCCGGGGCGCGGGCGGGCCGGCTTTCGCGACGATCGTCGCCGCGGGGGCGAACGCGTGCACGCTGCACTACACGGCGAACAGCGAGCGGATCGGGGCCGACGACCTGGTGCTCATGGACGCGGGGGCCGAGTTCGACTACTACGCGGCCGATATCACGCGCACCGTGCCGGTGGGGCGGCTGGAGGGGGCGCGGCGCGAGGCGTACGAGGTCGTGCGGGGCGCGCACCGGGCGGCGCTGGCGGCGTGTGGGCCGGGTGGGACGGTCGAGGATG
>VXMI01000120.1 GCA_009841165.1 Gemmatimonadota bacterium | reverse complement strand
GCTCTTCGACATGGACGGGGTGCTGGCCGACGTGCGGCGATCCTACCGGGAGGCGATCGTGCGGACGTGCGCCTCGTTCGGTGTGGAGGCCGGGCACGAGCTGATCAGCGCGGTCAAGGCGGCCGGGAGTGCCAACGACGACTGGGCGGTGACGCATCGAGTGCTCGCGGGCGCGGGCGTCGAGGCCTCGCTGACCGAGGTGACGGCGCGGTTCGAGGAGGTCTACCAGGGTACGGAGGACGCGCCGGGACTGCGGCGGCATGAGACGCTGATTCCGTCGCGTGAGCTGCTCGAGGAGCTGGCCCGATCATTCAAGCTCGGGATCGTGACCGGGAGGCCGCGGGCCGACGCCGAGCGGTTCCTGCGGGAGCACGGAGTGCGGGGTTGTTTCAGTGCGGTGGTCTGCCGCGAGGACGGGCCGCTCAAGCCCGATCCGGCGCCGGTGCGGATCGCCCTGGAGCAGCTGGAGGCGCGGACCGCGTGGATGCTGGGCGACACCCCCGACGATGTGCGGGCGGCGGCGGGGGCGGGAGTGGTCCCGGTCGGCGTGGTGCCGCCGGGGCAGACCGAGGACGAGGCGGCGGGCGTATGGACCGCGCTCGAAGGTGCGGGCGCCGCGCGCGTCGTCGAGGCCGACGCCGAACTTGGAGGATTGTTCGATGGGTGACGAGGCGAGAAGCGCGCGCGTGAGCCGCGAGACGGGGGAGACCCGGGTCGAGGTCCGGCTGGCACTGGATGGCGCGGGGGCGGTCGACGTGAGCACCGGGATCGGCTTCTTCGACCACATGGTGCACGCCCTGGCCTTCCACGCGGGGTGGAGCCTGAAGCTGAAGTGCGCAGGCGATCTGGAGGTCGACGACCACCACACGGTCGAAGACACCGGACTGGCGCTGGGGCAGGCGGTCGCGCGGGCGCTGGGTGAGCGCCGGGCGGGCATCGTGCGCTTCGGGCATGCGTATGCCCCGCTGGACGAGGCGCTGGCGCGCGCGGTCGTGGATGTATCCGGGCGCCCGTTCTTCGCCGGCGATCTCGACCTGCGGCGGGAGCGGGTGGGCGCGCTGTCGTGCGAGATGGTGCCGCACTTCTTCCACTCGTTCGCGCAGACCGCCGGCCTGACGCTCCACGTGGACGTGATCCGCGGGGCCAACGACCACCACCGCATCGAGGCGTCCTTCAAGGCTCTGGCGCTGGCGCTGCGGGGCGCGCTGGCGCGGACGGATGACGGGCAAGGTGTGCCGTCCACGAAGGGCATGCTTTGAGCGGGCGCGGCCGCGCGGTGACCGTTGTGCGCACCAGCACGGCCAACCTGGCCTCGGTGCTGACGGGATTCGAGCGCCTGGGCTGCACGGTTCGCACCACGGCCGACCCCGGCGAGGTCGCGGCGGCCGACCGTCTGGTGCTTCCCGGAGTCGGTGCCTTCGCGGCGGCCCGGCGCGCCATCGCGTCGCACGGCCTGGAGGACGCGCTGCGCGAGCGCATCGAACGCGGCCGCCCCACCCTGGGCATCTGTCTCGGGATGCAGCTGATGGCCCGCGGCAGCGAGGAGGCGCCCGGCGTCGCCGGCCTGGGCGTGCTGGACGGCATCGCGGGCAGCTACCAGAGCGGCGAGGAGGGCTGGCGGGTACCCCAGATGGGCTGGAACCTGGTGACCCCGGCCGAGGGGTGCGAAATCGTGCCGCGGGGCTACGCCTACTTCGCCAACTCCTACCGCCTCACGGCCGCCCCCGGCGACTGGCTGCCGGTCTGGTGCGACTACGCCGGCCGCTTCCTGGCCGCGGTCGAGCGCGGTCCGGTGGTCGGCTGCCAGTTCCACCCGGAGCTCTCGGGCGACTACGGGAAGGCGCTGCTGACGCGCTGGCTGGAGGCCTGAGCGGATGCTTCCAGTGCGCATCATCCCCTGCCTCGACGTCCGCGACGGACGGGTCGTGAAGGGCGTGAAGTTCCAGGGTCTGACGGATCAGGGCGACCCGGCGGCACTGGCGCGCGCCTACGAGGAACAGGGGGCCGACGAGGTCGTCGTCCTCGATGTGACGGCCACCCCGGAAGGGCGCGGCACGCGCCTCGACACGGTGGCTGCCGTGCGGGCCCGCCTTTCGGTGCCGCTCACCGTCGGGGGCGGGATCGGCGGGATCGGGGATGCGGCGGCGCTGCTCGAGGCGGGAGCGGACAAGGTCGCCGTGAACACGGCGGCGCTGCGGCGTCCCGCGCTGCTGACCGACCTGGCCGCGCGGTTCGGGTCGCAGTGCGTGGTGGCGTCGATCGACGCGCTCGGCAGGGGCGGTACGCGGGGCGCCGGCGGACGGCCCGGCGACAGCGGCTACGAGGTCGTGGTGCGGTCGGGCACCGAACGGGTCGCGCGCGACGCGGTGGCGTGGGCGCGGGACGCGGTGGAGCGCGGGGCGGGCGAGATCCTGCTGACCAGCATCGACCGGGACGGCACGCGCAGCGGGTACGAGCTGGTGCTGCTGCACGCGGTGCGTTCTGTCGTGCACGTGCCGATCGTCGCGTCGGGAGGCGCCGACTCTCCCGAACACATGGCCGACGCCGTTCGCGCCGGGGCCGATGCGGTGCTGGCCGCGTCGATCTTCCATCAGGGCAACTGGACGGTGGAGGGGGTGAAGGC
>VXMI01000053.1 GCA_009841165.1 Gemmatimonadota bacterium | reverse complement strand
AGTTAGGGGTTGGCTGCGTGCGTTCAGCTCCCGGTGCGGTAGTGCAGCCCGGCGATGAGCGATGACGAGATGCCGAACTCCCTTATGTCGGTGCCGTAACGATACTCGAAAGAGAGGTCCATGCCGGATGAGAGCTGGAGCCCCACCCCGGCGCCGCCGACGAGTCGCCAATCGGAGCTGAGGAAGGCTGTCGAGCAATCCTGCACCACCCCATCGGAGACGCTCTTTGTCCGGCATTTGACCGGAACACCCCAGGTAGGGCCGAGGACGAAGCGGACATCAAGCCGATCGCCAGCCGCGACCCGTGCCTGCCCGAGCATGGAGAAGTCGACGTAGTCGTACAGGCGGTGCACGGTCACGGCTTCGTGGGTCTCCAGCAGGTCCGCCGGGACGCACGGTGTGGTGGCCCCGGTCGGCGCCTGTCGTTGTGCCGGCAGGGTGGCTTCGTCCCTGGGGCGCGCCACGCACCGCTCGATGCCGCCCTGCTTGTACCCACCCCCGAACTGAATCCCGAAGTGCTCGTTCAGGGCGGTATGTGCGGTGAGCCCGATCGCCGCTCGGCGAAACGTGTCACGGGTGTCGAACTCCGGCCAGTGCGGCCCCCCGCTGATCCCGACTTCCGTGATGGGTGGTCGCAGGATTGCGCCGAACAACGCCAGGACGATGATTCCCGGTAGTCTATCCATCGCTCGGTCCCGCCGACGATCCCAGCCTCGTCGAATCCGGGAGCGGCCACGCATCGCCGCCACCGGGCACCATCCCGCGGCTCTCGATCAGATACCGGAGAATCGCGTCGTACTCGTTGTCCGGCAGGCTGCCGGGCGCCTCGTGGGGCATGGCCACGCGCAGGTAGCGATCGAGTTGCCCGACCGTCGAGTACGCGGCCAGGACACCGGGCGTGACGGCGGCCCCGATCCCGTTCGGCACGTCGTGACAGTAGCTGCAGCGCACCGTGTAGGCCCACTCGCCATCGACGGCGGCGGTCTCGGGGGTCTCGGCGCCCGGAGAACAGGCGGCGAGCCAGGCGGTCGCGGCGATCAGCAGGCCACGCCGGAGACCGCCGGCGGCATTCACACCACCTCGACGGGGTGCGGCAGCGCCACGTTCAGCAGATAGCCCTTCTCGTTGTAGACGCCTTCGAGCGGCTGGGTGTCTCCTGACGCGTCGGTGGCGCGCGTTCGCAGGACGTTTTCGCCCGTCGCTGCGTCCCACTCGAACTCGAAGCGGCTCCAGGCGTAGGGATGGTCCGCCGACACTCCGATCAGCCGCGCTTCGGCCCAAGGTCCGTCGTTCGCACTCCACTCCACCGCTGCCACCGGTCCCCGCGGGGAGTAGGCGAACCCTCTCAACCGATGCGTCCCGGCCCCGAGCCGCGCCGGCTGCGGCAACGCCAGCGCGCTCTTCACGCTGCCGACTGTGATCGGGGCGCCATCGGCGGGCGCGTACCGGTCCGCGGGCCACTCCTCGCCCACCAGCACGTACGACGACGTGTTCGCCCGCACCCACACCTTCTCGGTCGCCACCTCGACGCGCCCCACCCACTTCACGCTGGACGACCCCACCCAGCCGGGAACCACCGCGCGCACGGGGAAGCCGTGATCGGGCGGCAGCGGCTCCCCATTCATCGTCAGCGCCAGGATCGTGGCCGGGTCGAGCGCCTTCGCGAGCGGCATCGGGCGCTCCCACGCGCCGTCGTCGAGCCCGATCACGTTCACCTCGAGCGCATCGTCGCGCACACCCGCGACCGCCAGCACGTCGGCCAGGCTGGGACCGGTCCACTCGGCGCACCCGATCGCCCCCGTGCCCCACTGGCTGCCCGCCGCCGTGCGCCCTGTGACCGACTGGAAGAATCCCCGCCAGTTCCCCGCGCATTCGATGTAGGCGATCAGCGTCTGGCTGGGCAGCGCACGCAGGTCGTCGAGAGTCAGCTGCACCTCGCCGCTGGCGCCGGAACCGCCCACCGACAGCACGTACGTCGCCGGGTCGATCACCGGCGTAGGCGCGTGATTCCGCACGAAGAAGAGGTCGTTCGGGGTGAGGAAGCCGTCGAGGTCCTCCAGCCGCGTCTCCAGGTTCGTGCCGTGCTGGACGAACCGCGCGGGATCCTTCACCCAGATCCGATCCGCGGCGTCACCCCCGCCTCCAGCGCTTGCCCCGGGTGCCACGCCCGGGCCCGTGCCGGACCCCGAGGTGCCGTCGCTCGCGCCCTCGGGCGCGCAGGCGGCCGCGCCCACTCCTGCCGCCATCAGCGCCAGGGCCTCTCTTCGGTTCACCAACGCCGCTCTCCTGTTCACAAGCACCTCCTTGGCACTGACCGGCACTTCCCGTGGTTCGAGGACCGTCCGCTCGTGCCGCTGAGGTTAGACGCGCCCGCGCGCACGAGCAACGGGGAACGCCCCCCTAGCCCGCCGCGCCCCGCCGCCACAACTTGACACGGCGCGCTGTCGCGCCCGGACCCATGCCCTGCGCAGTCGGAGGTGCCCGATGTCCAACCGCCCATCCCGCCTGACCCGCCACGGCCTGCTCACGCTGGCCATCCTGCCGCTGTTCGCCGCACTCGCAGCCCCCGCCGCCGCCCAGCGCATACGCGAATTCGCGACCATCGACTCGCTCCGACATATCCAATCTGTCGAGCCCCGTTTGGGCC